>JAFQJL010000029.1 GCA_017414965.1 Clostridia bacterium
ATGTGCTTTGGAAACTGCTGATTTGTTTGGATTGATTTATGAGAACCAACTGGTGTTGTTGCAGAAGAAGGAACTGCTGCTTGGAACGGCAGAGGAGTTTGCAAAGCAGGTAGAGGAGAAGGTGCAGTACGAAAAAATTCACCCCGGAATATAGACATAATATGTAAAAAGACCAACCGATGGCAAAGCATGTTGCCGCTGGTTGGTCTTTCATTGTATCTGTTATCCTAAAGTGATTTCTAACTGTGACTTAGCCTGTCTGATATTCTCAATCTGCTCCGGTGTGACCTTATCTACGCGAAGCTTGGATAAAGTTTTCTGTAAAGCGTCCGAATCTTTTTTTAACTGCTTTTTCTTTGCCTTGTCCATGGTCTTTTTCTCATCCTTTAATAACTGCTGGGCTTTGGACCAAGTGGTTTGTGCTTCTCTGGAAAGCTCCAGAGCTTCTACGCGGAGGGCATCCAAGCCGGCGTATTCTGCCGCATCACGCATGGCCTGCTCTACTTCAAGGTCAGACATTCTATCGGAGGCAGTGATGGTGATGGACTGTTCCTTCATGGTGTCTAAGTCCTTGGCGGAAACCTTTAAAATACCGTTGGCGTCAATGTCAAAGGTAACTTCAATTTGCGGCACACCGCGGCGTGCGGGAGCAATACCGTCCAAGTGGAACATACCGAGCGTTTTGTTATCACGGGCAAAATCACGTTCACCTTGTAACACGTGCACTTCCACCGACGGTTGATTATCTTGTGCCGTCGAGAAAATTTGCGATTTTTTGGTGGGAATCGTGGTGTTGCGCTCAATCACGCGGGTCATAACGCCGCCCATCGTTTCCACACCCAGCGACAGCGGGGTGACATCCAACAGCAACAGACCCTTGACGTCTCCCTGCAGCACGCCGCCCTGAAGCGCGGCGCCCATCGCGACGCATTCGTCCGGATTGATGCCCTTAAACGGCTCTTTGCCGAGCAACTCTTTTACCTTATCCTGAACCGCCGGAATACGAGTGGAACCACCCACCAGCAGCACCTTGTCGATATCCGCCGCGGTCAAACCGGCATCCGACAACGCCTGCTTAACCGGCGTGACGGTGCGGGCGACCAGATCGGCGGTCAGTTCGTTGAACTTCGCACGGGACAGCGACACGTCGAGGTGCTTCGGACCGTCCTGATCCTGCGCGATAAACGGCAGGTTGATGTTGGTGGCGGTCATGCCGGAGAGGTCGATCTTCGCCTTTTCGGCGGCGTCACGCAGACGCTCGAGCGCCATACGATCCTTAGAGAGATCCATACCCTGCTCCGCCTTGAAGGTGGCGACCAGCCAGTCAACGATCTTCTTGTCGAAGTCGTCGCCGCCGAGCAAGGTGTCGCCGTTGGTGGCAAGCACTTCCTGCACGCCGTCGCCCATCTCAATGATGGACACGTCGAACGTGCCGCCGCCGAGGTCGTAGACCAAGATCTTCTGCTCGGTCTCCTTGTCGATGCCGTAGGCGAGTGCCGCCGCGGTCGGCTCGTTGACGATACGCTTGACCTCCAGACCGGCGATCTTACCGGCGTCCTTGGTCGCCTGACGCTGCGCGTCGGAGAAGTAGGCCGGCACGGTGATAACCGCGTCGGTGACCGCACCGCCGAGGTACGCTTCCGCGTCCTGCTTCAGCTTGCGCAGGATCATCGCCGAGATCTCCTGCGGCGTGTACGCCTTGCCGTCTACGGTGACCTTGTGGTCGGTGCCCATGTGACGCTTGATGGACAGCACGGTGCGATCCGGTTTGGAGATCGCCTGCTGCTTCGCCGCACGACCGACGATGCGCTCGCCGTCCGCCTTAAAGGCCACAGCCGACGGGGTGGTACGTCCGCCTTCCGCGTTGGGGATGACGACCGCTTCGCCGCCTTCGATAACCGCTACGCACGAATTGGTCGTGCCCAAGTCAATACCAATAATCTTACCCATAATTCATTACCTCCATGTCTTAAAAGACGTTAAATTAATCATTTTATTCTGCCACCACGACCATCGCCGGACGAACCAGGCGATCGCCGAGGGTATAGCCTTTTTGCAAAACGGAAACAACCGTGTCCGACTCCACGCCGTCGGTGGCGTCTACGCGCTGAACGGCGTAGTGGATCTCCGGATCGAAGGGCTTGCCCTCCGCTTCGATCTCCGAAAGACCGATTTTTTGAAGCGTTTCGTTCAATTGCTTGACGATCATCAGTACGCCGTCCTTGTAAGCCGGACCGGCTTCCGCTTCGGCCGCGCGGTCGAAGTTATCCACGACCGGCAACAGCTTTTTGAGCAGCTCCGCGGTGGTGAACTCGCCCACCTGCATTTTCTCCTGCTCGGTGCGGCGCTTGTAGTTGGCGTACTCGGCCAGCATCCGCTGATGCTGATCGGTCAGTTCGTCGTGCTTCGCCTGCAATTCCTCGAATTTCTTGTCGACCTTTTTCTTTTTGGGTTTCTCGGGAGCCGGCGCCTCCGCTTCGGCGGTCGCCTCCGGCGTTACCTTGGTTTCTTCTGCCATAGTGATTACTCCTTATTCTTCCACCAATTGTCCGAGCACGCGCTCGATGGTTTCGGTGATATATTCCAGCTCCGCGATCGCGGTGGCATAGTCCATACGGAGAGGGCCGATCAAGCCGATCGATCCGCTGATGTTATGCGGCGCATACCGCGTAACGATGACCGAGGATCCGGTCAACTCCGGCTGCAAACTTTCGTCGCCCAGCACCACGCGGAGACCGCCGCTGTGCCCCGAAAGCATGCGCACCAGTTGATTTTCTTCGCTGAGGAATCCCAAAAGCGACCGCGCGATCTCGGGATGATAATCGGGGTTTTTCAGTAGATTGAGTTGCCCCTTCATCCGGATTTCCGCCTCGGCGCAGGTCTGCGCAAGTTCGTGGAAGGCGGTGAGCAACGGCGCACAGGACAGCGCGTTTTCCCCCAGCTGCAACACCAGATTTTGCACCGCCGGCAGCGTGACCGCCGAAAGCGGCTTGCCAACGAAGTGGCGGTTGAGCAGCTCGATGGTCGCCGACAGCTGTGCGGGCGTAATGTGAAGCGGCAGGCGACACACGCGACTGCGCAGCACGCCCGAGCCGGTCATCAGCATCATCGCCACCACGTGAGAGGAAACCAGCATAACCTCGATGCGTCGCACCATCATCTGCTGTTCCTGCGGCGTCGTCGTGACCGCCGCGCATCCGGTGGTCTCGGCGAGAATCTGCGACGCCTCCTCCATCAGCATATCCGGATCGGTCGCCCGTTCCAGACGATCGTCGATGTGGCGGCGGGTGCTTTCGCTCAGCTTCCGCTTTTTCATCAGCTTATCAATGTACAGCCGGAACGCCTGCGGTGTTGGCACACGGCCTGCGGAGGTGTGCGGCTGATCGAGGTAGCCCATCGCGGCCAAGTCGGCCATTTCGTTTCGGATGGTCGCGGAGGATACCGCGGTTTCCATCTTATCCATCAGCCACTTGGAGCCGACCGGCTCGCCGGTGCGGATGTATTCCTCAATGAGGGCGGTCAGGATCTGTTCCTTGCGGGGGGACATCACCAACGCCATAGCGGTATCACTCCTTTCGCTCGATTTTCAAATTTAGCACTCTGGGGTTGCGAGTGCTAACCTGTAACTCTATTATACACGGCATTTTGCGGATGTCAAGGGTTTTTTTGTAAATGATTTGTAAATACGCAAAAATAGTGTGGGCAAAAAGAGAAATCGGTATACATCGCGCGCGCAAAGCATACAAAAACCCCGCGGACAAAGCGTCCGCGGGGAGAAAAATCAATCCAACAGATCCAGATATTCGCCGTACTGCGTATCCACGGCCGATTGGAACGGCGCGGCGGCGGCGTTTTCCGCCACCGCCCTCGCGGCCTGTGCCGGCTCGTAGATCACGCCGGCACCGCCGACGCAACCACCGGGGCAGGCCATACCTTCCAACAGATAGCCGTTATATTTGCCGGCTTTGGCGAGGGTGAGCATTTTTTTGCATTCCGCCAACCCTTGCGCGCTGACCACCTTGATCTCGCGGTCGGGTGCGATCTGCTTGGCGGCGTTGACCACCGCCTGTGCCACACCGCCGGATACCGCAAAATTGCGGCCGTCCGCCGAGGATTCGTTGACCGGTCGCTCGTCCTCCGGCAGCGTGGCGAAGTCCAACTCTTTGGCGTCGAACATACCGGCGACCTCCTCAAAGGTCAGCACGAAATCCACGTCACTGCGGACACTGCGGCGGGATGCCTCCAATTTCTTGGCGGCACACGGGCCGATGAACACCACCTTGCAGCCGGGGTGCTGCTTTTTGATCAACCGCGCGGTCAGCACCATCGGCGTCAGCGCCATCGAGATGCAGTCGGCGTGTTCCGGAAAGGTCTTTTTTGCCATCACGCTCCATGCCGGACAGCAGGAGGTGCCCATCCACGGGAGCTTTTCGGGAACTTCGTTTAAGAAATCCTCCGCTTCCTGCAAGGTGCACAGATCGGCGCCGATCGCCACCTCGATCATATCCGCAAAGCCGAGGGCTTTCATCGCCGCGCGCAGTTTTTCCGGCGAGGTAAGATGCCCAAACTGATGCACAAACGCCGGCGCGACCGCCGCGTAGACCGGCACGTCGCTCTTGATGGCGAGAATGGTCTGGAAGATCTGGGATTTATCCACGATCGCCGAAAACGGGCAGGATACCAGACATTGACCGCAGGACACGCACTTGTCGTAATCGATCTCGGCGCGCCCGTACTCGTCGGTGCGAATGGCGTTCATGCCGCACGCCTTGGCGCAGGGGCGCTCCTGCTTGATGATCGCGTTGTACGGACACGCGCTCACGCAGCGTCCGCACTTAATGCATTTGTCGGGGTCGATGACCGACTTGCCGTTGACCATGGAAATGGCGTCCTTGGGGCAGACCTCGCGGCAGGGATGCTCCAAGCAGCCCTGACAGCCGTCGGTCACGCGGATGCTCTTGGGCGGGCACGCGTTGCAGGCGAATTTGATGATATTGATCAGCGGCGGCTCGTAGTATTTTTCCGGCACCGCGCTCTCCTCTACCCCGTCGGCCAACTGCGCGTGCTTGTCCATCGGACGAAACGGCAGACCCATCGCCAGACGCAGGCGCTCGCCGATGATCGCGCGCTCCAAAAAGATGCTTTCGCGGTAGGTGGCGATCTCGCCGGGGATGATCTTGTAAGGCAGATCGTTGATGCGGCTCAGGTCGCCGCCCTCGTATGCCAACCGCGCGACCTCGGTAAATACCTGCCGCCGCAGCTTGGATTTGGAGGTGTATTTTCTCATGAGTTCTCCTCCTTTTTGGTATCGTATTGATCCAGAAAATGCCACGTTTGCTCGCCTTTGCGGTAGGAGATCACTGTTTCCAGATTGACCCCCACCACGCTGTTGAAGATATTGGCGTCCACTTGCGGATTGTTCTGTCGGAGATGTTCCAGCAGATGCTTGATCTCCTGCCGTTTGCCGACGTCTTCGCCGGCGCGACGCTCGGTCATCCGACACGCGCAGTCCAAAAACGTTAGCTCGTTGTAGCGACACCAATGCAAAATGTCCGCCTCGCGAACGAAATACAGCGGTCGGATGAGCTCCATCCCCTCAAAATTTTGCGAATGGAGCTTGGGCATCATCGTCTGCGCCTGCCCGCCGTATAGCATACCCATCAAAATGGTTTCGATTACATCGTCGTAGTGGTGCCCCAACGCGATCTTGTTGCAGCCGCGCTCCTGCGCTTTCTTGTAAAGCCAACCGCGGCGTTGCCGCGCACACAGATAGCACGGATTTTCGGTGACGGCATCCACATGGGTGAAAATATGGGTTTCAAAAATGGTGGCAGGGATATCCAGCAACGCCAGATTTTCTTCGATGCGACGGCGATTTTCAGGGGTGTAGCCGGGATCCATCACCAGAAATTCCACCTCAAAGGGGAATTTGTTGTGGCGCTTGATTTCCTGAAACAGCTTGGCCATCAGCATCGAATCCTTGCCGCCGGAGATGCAGCAAGCGATCTTGTCGCCCGGAGAAATTAGCGCGTATTCGTTTAAAGCCATCACAAATCGGTTCATAATAGTCTTGCGGAACTTTCGTTGTAAGCTCCGTTCGATCTCTCGCGCCCGCTCCATCGCCACGCCCCCTTTCTTGCTTGAATCATACCACAAAACAGACAGAAACACAACGGGTTTTGTGCAGAAAAAAGTAAAAAAGGACTTTACACGGCGAATGGAGTGTGATACAATTTATAAGGTTGTAATTAATTTTATATCTGTCATACAACAGATTTAAAGGAGGAAGTTCCAAATGGCAAGAAAATTCAAAACAATGGACGGTAATAACGCTGCCGCACACGTAGCGTATGCGTTTACCGAAGTGGCGGGCATCTACCCGATCACGCCGTCCAGCCCGATGGCTGACTATGTCGACCAGTGGTCTGCTAACGGTCTGAAAAACATCTTCGGCACCTCGGTCAAGGTGTGCGAGATGGAATCCGAAGCGGGTGCCGCCGGTACGGTGCACGGCTCGCTGGGCGCCGGTGCGTTGACCACCACGTTCACCGCGTCGCAGGGTCTGCTTCTGATGATCCCGAATATGTACAAGATCGCCGGTGAATTGCTCCCGGGCGTGTTCCACGTGTCCGCGCGTAACGTCGCGACCCACGCGCTGAACATCTTTGGCGAGCATTCGGACGTGTATGCGTGCCGTCAGACCGGTTTTGCTATGATGTGCGAGACCAACCCGCAGGAGGTTATGGACCTCGCGGCTGTCGCGCACTTGGCGGCTATCAAGGGTCGCGTGCCGTTCCTCAACTTCTTTGACGGCTTCCGCACCTCCCATGAGATCCAGAAGATCCAGATCTGGGATTACGCGGATCTCAAGGATATGGTGGATATGGATGCGGTCGAGGCGTTCCGCGCCCGTGCGCTCAATCCGGAATATCCGCAGATGCGCGGTTCCCACCAGAACGGCGACATCTACTTCCAGAACCGCGAAGCCTGCAACAAGTACTACGACGCCATCCCGGGTATTGTCGAAGACTATATGGGCAAGGTCAACGAGAAGCTGGGCACCGATTATCAGCTGTTCAACTACTACGGCGCGCCGGATGCCGAGCGCGTGATCGTGGCGATGGGCTCGTTCTGCGACGCCATCGAGGAAGTGATCGATTACCTGACGGCCGCCGGCGAGAAGGTCGGTTTGGTCAAGGTTCGTCTGTACCGTCCGTTCGCGGGCGACAAGCTGGCCGCCGCCATTCCGGCGACCGCCAAGAAGATCGCGGTGCTCGATCGCACCAAGGAAGCCGGCGCGCTGGGCGAGCCGCTGTACTTGGATGTCGTGACCGCGCTGGCGGAAAACGATCGTGCGGATCTGAAGGTCATCGGCGGTCGTTACGGCCTCGGTAGCAAGGACACCACGCCGGCGTCCGCGTTTGCCGTGTTCAAGGAACTCGAAAAGGATGCGCCGCTGCGTCACTTCTCGGTGGGTATCGTGGACGACGTCACCAACCTGTCCCTGCCGGAAGAGGTTGCGCCGAACACCGCCGCGAAGGGCACCATCGAGTGCAAATTCTGGGGTCTGGGCGGCGACGGTACCGTCGGTGCGAACAAGAACTCCATCAAGATCATCGGTGACTACACCGACAAATACGTGCAGGCGTACTTCCAGTACGACTCCAAGAAGACCGGCGGCGTGACCATCTCGCACCTGCGTTTTGGCGACCAGCCGATCAAGAGCCCGTATTATATCAACAAGGCCGACTTCGTTGCCTGCCACAACCCGTCGTATATCGACAAGGGCTTCAAGATGGTCAACGACGTCAAGCCGGGCGGTGTATTCCTCATCAACTGCCAGTGGGATAAGGATGAGCTCGCCGCGCATCTGAATGCGGAAACCAAGCGTTATATCGCGAAGAACAACATCCAGCTGTATATCATCAACGCCATCGATCTGGCGGAGAAGGTTGGCATGGGCAAGCGCACCAACACCATTTTGCAGTCGGCGTTCTTTGCGCTGTCCAACGTGATGCCGATCGACGAGGCTGTCCAGCACATGAAGGACGCCGCCACCAAGTCCTACTCCAAGAAGGGTATGGACGTGGTCGAGAAGAACCACAACGCCATCGACGCCGGTAAGGACGCGTTCGTGAAGATCGACGTGCCGGCCGACTGGGCGAAGGCGAAGGACGAGCCGGTCGCGGTGGCGACCGAGGGTCCGGCCCGCGTGGTCAAGATGGTCAACGAAGTGCTTACCCCCATTGGCAAGATGGACGGCGATTCGCTGCCGGTCTCTGCGTTTGTGGAGCACGCCGACGGTACCTATCCGCTGGGCGCTGCCGCTTACGAGAAGCGCGGTGTCGCGGTGATGGTTCCGGAATGGAACAACGAAACCTGCGTCAACTGCAACAAGTGCGCGTTTGTCTGCCCGCACGCGACCATCCGTCCGTTTGCGATGACCGAAGAGGAAGTCGCGGCCGGTCCGGAGTCGATGAAGATCAAGGACATCCGCAACAAGCCGTACAAATACACGCTGGCGGTCTCGCCGATGGATTGTATGGGTTGCGGCGTCTGCATCGGCGTCTGCCCGACCAAGTCGCTCAAGATGGTGCCGCGTGAGACGCAGAACGATCAGCAGCCGGTGTTTGACTACTGTGTGGCCAACGTCACCGAGAAGGCGGATATGGTCGGCGAGAACGTCATCGCCAGCCAGTATCGCAAGCCGCTGCTCGAGTTCTCCGGCTCTTGCGCCGGTTGCGCCGAAACCTCGTATGCGCGCCTCGTGACGCAGCTGTTCGGCGACCGTATGTATATCTCCAACGCGACCGGTTGCTCCTCCATCTGGGGCGGTCCGGCGGCGACCTCGCCGTACACCGTTAATGCCGAGGGCCGCGGTCCGGCGTGGGCGAACTCCTTGTTTGAGGACAACGCCGAGCACGGTTACGGTATGTATATGGCTCAGAAGACCCTCCGTGACGATCTGATCGCGAAGGTCGGCGAGCTGGTTGCCTCCGAGAAGGCGCCGGAAGCCACCAAGGCGGCGGCTCAGGCGTACCTCGACACCGTGGCGGACGGCAAGAAGAACGTGGCCGCCACCAAGGCTCTCGTTGCCGAGCTCGAGAAGAACGGCAAGTGCGAGCTGTGCCAGTCCATTCTGGCGAAGAAGGCCTTCCTGTCCAAGAAGTCCGTGTGGATCTTCGGCGGCGACGGCTGGGCTTACGATATCGGCTTCGGCGGCTTGGATCACGTCCTCGCGGCCGGCGAAGATGTCAACGTGTTCGTGTTTGATACCGAGGTGTACTCCAACACCGGCGGTCAGGCTTCCAAGGCTTCCCAGATCGGTCAGGTGGCGCAGTTCGCCGCCGCCGGTAAGGCGATCGCCAAGAAGTCGCTCGCGGAGATCGCGATGTCCTACGGCTATGTGTACGTGGCGCAGATCGCGATGGGCGCGGACAACAACCAGACCATCAAGGCCATCACCGAGGCCGAGGCCTATCCGGGCCCGTCCCTCATCATCGGTTACGCTCCCTGCGAGATGCACAGCATCAAGGGCGGTATGACCAACTGCCAGGCCGAGATGAAGAAGGCTGTGGATTGCGGCTACTGGAACCTGTTCCGTTACAACCCGGCTCTCAAGGCCGAGGGCAAGAACCCGTTCAGCCTCGACAGCAAGGTGCCGGTTACGGATTACAAGGAGTTCCTGATGGGCGAAGCCCGTTATGCCTCCCTGACTCGTGCGTTCCCGGATCGTGCGGAGGAACTGTTCGAAACGGCGGCCGCCAACGCGGTGTCGCGCTACGAGCACCTCACTCGTTTGGGCGAGCTGTACGCGCAGAAGTAATCAACCCTCATAACCAAAAATCCCCTCGGAGCTCTCCGAGGGGATTTTTTCTCTCCAAAACTGGACAATATACCGAAAAGATAAAAAACACCGCCGAAAATATCAGAAACCGTGCGGAAAATCTCCAAAACCCTCTTGTCAAAAAGCCGCGCGCCGTGGTATAATACCATTAAACTGGGTATCTAGGCAAATTACCCCTTGAAAGGAGTTTTTATTATGACCAATCTGACTACCAACAAGTCGATTCTGGATTGGGTGCAGGACAAAATCGAACTGCTCAATCCGGACAGCGTGATGTGGATCGACGGCTCGGAGGAGCAGCTCGAAGGCTTGCGCCAGGAAGCGTTCAAGACCGGCGAACTCATCAAATTGAACGAGGAGAAACTGCCGGGTTGCGTGCTGCACCGTTCGGCGCTCAACGACGTGGCGCGTGTGGAAAACCGCACCTTCATCTGCTCGGAAAAGGAAGAGGATGCCGGCCCCACCAACCACTGGATGGATCCGAACGACTGCTACAAGCTGCTGTACGACATCGCCCGTGGCTCTTATAAGGGTCGCACGATGTATGTCATCCCGTATTCGATGGGCCCGATCGGCTCGCCGTTTGCGAAGTACGGCATCGAGATCACCGATTCCATCTACGTGGTGGTGTCCATGGCGATCATGACCCGTATGAGCAAGGATGTCTATGCGGCTCTCGGCGACTCCAACGACTGGGTCCGCGGCCTGCACTGCAAGTGCGAGCTGGATGAAGAGAAGCGGTATATCTGCCACTTCCCGCAGGACAACACCATCATCTCGGTCAACTCCGGCTACGGCGGAAACGTGCTGCTGGGCAAGAAGTGCTTCGCACTCCGCATCGCGTCCAACCTCGGCCGTCAGGAAGGCTGGCTGGCAGAGCATATGCTCATCCTCGGCCTCGAGAATCCGAAGGGCGAAATCAAGTATATCGCGGCGGCGTTCCCGTCCGCTTGCGGCAAGACCAACCTCGCTATGTTGATCCCGCCGAAGTATTTCTTGGATCAGGGCTACAAGGTCTGGTGTGTCGGTGACGACATCGCGTGGATGCGCATCGGCGAAGACGGTCGCCTGTGGGCGTGCAACCCGGAGAACGGCTTCTTCGGCGTGGCGCCGGGCACCAACGCTCACTCCAACTTCAACGCGCTGGAGTCCACCCGCAAGAATACCATCTTCACCAACGTCGCTCACACCGCCGACAACTGCGTCTGGTGGGAGGGTCTGGATAAGAACCTGCCGGAAGGCGCGACCGATTGGCGCGGCAACGCGTGGGATCCGGCGAAGTTCGACAAGAAGGATAAGTCCACCTGTGCGGCTCACCCGAACTCCCGCTTCACCGCGCCGGCGATCAACTGCCCGTGCATCAGCAGCGAGTTCAACTCCGAAAAGGGCGTGCCGATCAGCGCGATCGTGTTCGGCGGCCGTCGTGCCAAGACCGCTCCGCTGGTTTACCAGTCGCGTGATTGGAAGCACGGCGTGTTTGTCGGCTCCATCATGGCTTCCGAGACCACCGCGGCCGCGGCCGGCGCTGTAGGCGTTGTCCGCCGCGATCCGATGGCGATGCTGCCGTTCTGCGGCTACCATATGGGCGACTACTGGGCACACTGGCTCGCGATGGGCGAAAAGCTCGGCGACAAGGCTCCGAAGATCTTCAATGTCAACTGGTTCCGTACCGACGATAACGGCGATTTCATCTGGCCGGGCTTTGGCGACAATATGCGTGTTCTGAACTGGATCCTCGCTCGTTGCGAGGGCAAGGCGGACGCCCGCGAGACCGAGATCGGCTACCTGCCGAACGTTGAGGATATCGATACCACCGGTCTGGATATCAGCAAGGAAACGATGGCGGATCTGCTGTCGGTCGATTGCGCTCTGTGGGCGGAGGATGCCGCGGCGATCGAAGAATTCTACGGCAAGTTTGGCGACAGACTGCCGGCGGAACTCAAAAATCAGCTGGCCACCCTCAAACCAACATCAGCAAGTAATCAAAAACAAAAACCTGCCCCTGATTTTCAGGGGCAGGTTTTCTTATGCGCAAAACACAGCGAATAAAAACGAAAGGGATGGGTTTTTAAAAAAATTATCCTTCTTCCATTTGCTTGCCGAGCAGTACGGCCGCCACGGCCACGAGCTTGCTGTCGGTTTCGCTGGGGCGCGGATGCTCGGCACTCGCCAGCAGACACACCGCACCGGCGACGTCGCCGTCGGCGAGAATCGGCTCGACGGCTACCGCCTCAGCGTCGGCGTTGGCGACCGGTCGAAAGGCGCGCTCGCCGCTTTCGCGTCGGTACGACCGGCGTGCGTCGAGCAGCTCGTCCAGCACCGAGGAAATATCGCGATCCAGAAACTCGCGCTTGGAGGCGCCCGCCACCGCGACTACGCGGTCGCGGTCAAAGACCAGTGCCGGCCGTCCGCAAGCGCGACTGAGCGCCTCGGCGTATAAGGCGGCAAGGTGTCCCATTTCCCCGATGGGCGAGTATTTTTTGAAAATAACCTGTCCGTCGCGGTCGGTGAAGATCTCGAGCGAATCGCCCTCGCGGATATGCATGGTACGGCGAATCCCCTTCGGAATCACCACCCGCCCGAGGTCATCTATTCTACGAACTATTCCTGTTGCTTTCATATATAAAAACTCCTTTTCACTATTTAATGGTGTGGAGTTAGTATGTGGAATATTGCCATTATTATACTCAAACGGAAGCACGCTTTTTAATTCTTCCTCAAGCCAATCTTCTCGTCCGTACAGTTCACGTTCTATTCGATCAATAGCAGACGTAACTGGCTTAATATTAAAATCGTGACGACGATTTTTCACTTTACGCACAGGAATATCATAAAGCTCGGCGATATCCTTATCTGACAAGAAGTGCCACATATACATTAATTGGTCTTTATTAATTTGATAGAAATCTTCCGGCAGAAAATCAAAGAATTTAGGTTCCATATGCTGCGTCAACACATTCTTTTTCAAAATCATGATTTTTGATTTAAATATTTTATCATCCATAAACTTATTTTACCCTTTCATAATATAAACACGTATAGAAAATCGATAATATGGCAATTTCCAAAAAATTTCTTTAATTATATTTTCTCACAATAACAATTATATATGATTCATATCCCAATGTCATCGGCAAAGAATCGTCTTTTTATAGGCAAAAAATGGGCATAGAATAGGCGCAATATAGGCATATGCAAAGGCACCGCTGTTGTGAGCGATGCCTTTCGTTTTTTAGTCGTCTGGATTTGAGCCTTTTATCATATTAAAAAAGGTTTCATCTTTCAAAGCTTCCAACATAATAGTCGCACTATTTACATTGGTAGCAAGCGGAATTTTCTGTACATCACCCAAACGAGGAAGTGCTGATACATCCGGTTCGTGCGGCTGCGCAGTAAGTGGATCACGCAAGAAAACGATCAAATCAAGTTCGCCGTTTGCAAGCATAGCACCGATCTGTTGGTCGCCGCCTTTCGGACCGCTTTTCATTCTTGTAATCTTAAGTCTGGTTTCACCCATAATAAGTGTTCCGGTGGTACCGGTTGCATAGAGTTCATATTTGCCGAGGACATCTTTGTATTTCTTGGCAAGTTCGATGATTTCATTTTTCTTTTTATCGTGTGCAA
>JAFQJL010000030.1 GCA_017414965.1 Clostridia bacterium
CAACAACTACCGTCCGCAGTTCTTCTTCCGTACGACCGACGTGACCGGCGTCATCAACCTGCCGGAAGGCACCGAGATGTGCATGCCGGGCGACAACGTTGTTATGAACGTTGAGCTCATCACCCCGATCGCTATCGAAGAAGGTCTCCGCTTCGCTATCCGCGAAGGCGGCCGTACCGTCGGTTCGGGCGTTGTCACCTCCGTCAACTAATTGTTGAAACGTAGGTTACAAAACGAAACCAAAGAGGTCTGTTCCGTGCAAACGGGGCAGACCTCTCTTTTTGTCCAAAAATAACCGTCGCTTTTCTATGAGAAATACTTGTAATTTCTTGTCGAATGCGTTATACTGAACATAGTGATTTTATCTGAAAAGAGGGAATGCTATGTTGAAGAAAATCCTGTCTGTATTGCTGTGTGTGACATTGCTTTTCAGCGTGGTGGGTTGCGCCAAGACCGACGACGAGCAGCCGTCGGGGGATTCGACGACCACGACGACCACGACTGCCCCGCAAAAACAGTATAACATCGTCACCGGTTTGGAGGACATTGACCTTGGTCAACCCACCCGTCCGGTCGGCGTGATGATTTCCAATGACTATTGGGCTTCGCGTCCGCAGGCGAACATCGATAAAGCGGATATGTATGTTGAAATCGAAACCGAGGGCGCGGTTACGCGCATTATGGCGATTTTCGGTTCGACCAGCCGTATGCCGGCATCGCTGACGCCGGTGCGCAGCGCCCGTACGCCGTTCATTCAAATTGCCAATGCGCTGGATCTGATTTATGTACACTGCGGCGCCTCTAAGGCCGGCCGCCAGTTGATCTCCCGCATTGATATCAGCGACGCAGACGAGCAGGGCAACGGGGCGTACTTCTGGCGCGATAAGCAGTTGCTGCAGGAGCGCGCCACCGAATACACGCTTACCACCGGCGGCAAAGAAATTGCCGAACTTGCGACCAATCGTGGTTATGCGACGACCGCGCAGGCGGATATGCCGTTTGAGTTTGGTGCTCAGACGACGGCTGGTGGCAACAACGTCACCACCGCGCAGATTGCGGTCAGCGCCTCGGAAACCATCACCTTTAAGTATGACGCCACCTCCGGTGTTTACACCAAGTATTTTGGCAAGGCCGACTCCACCGAAAAACACGTTTCGTTGGCCGGCGATCCCATTCAGGTCAACAATGTGGTGGTGATCTACGGCAGCAAATACGCCGAAAATATGGGCAGCAAACAGACCTATGGCTTTGATCTGGAATCCGGTTCCGGCAAGGTGATGACCGCCGGCGGCGCTCGCGACATCACCTACAAACTGTCCTCCGACGGCTTTACGCTGTACGAAGCGGACGGTAGCAAAGTCAAACTGAATACCGGCAAAACCTACCTCTGTGTAGCCGACGAAGGCTTTAAGAGCGATCTGGTTCTCAGCTGACACCAATCCCACCGTTAAAAGCGGTGGGATTTTTTTAGAAAAAATTTAAATTTTTTACAAAAACCTCTTGACAAGTGAGAAAAATAGGAGTACACTTTAACACATAAAAGCGTTAACCCTTTAAATCGCTAAAGGAGGAATTTTTATGAAAAAGGTTTTATCGATTTTGTTGGCACTGATGATGGTGCTTCTGTGCTTTGGTTGCGATAGCGCTGCACAGAATGACGATCCGAAACTGCCGTTGGGTGGCAGCGATAAGGATACGTTCACGGTTGGCATCTGCCAATTGACCACGCACGTGGCTTTGGATGCTGCCACCAAGGGCTTTAAAGATGTGTTGACCGAGGAATTTGGTGATAAGGTTACCTTTATTGAGGGCGACGGTGCGGGCGAGACCAGCACCTGCTCGACCATTGTTAACGATTTTGTCTCCAAAAATGTTGATCTGATTATGGCCAACGCCACCGGCGCTTTGCAGGCGGCGGCGAACGCCACGTTGGATATTCCGATTCTCGGCACCTCCGTTACCGAGTACGGTGTGGCGCTGGAAATTGAGAATTTCAGCGGTACGGTCGGCGGTAACATTTCCGGCACGTCCGATCTGGCGCCGCTTACCGAGCAGGCGCAGATGATCGTGGATCTGTGCCCGAATGCGAAGAAGGTCGGCTTGCTGTACTGCTCGGCCGAAGCCAACTCCGAGTATCAGGTTAAGGTCATCGAGGATGAGTTGGGTAAGAAGAATATCGAAACCAAGCGTTTCTCGTTTGCGGATAGCAACGATGTCGCGCAGGTTACCGAGGCGGCGGCCGACTGGTCGGATGCTATCTATGTCCCGACCGATAACAAGGCGGCGGATTGCACGGCGACCATCAACAGCGTGACGCTTCCCAAGAAAGTGCCGATCATTGCCGGCGAAGAAGGCATTTGCAGCGGCTGTGGTATTGCGACGTTGTCCATCAGCTACGAGAACCTCGGTCGTAAGACCGGTGAGATGGCGGTCAAGATTCTGAAGGGCGAGTCGGATATCTCCGAGATGCCGATTGAGTACGATACCAATCCGGTGAAGAAGTACAACAAGTCCATCTGCACCGAGTTGGGTATCACGCCGCCGGAAGGCTACGTGGCGATCGAATAAAATTTCATCGCACCATATGTGCCGCTGCCAGTTGGAAGCGGCACATTTTCCGTATCATAAAATAGGGAGAAGAAGGTATGCAAGGATTACTGAATGCTATGCCGGGTGCTGTTGCCCAAGGAATGATTTGGGGTATTATGGCGATCGGTGTATATATTACGTATAAGGTTTTGGATGTGGCCGATCTGACAGTTGACGGCTCAATGGTCACCGGCATGGCCACGTGCGCGATGTTGATGACGTCTGGCTGGAACGTCTGGCCGGCAATGCTCGTGTCGATGTTGGTTGGTATGCTGTGTGGTCTGCTGACAGGCTTATTCCATACGCTAATGGGAATTCCGGCTATTTTGTCCGGTATTTTGACGCAGCTGATTTTGTGGTCGGTCAACCTAAAAATTATGGGTAAGGCCAACCAGGCGCTGCCGGCGCGCGTGTATGACGTGTTGATCTCGCAGATGAGCCGCTATCGCGCGCTGGTTATTCTGTTTTTGTTCTGCGTGGTGCTGATCGCGGTGTTGTACTGGTTCTTTGGTACTCGCTACGGTGCGGCAGTCCGCGCGACAGGTAACAACGAGAAAATGGCTCGCGCGCAAGGCATTAACACCAGTACGATCAAGATCGTTGGTCTGATGCTTTCCAACGGTGTGGTGGCGCTTTCGGGCGCGTTGCTTGCGCAGTACAAGGGCTCGGCCGATATCAACGACGGTCGCGGCGCGATCGTAATCGGTCTGGCGGCGGTGATCATCGGTGAGGTGATCGTGTCCAAATTTCCACAGAATTTTGTGGTGCGATTGCTTGGCGTGGTGCTGGGCGGCATCGTGTACTATATCGTTTATCAAACGGTTGTATTCCTCGGCTTGGATACCGATTTGCTGAAGATGCTGTCGGCGCTGGTGGTGGCGATTTTCTTGGCGGTCCCTTATTTGAAAACGCACTATTTCGGCAAGAAGCACCACAAAAAGGAGGTGTCGTGATATGCTGGAACTGAAAAACATCACGAAGATCTTTAACGCCGGCACCGTCAACGAAAAGGTGGCGCTGGACGATTTGACGATCACCTTAAACGAAGGCGATTTTGTGACAGTTATCGGCGGCAACGGCGCCGGTAAATCCACTATGCTCAACGCTATCGCCGGTACGTTTCCGGTTGACGAAGGCAGCATTGTGATTGACGGCGAGGATATCACCAAATGGCCGGAGCATAAACGCGCCAAGTTTATTGGCCGCGTGTTCCAGGATCCGATGACCGGTACGGCTGCCGATATGTGGATCGAGGAAAATATGGCGCTGGCCAAGCGTCGCGGCAAATCGCGTGGGCTTTCCTGGTCGATCGTGCAAAAAGATCGCGAGAAATACCGTGAGATGCTCAAGCGTTTGGACCTCGGCTTAGAGGATCGGATGTCCACCAAGGTCGGCTTGCTGTCCGGCGGACAGCGTCAGGCGATCACACTGCTGATGGCTTCGATGAATCATCCGAAATTGCTGTTGCTGGATGAGCATACCGCGGCTCTGGACCCCAAAACCGCTGCAAAGGTTTTGAGCATTACACGCGAGATCGTTGAGAGCGAACAACTGACCACGCTGATGATCACCCACAATATGAAAGATGCACTGGCGCACGGCAATCGTCTGATTATGATGAATGCCGGTCGCATTATTCTGGATGTTTCCGGCGAGGAAAAATCCAAGCTCACCGTGGAGGATCTGTTGGCGATCTTTGCCAAATCCGGCTCCGACGGCGCGGCAAACGACCGTATGCTCTTGACCTAACGTGCCTGAGGTGGTGCTATGCAAAACACGACGCTCTGCTACATTGAAAAAGACGGTTGTTGGCTGATGCTTCACCGCGTCAAAAAGGTTGGGGATATGAACCGCGACAAATGGCTGGGACTGGGCGGCAAGCTGGAGGAAGGGGAAAGCCCCGAGGATTGCGTATGCCGCGAGGTTTTGGAGGAAAGCGGGCTGACCTTGACCCGCTATCGCTATCGCGGTCTGGTCACCTTCGTATCCGATCAATACGGCACCGAGTGGATGCACCTGTTTACTGCCGATCAATTTACCGGGGAACTCACCGAGTGCGACGAGGGAGTTCTAGAATGGGTGCCGTTCGATGAAACTCGCAACCTGCCGCTGTGGCAAGGGGATCGGATCTTTTTGGATCTTTTGCGTACCGATGCCCCGTTCTTTTCGCTGAAGCTCAACTACCGCGGAGATCGCTTGGAAGCCGCTGTATTGGACGGCAAACCCTTGTCTGTATGAGATAAGGGGTGGGTTTTCGAAAACTTAGAAACATCCGGCATTTGTAAAGGCAAAACACCTTACAAATGCCGGATGTTTATTTTTGGGGAAGAATGGCTATAATTTTTGTAAATAGCATTGACAACATACTATAAAAATGGTATGATGTCGACGGAAAACCTATTTATTTAATAGGTTAAAAGAAAGGACGTGTTCGGATGAACGTTTATGCCGATAATGCGGCTACCACCAAAATGAGTTCCATCGCGATTGAAGCGATGCTTCCGTATATGCAAACCGTCTACGGCAACCCCTCCAGCCTGCACACCGCCGGACAAGAGGCGGCCGAGGCGCTGGTCAAGGCACGCGAAACTATGGCATCGCTGCTGGGCTGTGAGCCGCGCGAAGTATATTTCACTTCCGGCGGCAGCGAGGCGGATAATCAGGCGATTTTGTCGGCGGCGCGCATTGGCGCACGAAAGAACAAGCGCCACATCGTTTCCACGGCGTTTGAACATCATGCGGTGTTGCACACGCTCAAAAAGCTGGAGCGTGAGGGGTACGAGATCACCCTGCTGGATGTGCACGACAACGGTATGGTGTCCGCTGCTGAGGTGGCGGCTGCCATTCGTGAGGATACCTGCCTTGTGACGACGATGTACGCCAACAACGAGATCGGATCGGTTTTGCCGATCGCCGAGATCGGCGCGGTCTGCCGCGAGAGAGGCGTGCTGTTCCACACCGATGCGGTGCAGGCTGCCGGTCATCTGGATATTGATGTGCAGGCACAAAACATCGATATGCTGTCGCTTTCTGCGCACAAATTCCACGGCCCGAAAGGCGTGGGTGCGCTGTACGTTCGCAAAGGCATCCTGATCACCAATCTCATCGAGGGTGGTGCACAGGAGCGCGGTAAACGCGCCGGCACTGAAAACGTACCGGCGATCATGGGTATGGCGGCGGCTTTTGCCGATGCCTGCGCTCATCGAGAGCAAAACGCCGCGTATATGGCGCGTCTGCGCGATAAGCTGATCGCCGGTCTGTCACAGATCCCGCACAGCATCTTAAACGGCGACCGCGACAGCCGTCTGCCCGGCAACGTCAATTTCTGCTTCGAAGGCATCGAGGGCGAATCGCTCTTGCTGTTGTTGGATCAAAAGGGCATTTGTGCTTCTTCCGGTTCGGCGTGTACCAGCGGCTCGCTGGAGCCGTCGCACGTGCTGTTGTCCATCGGGCGCCCGCACGAGATCGCACACGGCTCTTTGCGCCTGTCGCTCTGTCCGGAAAACACCGAGGAGGAGGTTGACTATATGCTGACCGCCATTCCGGAGGTGGTCGCCTACCTGCGCAATATGTCGCCGGTATGGCGTGATATGGTCGAAGGACGGAAAGAATTTATCATTAAGTGAGGAATGTAATATGGCTCTGTATAGCGAAAAAGTAATGGATCATTTCACCAATCCGCGCAACGTCGGTGTCATCGAAAACGCCGACGGCGTAGGCGAGGTCGGCAACGCCCGTTGCGGCGATATTATGAAGATTTACCTCAAAATCGATAACGATGTGATTACCGACGTGAAGTTTGAAACGTTTGGTTGCGGCAGCGCGATCGCGTCCAGCTCGATGGCGACCGAGCTTATCAAGGGCAAGCCGTTGTCGGATGCGCTGGCGCTGACCAACAAAGCGGTGGCGGAAGCGCTCGACGGTCTGCCGGCACACAAACTGCATTGTTCGGTGTTGGCGGAGGAAGCGATCAAGAAAGCGGTCAAGAACTACTACGACACCCACGGCATCGAATACGATGCTTCGCAGTTTCCGGATTGTGAGCATTGCGAGCACTGTGGTGGATGAGATGAAAGCATTGATAGCCATGAGCGGCGGCGTCGATTCCAGCGTCGCCGCTTATTTGATAAAACAGCAGGGATACGAGTGTATGGGCGCGACTATGCGACTGTACGAGGGCACCGATGAAGCGGAGGGTACGTGCTGTTCGCTGTCGGATGTGGAGGATGCGCGCAGCGTAGCCGTCCGATTGGGGATGCCGTTTTATGTGTTCAATTTCACGGCGGATTTCAAAGAAGCGGTGATCGATCGGTTTGTCGCCGCCTATGAGCGCGGCGAAACTCCCAATCCGTGCATCGATTGCAATCGGTTTTTGAAATTTGATCGGTTTTACCGCCGCGCCAGAGAACTGGGTTGCGATGTGATCGTCACCGGTCACTATGCGCAGATCGAACAGAGGGAGGGGCGTTGGCTTCTGAAAAAAGCCGCCGATCTCACCAAGGACCAGAGCTACGTGCTGTATTCGATGACGCAGGAGCAACTGGCGCACACGCGGTTTCCGCTGGGAGGTCTTTCCAAGGCCGAGACACGCCGGATCGCCGAGGAGCAGGGCTTCCTCAACGCCCATAAACGCGATAGTCAGGATATCTGCTTTGTGCCGGACGGCGACTACGCCGCGGTGATTGAGCAAATGACCGGCAAAACCTATCCGGCCGGTCCTTTCGTGGATCGCGACGGCCACGTGCTGGGCACGCATAAGGGCGTCATTCGGTATACGATCGGTCAGCGCAAGGGACTGGGTCTCTCGCTGAAAGAGCCAATGTATGTGTGCGAAAAGCGCGTAAACGACAACACGGTTTTGTTGGGCAAAAACGAGGAACTATTCCAAAGAGAACTCACCGCCTCGGCATTCAATTGGATCGCGTGGGAGACGCCCCCGACAGAGTTTCGTTGCAAGGCGCGTATCCGCTATCAGCAACCGGAAACGGACGCCACCGTCTATCCGGCAGGGGATACGGTTACGATCGTCTTTGACGAGCCGCAGCGCGCGATTGCCAAAGGACAATCGGTCGTGCTGTACGACGGCGACTATGTTCTCGGCGGCGGCATTATACGATAATAAAAAGACGGTTCATCGTTCGATGAACCGTCTTTTTGCTTGATTTATTTGCCGCGTTTGACGTATGTCGTATGCAACAGTTTGTGAGCACGCGCCTTACCCGGTGCATCGAAATACTCGTCGTACAGCATCTTGACAACGGGGCTTTCGTGGGATTTGCGCAGCTTCATCGAACTGTCCGCATCGTACAGCGCCTTGGCGCGCAAGGATTTGAGATCCTTGTAATTGCGCACGGAATCGTGCTGTACCGGCTGACCGCCGCCGTTGATGCAACCGCCCGGACACGCCATGATCTCGACCATATGATAGTTCTTTTCGCCGGACTTCACCTGCTCGATAATCTTGCGTGCATTGGCCAGACCGGAGGCGACGGCTACGTTGATCTCCATGCCGGCAATCTTATAGGTCGCTTCCTTAATGGCATCGGTGCCGCGGACTTCCTTGAATTCCACTTTCTTGGCGTTACCGTCGAGCATATACGCGGCGGTGCGAAGCGCCGCTTCCATAACACCGCCGGTCGCACCGAAGATCGCCGCGCCGCCCGAAGCGGTTTCAAACGGATCGTCGAACGTCTCGTCTTCGATATCGGCAAACGAGATACCGGCACCCTGAATCATCTTAGCCAGTTCGCGCGTGGTAAGTGCCACGTCCACATCATCGAAATCAAAGGTGCGCAGTTCTTCGCGCGTAACTTCGAACTTCTTGGCGGTACACGGAATGATACTGACCACAAACAGATCCTTGGGATTGATGCCCATCTTCTGGCAATAGTAGCTTTTGAGCACAGCGCCAAACATCTGCTGCGGCGATTTGCAGGTGGACAGATGTGGGAGGAATTCCGGATAATAATGCTCGCAGAATTTGATCCAACCCGGGCAGCAGGAGGTAAACATCGGCAGCGTTTTCTGCTTGGTAACGCGATCGATCAACTCGTGTGCTTCCTCCAAAATGGTCAGGTCGGCGGTGATGTCCATATTGAACACCGCGTCCACGCCCAAGCGACGGATGGAAGCGACCATCTTGCCTTCTACATTGGTGCCGATCGGCATATCAAAGCACTCGCCGAGCGTCGCACGGATGGAAGGTGCCGTAAAGAATACGACCTTTTTCTTCGGATCGGAGATGGCATCCCACACTCGATCGATCTGACTCTTTTCGTAGAGCGCGCCGACCGGACAGGCAACGATGCACTGGCCGCAACCCACACACGGCGAGTCGTTCAAGCTCTTTTCAAATGCACAGCCGACGTGTACGTTGTAGCCGCGCTTGATCGGACCGATACAGGAGACGCTCTGGATGTTTTTGCAAGCCGCCACACAGCGCATGCACTGGATGCATTTGCTGTTGTCGCGCACAATGTAAGGGGAAGCGTCGTCAATGGGATAGGTGGCGTCGTCGCCCTTGAAGCGATCCTCGTCAACACCGTAGTCGAACGCCATTTTCTGCAGTTCGCAGTTGTTGCCGCGCACGCAGGAAAGGCACTTCTTGCGGTGGGTGGAGAGGATCAGCTCAATGGTGGTTTTGCGCGAGGTACGGACTTTGGGCGTGTTGGTCAACACCTCCATGCCTTCCTCCGCCGGATACACGCAGGAAGCGACCAGACCGTTGCGGCCGGCAATCTCCACGACGCACACACGGCACGCGCCGATGCAGTTAACGTCTTTTAAGTAGCACAGCGACGGGATTTCGATGTTCGCCTTTTTCGCCGCTTGCAGAATGGTCGAGCCGGCCGGCACCTCGACCGGAATGCCGTTGATCTTCAAATGAATCATATTCGTCTTTTCCATGTCAAGATCCCTCCTTCTCACTTTTTCACAACTGCACCAAACTTGCAGTTGCGTTCACACAGACCACACTTGATACAGACGGACTTGTCGATCACGTGCGGTTCCTTAACCTTGCCGGAAATAGCATCCACCGGACAGTTGCGTGCGCACAGCGTACAACCTTTGCACAACGCCGGAATGATCTCAAACTGCGTTAAGCTCTTGCAGACGCCGGCCGGACAATGCTTGTCGGTGATATGCTCGATGTACTCGTCTTTGAAATACTTGATGGTAGAGAGGACCGGGTTGGGAGCCGACTGTCCCAGCGCGCACAGCGAGGAGGTCTTCGTATGGTTGGCCAGATCCTCGATCTTCTGCAGATCGCTCAACTCGCCCTCGCCACTGGTGATCTTCTCAAGGAACTGCAGCAAACGGCGGGTGCCGATGCGGCAGGGTGTGCACTTTCCGCAAGACTCGTCTACCGTGAAGTTTAAGTAGAACTTGGAGATGTCCACCATACAGGTGTCCTCATCCATAATGATCAAGCCGCCGGAGCCCATCATCGAGCCCAAGGCCGTCAAATGCTCGTAGTCGATGGGGGTGTCGATGTGGCAAGCCGGAATACAACCGCCGGACGGACCGCCGGTCTGCGCGGCTTTGAACTTTTTACCGTTCGGGATGCCGCCGCCGATCTCCTCAACGATCTCGCGCAGGGTGGTACCCATCGGGATTTCGACCAGACCGACGTTGGTGATCTTGCCGCCCAGAGCAAATACCTTGGTGCCCTTGGAGGTTTCGGTGCCCATCGAGGAATACCACGCCGCACCCTTGCGGATGATCTGCGGAATGTTCGAATAGGTCTCCACGTTGTTGAGAACGGTCGGCTTGCCGAACAGACCCTTGACCGCCGGGAACGGCGGGCGGGGACGCGGCTCACCGCGACGGCCTTCAATAGAGGTCATCAGCGCGGTCTCTTCGCCGCACACAAACGCACCGGCGCCCAAGCGGATCTCGATATCAAAGCAGAAATCCGAGCCGAGAATGTTGTCGCCCAACAGACCGGCTTCGCGCGCCTGCGCCAGCGCGATCTCCAAACGCTGAACCGCGATCGGATACTCCGCGCGGACGTAAATGTAGCCCTGTTTAGCACCGATGGTGTAGCCGGCGATCGCCATTGCTTCGATGATCGCGTGCGGATCGCCTTCCAAGATCGAGCGATCCATAAACGCGCCGGGGTCGCCTTCGTCGGCGTTGCAGCAAACGTACTTGATATCGCCCTCGGAGGCTTTGGCAAACGCCCACTTTCTACCGGTGGGGAAGCCGGCGCCACCGCGACCGCGAATGCCGGAGGCCAGCAGTTCGTTGATGACGTCGTCCGGCGACATCGAGGTCAACACCTTGGCCAACGCCTGATAACCGTCGGTAGCGATGTATTCGTTGATGTTTTCCGGATCGATCACGCCGCAGTTGCGCAACGCAATGCGGAGCTGCTTTTTGTAGAAGTTCGTCTCGGAAAGCGAGATGATCGAGCCGTCCTCGTGCACCGTCTCCTGATACAGCAGATCGGTCACGATGTTGCCGTTTTTGATGTGCTCTTCCACAATGCGGACAACCCCTTCCGGCGTCGCCTGCGAGTAGAACGCGCCTTCGGGATAGACAATCATAATCGGGCCAAGAGCGCACAGACCAAAGCAACCGGTCTTGACGACCAGCACTTCTTTTTCCAACCCGTGCTTCACAAGCTCGGCATTCAAGGTCTCGATAACCTTTTTACTGCCGGAGGAGGTACAACCCGTACCGCCGCAGACAAGGATCTGCTTACGGTAGCCGGTTTTCTTGGCGAGCTTTTCGCCTTCGGCTGCCACGATCTTACGAACTTTAATCAGGTCCTCGTATTCGGTTTTAATTTTGTTTAACTGTTCGAGCGTCATACCTTCTTGGCACCTCCTTTTTTGGTGAGGTAGGAATCGATGATGTTAGGCACTTGGTCCGGCGTCACCTTGCCGTAGACGTCGTCGTCTACCAGCATAACCGGTGCCAGACCGCACGCGCCGACACAACGGCAGGAATCGATCGAGAACAGACCGTCCGCCGTGCATTCGCCGGATTTGATGCCCAATTTTTTCTCGACGGCTTCCAAGATCTTGTCCGCGCCTTTCACATAACAAGCGGTGCCGAGACACACGCTGATGCGGTGCTCGCCCTTTGGCGTGAGCGAGAATTGGGAATAGAAGGTGGCCACACCGTATACTTCGGATAGGGAAATATCCAAACCATCGGCGATCATCGTCTGCACTTCAATGGGGAGATACCCATAGATGCCCTGCGCTTCCTGCAGGATCGGCATCAGTCCGCCCTGAACGTGACGGTACTTGGCGATCACTTCCTGGAGTTGCCGTGCTTGGGCGTTGGTGCCTTTAAAGGTGGTTTGCGGTTTTTCACTCATTCGAAAAATCCTCCCGTTTCAGCATATCGACCGGCAAACGGTATTTGCTTACCGATTATTTATATAGTATACAATAAATAACGACAGAATTCAATAGCGAAATACGAAGATTCTGTATATTTTTCATACAAATTTGTATGGTTTTCCAAGTCAAAAGGTCGTTTTTCTTGACTTTTTGCTTTTGGGAGCGTACACTGTATACAGCGATGGGAGAGAAACGTATGAAAGTGGCCATTATCGGTTCCCGAAATTTGCAGGTGAACGACTTGGGTATGTATATGCCGGAGGGCGTCACCGAGATCGTATCCGGCGGTGCGCGCGGAATCGACCGCTGTGCTGCGCGGTACGCGCAAACGCACGGACTAAAACTAAAGGAATTCTTGCCGGACTATGAAGCGTATGGTCGCGGTGCGCCGCTGAAGCGCAATTTGCAGATTATCGAGTATGCGGATATGGTGCTGGCGTTTTGGGACGGAAAATCCACCGGCACGGTGCATACCATCCGGAAATGTCGGGCGGCAGGAAAACCGGTCAAGATTTTTATCAGTGCCGAAGCCGCGCGCGGAACTTCACCAAATTAGGAGTGGTATTCGTATGAAAAAAGCATTGAAAATCGTCGGAATTGTGCTGGCGGCGTTGGTGCTGCTGGTGGTGCTTTGCGTGGTTGTGTTTATGCTCATTCAGCCGCTTCTTTACGGCAACTACTATAAGCAGGCCCAAAAGGAGATCGCCATCCCCGGATTAAACGATGGCGTGGTGCCGCAGGGCTTTGACTACGTTGCAGATGAGGATCTGTTTGTGGAGGTCGGTTATATGACCGACGGCGAGAGCGCCAGCCGTATTTATCTGACCGATGCCGACGGCAACAGTCGGTACATTGAGTTGCTGGCGGCAGACGGCTCGCCGTATCTGGGGCATACCGGCGGCATCGCCGTTGGCAAGTCGCTGGTGTGGCTGGCGAACGACGGCGACGAGGCGGCACAGGATAACTGCGTATGGGTGCTGTCGCGTGAGCAATTGCTGGATGCATCCACCAAGCAGATCACGCTGACCGAACGCTTTTTCCCGGAATGCCGTTCGGCGTGTGTCGGTGTCTACGACGGTCTGCTGTGGGTGGGCGAATTCTACGATCCGGAGAAGTACCCCACCAAGGAAAGCCACCATCTGCAAGGACCTACCGGCGAGACGAATCCCTCGTTTATCTGCGGCTATGAGATCGACGAGAGCAAGCCGACCGGTCTGGTGGCCGCCACACCGAAGAAGATTCTGTCGGTCGGTCAAAAGCTGCAGGGCTTTGCCTTTAATGCCGAGGGGAAAGTGGCGCTGTCCACCTCCTACGGTCTGAACAACTCGCATATCTACCTGCACGAAAATGTACTGACCGGCGCGCCGGACGCTTCGTTTGCGATAGGCGAGACCGAGGTGCCGGTGTGGTTCCTCGACGGCGACAGCCTGATCGAAGATGTGGAAGCGCCGCCGATGAGCGAAGAGCTGGTCGCCAAAGACGGACGGCTGCACATTCTGTACGAATCCGCTTGCCACAAGTATTTGTTCGGCAATTTTATGCGTGGTCGCCACGTATATAGCTATCCGTTCTGACGGACACGCAACAACCAAGCCCTCCTTGCATAGGCATCTATGCAAGGAGGGCTTTTTATGTTTTTCGAACTGATTCAATGGTTATCGCAAATGTTTTTTATGGCGTTGCATGTGTTGCGCGCCGGTTCGTTTCCCAATCCGTTGACGCCAGAGGAGGAGCGTGCGTATCTGCTTCGCTATCGCGACACCGGCGATCAAGCGGCGCGGGATAAGCTGATCGAGCACAATTTGCGGCTGGTGGCGCACATCGTTAAAAAATACAGTCACGGAAGCGCCGATCCGGATGACCTCATTTCAATCGGAACGATCGGGCTGATCAAGGCGGTAGAGACGTTTGACATCGAGAAAGGCAAACGGTTTGTGGCATACGCTTCGCGCTGTATCGAGAACGAAATTCTGATGACCTTTCGCGCCAACCGCAAGACTCAAGGGGATATTTCGCTGTCTGAACCGATCGATACCGATAAAGAGGGACATCCGCTGACCTTGCTGGATATTTTGGCGGAGGAGGATCGGATGCTCGAAGGGGTAGAGGATCGCCTGAACGCGACCAAATTGCACCGCTATATGCGCGAGGTGCTCGACGAGCGCGAGCGCGAGATCATCGCGCGGCGGTACGGATTGGTCGGAGAAGCGATGACACAGCGCGAGGTGGCGCGAAAGCTGCGCATTTCGCGCTCGTACGTCAGCCGCATTGAAAAGCACGCGTTGGAGAAACTGTACGCGCGTTTTGAGCAGGGCGATCCGCTGGCGCCGAAAAATGCCAAAACCGGTCGCTAAAAAATTTTGACGCCTGCTTGATTTTTCCGGCAGACTGTGTTATATTGGTAAAGTCCTCGCAGGCGTAGTTCATCGGTAGAATGAAAGCTTCCCAAGCTTTAGAGGCGGGTTCGACTCCCGTCGCCTGCTCCAAAAAAGAAGTAACTTTTGTCTACCAAAAGTTACTTCTTTTTTTATCCAAGCCGCAGGCTTGGCATATCATCACGACGCAGTCGTGTATATCATCAGCCCCGTTGGGGCTGTATATCATCCATCGCTTTGCGATGGTATATCATCACGGCATAGCCGTGCATAAACCCTCCTGCGGCTTGATGAGATGCAACACTGCGTGTTGATGATATACCGCAACAAGTTGCGGATGATATACAAGGCGTCGCCTTGATTTGTTCCATCAAAAATATATGTAACACAAACGCTCTCGGCAGCCAGAATGGTTGTCGGGGGCGTTTGTGTTCGGTTGAAAAATTCATAGTTTTGTGATATAATCTGTTCAATAAATAAGAATTTGGAGGGTTATTCAGTAATGGGAGATTTCATCGTTGCAATTGCACTTGTTATGGTTTCGTTATTTTTATTTATTTTGAGCATCCGCTCTTTTCTGGAAAAAGGATTTCTGTTTAATAATGCCTATATTTATGCATC
>JAFQJL010000031.1 GCA_017414965.1 Clostridia bacterium
AGGTATTGCGACCAAGCATCCTTGTTCTGGTATTCTTCTAGATTAAATTCTGCATTATTTGAATCATTCTCATTGGAAAGGGTGCGCCAATTAAGCGCTTTACAAATCCCTTTGGCCTTGTCGCTGCGAATGGATTCACCAGACTCATAACGACACCAAGTTTTTATACCTACTCCCGCCTTGGTAGCTGCTTCTTCTATGGTTAACCCCAGTTCTTGTCTTCTGCTTTTGATCGCTTCGCCCAGTTTGCTTGTACCTTTAATCGATTTTTGACTCATATGAATAACGCTCCTTTTAATGACTAGTCAGTATATTGTCATTATGTCATAAAATGTTTCGCGTGTCAATACCCTTTTTAGTAAACCACAAATTAAAAAAGTATATCTTCATAAAACGGAACAACATATACTTCGCAGGTTGCTTTACACGATGCTCAAAATGATGTTATAATAAGCAAGAACGCTGTTTATTACTGAATTTATAAAAAGGAAAATGGATATGGAAGATAAAATTGCTTT
This sequence comes from Clostridia bacterium, assembly GCA_017414965.1. Classification (GTDB taxonomy): domain Bacteria; phylum Bacillota; class Clostridia; order Oscillospirales; family Acutalibacteraceae; genus RGIG426. The sequence continues at coordinate 519 of JAFQJL010000031.1, forward strand.
ATACCACAGAGTTTATAGACGAGAAGATTTTGAAAAAGCCGCAAAAGATTTGTTTGATCTGTTGAAATCTGCACAAGTTAAATACCCCAATGTGGATCGCATTTTATATGTTGACATTGATGGTCACAAGAATGCTGATGGCAGTTATGATCACGATATGGTGGAATTGCAAAAAGATTTCGGAATTCGCTTTATGGGTAAATTTTTCTCCGAAGTTCATTTTCCTTTATTGCATTTTATAAACCAAAATCCTCAATGTAATGAGATTCCAAAAAATGTTGGAAATTTTCTCTCCCGAAAACCGATGCGACAATCAATTAAACAAACTATATATTGAAAACTATTCAAATACCGAATTTGTTTCCGAAGCGGATGTTTATAGTTATATGAGCAAGGTTCATGATTTTCTTATCAAATATAGAAATTTTGATTTTGATTGTATGATATATGAGGATAATCACGATGCGAAAAATCTGCATATCCGAACATGGAAAAATCATATTAGCGAATTGATTAATGAACTATATAATACTTTTATCCATGGTAATTTGTTTTCTGTTGCAGCAATGACAAGGACATTAATTGAATGTTTTGTATATTATAGCATTCTTGTTTGGCCCGGCAACGAACAACTTGTACATCATTGGTATATATGCAATTTGTGTTGCTTGAGAAAAAACGATGACAATGTTCGGGATATGATCCAGAAATATTGCCAGATAAACCATCTCAGTTTCAAAGAGATGTGGAACACATATTCTAATGATCCCAGAAACAAACGCTGGTTAAGGCAGATCATTCCAAGTGGCCAGCTCGATTTTGAAGCGTATTGCAAGTATTTAGGAGACACTCAAATATATGAAGATTACCAAAGCGCTTGTTCGTTTGTTCACGGGCAAGATCTTGCTGCCAAAACACTGCCGTTTACCTTTTATTCGTCTATTTGTTATCGATTCGACATGATGATGGTATATATATTCAGAACAATCCGGTTGTTCCCGCTAAATGATACTCTTGAAAATCAAATTACCGATTTGGAAAATGAGTTGATTTCGGTTTCTGAAAAGTATCTTAGGTAATCAAATCGCGCTTATGCATCTTCTGTGCAAGCGCGATTTTTGTAATTTTAAGATACAAAAACTTTCGAATGTAGAATAAAATGCCATACTCAATAATTCAATCTTTCTCAATAAAAATCATTTTTATTGAGAAAGATTGTTAGTATACTTATAATAATTGTTGACAAAAATTGATTTTGTGGATATAATAATGGCAAAGGAGTGTGATTTCTTGTGTCTATTACTTCAAAAGATGGCATCCTGAAAGTGCTAACGGCATATAACCCTTGGTGGAAAACCGGTGTTGTAAACCCCAAAATGACCAAAACTTATAAAAGATTTGCGTTTCATGAAGCTATGAAGCGGTTGAAAGAAAAAGATATTCGCAGAACGGTTGTATTGACCGGGACACGTCGTGTGGGTAAGACCACCATTCAATATCAAATGATTGAAGCGTTATTAAATTCCGGTGTTGCACCTCAACGAATCGTTTTCATCTCTATGGATCATCCTATGCTCAAATTGAGCCAATTTCAAGAAGTGTTGGAATGTTATCACGAAAACATTTATGCTGAGCAAGATGTGTATTATTTCTTTGATGAAATTCAATATGCTCAAGACTGGGATCGCTGGCTAAAAACAATTTATGATACGCAACCCGACACCAAAGTTATAGCAACCGGTTCAGCGAGTCCTGCTCTAATGAAAGGCAGCAGAGAAAGTGGTGCCGGCAGATGGTCTGTGATCCAAGTGCCCACATTGTCCTTTTATGAATATTGCGAACTTTTGAATGTTGATCGTCCCGATATAGCTGAAGACTTGAAAGTCACGTCTCTTCTTAGTAAAACCCAAATCGAGCGCAATCAAATTATGCTTCAGCTCTCCAAAGTGCAAAATCACTTTATGCGATATTTGCAGGTTGGCGGATTCCCGGAATTGGCTCTTGCGGATAACGATTTGATGGCCCAACAAATCATGAGAGAAGATGTGGTGGATAAGGTTCTCAAGCGCGATCTTCCTTCGTTGTACAATATTCGCAACGCAACAGAACTGGAACGTATCTTCCTCTATCTGTGCAATGTATCTTCTGAAATTGTTTCGATTGAAGCAATAACGAAAGAACTTAACGGCGTTTCACGTACAACGGTAGAAAATTATATCCAGTATCTTGAAAGTGCAAATCTTATATATCAAAGCTGGCCGGTAGATATGGCGGGTAAAAAAGTTCTCAAAGCCAGACCGAAAATCTATATTGCCGATGCAGCGATCCGAAATGCAGTTTTAATGGATGATTCTATCATGACTGATCCTGTGGGTATGGGCAAGCTTGTCGAAACTGCGGTGTATAAGCACGTAGCTGCTTTTTATTATCAGTTCGCAACATCAATTGGATATTTCCGTGGCGGTAAAAAGAACAAGGAAATAGATATCGTTGTAGATTATCCTAATATTAAAAACATTTTAATTGAAGTTAAATATCGCGAGGGTGCTCCTATCGCAGATGATGATGCGATTGTTGAATTGTGTGAAGAAGCATCCGCTGGAATTGTTGTCACAAAGACAGCGTCTGATTTTGGTGTGCATAACACCCCCAGCGGAAAAGAACTGCTACGAATTCCCGCATTTGCCTTCCTCTATCTGTTAGGAAACGCAGAGAAACATGGCTACCGCGGAATTGAATAAATTTAGATAAGTTGCAATACAAACGCTCCTGTAGGAAATTCCTACGGGAGCGGTGCTATTTGTGGGGTATAATTTTGCGTATGTTGGGAGAGCGCTTGAATGACATTCAAGCGATAAGCGGGCGGTCGAGACCGCAAATTTGCTCATTTTTCCATATAATCCGCCGGAACGGCAATTTACATTGGGGGATTAACATGTTACAATGTGACTAACAGGCACAAAACGGTCAATTTTGCAAAAGTATGGTCATTTTGCCAAAAAAGTGGCGAGTTTTTGATATTTTTCTTAACAAAAGTATTGACAATTTGGTAGAGTTGCGCTAAAATTCCCGTAGGGGAATGGCCCCTGTTTTTCTTTTCGGAGGATAGAGAAACGTTTTCTCTATGAAAGAATGGAAACTGCATTCCAAAGCTGCCGGAAGCAGCGAAATCGCCGAAACACAAGATAGCGGAAAAAGTAGGGTTTTTCGCCTAAAATTGCCTATATATTTTATTATAAAATTATTATATTTCTATTGACAATTTGTGCATTTTTTTGTAAACTAAAAGCAAAGGGAGTCGTGTGCCCTTTTCTTTGTTTTTAGATGCAAGGGAAACGTTTTCTTATTGTCAATGTGATTTTTCCGGCGCCGATTGATGGCGGTTTGTGAAAAAGAGACGATAATTTCCAATGTTCTGCTAAGACAAAGAAGGGCGGCGGCATGGCTTGTTGTTCGCTGAAAAGCGGTACATAGGAATGGATATAGACGATGTTATAAATCTGTTCACACATAGGAGGCAAGAGTATGAAACAGAGAATGCAAAATGTAATGGAGCGCCTTACAGCTACCGTGCGTACGGTATGCGGTCGTCGCGGTGTTGCTGTGGCGATGGCTCTGGCGATGCTTCTTTGCTGTCTGCCGATCGGGATCTTCTCGTCGGCGTACAACGAAGAAATGGTCGCCAACGGTACCTTTGATGCCGGTCTGGACGACTGGTATTCCAAGGGCGACGTAACGGCGGACGCGGCTTATGCGGCAATGGATGCCGAGGAAGCTCAGGCGCTGTTGCAGAGCGCCGAGGCCGAGGGTGTTGCCGGCGCGAACTATGCGTTGAGCTTTGATCTCCGTTTGTCCTCGAAGACGACGGAATTCCAAGCGAGCATGGTGCAGTTTGCGTCCAGCACGGCGCTTTCGGCGGCCGGTGACGTGGTCGTTTCGCTGACGGCGGAAGAGCGCGCGGCGGCAGAGGCCGGTTGGACGACGATTAAGCGCACGGTACAGTCGGCGGCGGATGCCACCGGTTTGGCTGTGTACTTCAACGTGACGGCCGGTGCGGCGGATGTGGACAACGTTTCGCTCAAGCTGACGCACGAGATGCCGGAATACGCCGTTACCGGTGACAAGGTCGCGATCAAAAACGCGGACTTTGCCAACCGTCTCAACGGCTGGACGGTGGACGGCGAAGCGGAAAGTGCCACCGGCTGGTTCGGCAAGGGCGTGGCTCTGTATCCGTCCTTTACGGGTGCACAGGTGTCGCAGAGCGGCATCGAGCTGGCTTCGAATGCCACCTATGAGTTGCATTACTATATCAAAGCGGTAGATACGGTTGGTTACACCAGCGGTATCGAGTTTGCGTTGAATCAAGACGGCGGCGCCGACGTGATTCAGTCGTATAAACTGACCGACACGACCGATGCGTCGGGTTGGCAGGAGGTCACCACTCGCTTTACGACCGGTTCGGTCAACGGCACGGCGACCATTCGTCTGTTTGTTGAAAGTGAGAAGACCGATTCCTTCTCCGCGACGGCTTGTGTGATGTTCGACGAGATCGTGCTCACCAAACTGCCGGGTGGCGCGGCTTCGCAGTCGGGCACCAATCTGATCACGAACGGCACGTTCCAGTTGGCTGACAACGTGACCAACGAATCGTTTAGCCTGTCGGCCGGTCTGGGCAGCAACTGGGCTTGGCTGGGCGGTGCTTCCACGCTGTCCAACAAGAACTGGCAGATCGTAGAGGACGCGGCGGTTGAAGGCAATGCGTTCCAGATTTCGCACACGGCGGCGGATGCGCGCAATCTCGCCTACACCAACGTGGCGTGGGAAGCCGGCAAGACCTATGTGGTTTCTTACTGGGTGAAGGGTACGATCCGTGAGATCTATCCGCAGTTCTATGTGGGCGGCGTTCGTCTGCATCCGAATTTCTCGGGTGCTTCGTATTCGGAGTGGCAGAACGCGATGGCTCCGATTTTGGTTGAGGCCAAGAACGCCTCTCTCAACAATGCCGAGTGGAAGCAGGTTTCCTTTGAGGTTACCACGCCCGAAACGCTCGGTACCGGCAGCAACGATTTCTACTTTATGATAAACGGTTATGCCAACCAGACCATTTCGTTGGCGAACTTCTCCATTACCGAGAAGGTAGAAGAGGTGCCGGAAGTTGAGAACCTGATCACGAACGGCACGTTCCAACTGGCTGACGGTGTGGAAAATGACTCGTTCGATCTGGCGGCCGGTTTTGGTGCCAACGGTTGGCATTGGCCGGATGCCTCTAATGTAACTGCGAAAAAGAGTTGGAAGGTCGTAGAGGACGCGGCGGTTGAAGGCAATGCGTTCCAGATCTCCCACATCGTGGCGGATGCGCGCAATTTCAGTTACGCCAACGTGCCGTGGGAAGCCGGCAAGACCTATGTGGTTTCTTACTGGGTGAAGGGTACGATCCGTGAGATCTATCCGCAGTTCTATGTGGGCGGCGTTCGTCTACATCCGAATTTCTCGGGCGCTTCGTACTCGGAGTGGCAGAACGCGATGGCTCCGATCTTGGTCGAGGCCAAGAACGCCTCTCTCAACAATGCCGAGTGGAAGCAGGTTTCCTTTGAGGTCACCACGCCCGAAACGCTCGGTACCGGCAGCAACGTGTTCCACTTTATGGTGAACGGTTATGCCAACCAGACTATTTCGTTGGCGAACTTCTCCATTACCGAGAAGCAGACGACTCCGGAACCGGAAACGCCGGTGGTTGAGAATTTGTACACCAACGGTGCGTTTGTACCGGCGGCGGGCGCAGAGACCGGTACGGATTTCGCGCTGGCGACTACGCTGGGTGCGGATTTCAGCTGGTATCTTCTCAACAGAGACCAGGTGACTTGGTCGTTGGAGAAGAATACCGAACACGGTAACGCGCTTAAGGTGACCTCGAAGAAGAACGACAACATTCGTCTCCGCCACGCGAACATTTCGTGGGAGAATGGCAAGACCTATGTTGTCTCCTACTGGATCAAGGCCAGCGAAAATAGTTTCCGCGAGTTCTTCCCGTTGATTACAAGTGGCACTACCATTAACTATAACACCAACAACGATGTTGTAGCGAGAAATGTAACAGCTGAATGGAAGCAGGTTACGTTCGAGTATACCGCTGATGGCACAACCGATACCGGTATTGTTGACTTTATGTTCAACGGCTACACGGACGATTGCCTCTATTTGGCAGATGTGTCGATTACCGAGAAGCAGACGACTCCGGAACCGGAAACGCCGGTGGTCGAGAATCTGATGGTTAATGGCGATTTCGAGAATGGCAAGAGCAACTGGACCAACTACAACTCTGCTTTGAGTGTTGTGGATGACGCTGATCTGAACAGCAAGGTGTTGACCTTCAAGCAGGTTCGTGGTGCGGGCGGCGAAACAGCCGCGCAGGTTGTCGGTGATTTCACCGGCCCGGCCAAGGCCGGCACGACCTATAAGGTCCAATTTAAGATGAAGGCGACTAAGGATGGCGACATTGCCTCTGCCTATGGTAGCGTTATTCAGTTGACGACTCTGTCGATTCGCAACGGCGCCGGTGGTTATCCGCTGAAGCTGCGTGACGAAGGCAGCGTGAAGCAGCTTTCCTATGACGAAACGACCGGTTGGGGCACTTACGAGTACACCGTTACACCGGATGCAGAGATTGCAACGCCGGTGGTGCGTATTGTAGCGTACATCGATTATCAAATCTCTTTGGACGACGTGGTGGTAACTGAGGTTGTCGAGGAAGAGCCGGAAAATCCGCCGGTCAACCCGGGCAACCAAAACCTGTACCCGAACGGTCAGTTTGAACTGGCTACCGGTGTGACGAACGACAAGTTTGATCTGGCTCAGGGCTTTGGCACCGGCTTCCGCTGGATGAACCCGGGCATTGCCAATGCGGCGACCTGGAAGGTTGTCGAGGATCCGGCGGTTGAGGGCAACGCATTTGCCGTCACTTGTCTGCCGGGCTTCACGGCGACTCAGAACGCCAGTAACTTTGCGGTCAGCCCGATCGCATGGGAGGCCGGCAAGACTTACACCGTCAGCTACTGGGCAAAGGGTCAGTTCAAGCACTTCTGGCCGAGCCTGGTATGTGGTGGCAAACGTTATCTCCCGACCGAATCTTACGACAACGTGGTGGGGATGGATGCATGTAATCCGGCTTACTACGATGAGTTCGAGATGCCGTGGACCAAGTTCTCCTTTGAGTTTACGGCTCCGGATACCATTCCGGCCGGCGATAACTCGTTCTACTTCATGTTTGACGGTTACGCCAACAAGACCATCTATCTGGCCGACGTGTCCATCGTCGAAAAGAAAGAGCCGTCTTTGGAAGAAAACCTGTACACCAACGGTACATTCCAGTTGGCGGACGGCGTGTCCGGTGTGGATTTCAACGTCGCCTCCGGTCTGGGCTCCGCGTTCCGTTGGATGAGCGACATCAGTGCGACCGCCGATTGGGAGGTCGTGAGAGACAACGCCGTTTACGGCAATGCGCTGAAACTGTCCGGTTCGGGCACGGCGAACTTCCGTCACGATATCGCTTGGGAGGCGGGCAAGACCTACCTCGTCAAGTGGTGGGTCAAGACCGAAGGTCAGTTTAACGGTGAGTTCTATCCGATCGTCCGTCAGGGAGGCTCCTATACGCCGGGAGACGGCGATTCGCTGGTGCCGAGAAGCGCCGAGATGGCCAACCTGACGCTGGGCAATTGGACGCTGTACTCCTTCCGCTTTACCGCACCGGCAGTCGGCAGCGGCACGGCGGGTCAGCACCTTGACTTTATGTTCAACAGCCGCGCGGCGGGCAACGTGTTGTATCTGGCCGACGTGCAGGTATACGACGTTGAGAATATGCCGGTGGAAGATTCCTGGCTTGGCAACGGCGACTTCCAGAACGGCACCGATGGCTGGAACGGTATTTCGGATAGCCAGATCGTCACCGGCGCGTCCGAATCGGGCAAGGTCCTGCAGGTGCAGGTTGGCGCCGGTGCGGCGGCCGCGACCGTGAAGCACGACGTGTCCGGCAAGGCGTTGACGCCGGGCAAAGAATACACGCTGACCTTCCGCGCACGCAACAACGCGCTCACCAATCTGGGTGATCTCGGCAGCGTGTGGGTGGCGGATAAGAACGGCAACGGCGCTCTTGCGAACGTCCAGCTGGCGGCCGTCAACAACACGTGGACCTCCTATTCGGCGGACTTCGTGATCCCGACGACCACCCCCGAAAACGATTATACTTATATAACCTTATTTATTAAGCTCAACGGCGCTGCCGCACAGGCTGTGACCTATGAGTTTGCGGACTTTGACGTCGCGGAATACGATCCGATTCTGGATAACGGCGACTTCTCCGAGGGTATGAACTACTGGTCGGTGCCGACGCTGAACAATCCGGACAACACCAACACCTTCGAGGTGGTGGACGATCCGCGCTTCGGCAAGGCGATGGTTGTTCGCAAGTCCCGCAACGACCCGTCGACCTCGTCGACCGACCTGCGCCACGCGGCGCTGACCGAGCCGCTCGAGGTGGGCAAGGTTTACACCTTCTCCTACTGGACCAAGAACAACGGTACCACCGCCAGCGATGCGAAGCTGTTCCCGATGCTTCGCAGCAACACGATGGCCGGTTCGATGTTCCCGCCGAGTTCGCTGGTGGCCGATACGGTTGCCGGCACCAACGGCGAGTGGCAGTACTACGAGTTTGACGTAACCATCAAAGAGGGCTACGATCTGCTCCACTTCTGGTTGCGTATGGATTCGCGCACCGGCGCGGCGAACGAGTACACCGAGTACTACTTCGCGGATATTCAGATCCGTCCGAGCGTCAATAAGGCGCCGCTGGCGGTTGATAACAACAGCTTTACCGACACGCTGGGCGACTACCCGCTCAACTGGGGTGAACTGGGTGCCGGTGTCGTGGCGAACGGCACGGCGCAGGGCTCTGCGGCGGAGGATACCGGTCTGGTGACCGTGACCCCGACGGCCGGCGAGTCCGGTGTGGCCGCCATGGTGCCGGTTTACGGCCGTGTGGATCACATCCTCAAGTTCTGGATGAAGGCGGACGCCGCGGCGGCGAGCTCGCTCAAGCTGCGTATGACCGCTTACACCGATCAGGCTCGCACCTTGGTCAGCGAGAACGCGACCACCATCAAGACGTTTACCAGCAACAGCTCCGATTGGCAGGAGGTCACGGTGGAATTCACGCCGTCGGCTGACACCAACTTTATCGATTTCAGCTGGTTGGCAAGCGCCGGCAGCTTCTCGCTGGATAACGTGACCATCACGTTGCCGGAAGAGGCGCAGAAGAATATGAGCTTTGAGCTCGGTTCGGTCGCGCCGATTAACTGGACTTATAGCGGTCAGGGTAAACTGACCCGTGAGCAGAACAGCTACGACGGCAGCCATGCCGCGACCATCCGTCAGGTGTCCGGTACCGGTACGCTGACCAGTAACATGATGACCGTTCAGCCCGGTAAGTACTACGAGCTGTCCTACTGGATCAAGACCAATGCCAACTACAACATGAACCTGCAGCCGGTCATTCTGGCCTATCAGGCAGATGGCACCACGATGGCCAGCCACGTGACCTACACGGTTGATCCGGATAACAACTATCGAAAACTCACCGGCAACTGCGTGTTCCCGTACACGTACAACACCCGTGGCACCAACGATTGGCATCAGATGCGTCTCTACTTCATGATGCCGACCGATGCGGTCAACGCGAAGGTTCGCTTCACCATCTACGAGGGTAGCGGTGAGATCCTCATCGACAATGTGGTTTTTGAGGAAAAAGATCCGGCGTTCAACCTCGACTTTGAAAAAGCTGACGAACTCGGCAATCCGGATTCGTGGTACATGGGCTGGAACCGTGATACCGAACGAATCATGAAGATTGACGACACGGTTTACCACAGCGGTAAGAGCAGCTTGTACGTCAAGTCGGATTCGATGGCCGGTACGCAGCAGCTGTATCATTCGGCCCTGCTGCCGTTGGTGGATTCGACCACCCGTATTTACGAGTTCTCCTTCTGGTCTGCAGCCAGAAACGTCGACTACAAGTCGCTCCGTCTGGATCTGTGGTATTACGACGAGGCCGGCGATAAGCTGTATAGCTCGTCGGTCGATATGACCGGTCACAACCTGGACGGCCGCGAGAAGCAGCTGGCCGGTGACTCGAATCGTTGCGAATGGTCGCAGCACATCACCCGCCGTCAGATCGATAAGGAAGCCAAGTACGTACGCTTGGTGTTCACGCTGACGATGGGCGCCGCGGAATTCTGGCTGGACGACATCTTCTTCGATTGTGTGGAGGATGACGAGGACGTTGTGTCTGCTCACAACGATTTCCATGCGGTTGACAGCGACGGCAATATGGCTGAGTGGACACCGGCCGGCGGTACGCTGACGCAGGGCACCGACACGGGCGAAACGCCCGAGGGCGACGAGTACACCTTCAACTACGGTCATTTCGTGGCCGATAAGGCCGGCAAGGGCGGCATTTCCTACACTACGCCGGTTCTGGGTGTCAACTACACCTACCGTCTGCAGTACAAGTACCGTTCGGATTATCATTCGAAGCTGTCCTTGAAGTTCTACGACTATAAGGGCAACGTATACGAAGCCAAGACGCTCACCGAAACGGTGACCGCGTCGCACGACTGGACGTATGCGACCTATACGTTCGTGATGCCGACCGCCACCTATGCCGAGGTGTGCTTCACCCCGACCGGCGGTAAGACCATGGACGTGGCGGAGATCCTGTTCTATCAGGTGGCGCGCCCGCAGACCAAGCTGACTTGGGAAGGCGCGTGGGTCTGGTACAACGAAACCGCTGAAAAGACGGGTACGTATCAGTGGCGTTATTTCCGTGAAAATGTCTATCTGTCGGCTGAAGCCGTTTCGGCTCCGCTGCAGATCACCGTTGACGACTTGTATGCGGTTTACGTCAACGGCAACAAGGTCTTTGACAACACCGACGATCCGGCGGCTGACTTGTGGTCCAACGTGACCATCCTCGACCTGAAGGAACACCTGAAGGTCGGTGCCAACACCGTGGCGATCGCGGCTTATAACCGTAACGCTTACGCCGGCGTACTGTTCGACGGTCGTTGGGAACTGGCCGACGGTGCGCGTGTGAACGTGTTCTCCGACTTGGATACGCTGTCCACGAAGGAAGACATGAGCGGCAACACCGATTGGATGATGCCGGAATACGACGATTCCTCTTGGGGCAAGTCCCGTAAGGTCGGCGAAGTGCCGCAGACCCCGTGGGGCGAAATCTACTTCGACCCGACCCTGTACATCTCCAACCAGATGTACGTGGAGCCGGTGGAAGAGGAAGAGGCGATCGTTAACGATCTGATCTTCGACTTCCAGTTAAAGATCAACCTGAAGGCTCAGATCCAGCAGTCCTACCCGCTGAAGATGACCTTGTGGCGTAAGAACTCCACGCAGGCTTTCACTACCTTGAAGGCGAAACTCCTTGATCATACCGATATGACCAAGTGGCCGGTGGGTGAAGACTTTGTGGTCTCGATGCGTGTGGAGATCCCGAACTACATCAAGACCGGTAGTTACACCTTGCAGTTGGATGACACCTACTTCTTGATCCTGAACGAAGACATCTTCGATCAGCGTTTCATCAACTTCGACGTAGTCAACGATTACGTGCCGGAGCCGGTGGAATCCTCCATTGAAATGATCAACGGTGCGCCGACGCTGGTTATCAACGGCGAGCCGACGGCGCCGTACTTCTTCCATATGCCGCAGACCGATGAGTCGCCGGCTCTGGAAACGGTTGGCGATTCCGGTATCACCATCTACATGAACAACCAGGGTGCGATTGGTACCTACGGTGCGTCGTACGGTCTGTATGACGAGAGCCGCAACTTCGACTTTGAAAAGTTCGATGCACAGATCCGCAACGTCCTGACCGGTTCGCCGGATGCGATGATGTTTGTCAACATCGGTATGTTTGCGCCGCAGTGGTGGCTCAAACAGAATCCGGATGAAGCCTGCTGGCAGATGGACTTCAACAACAACGTTACCGTTACCAACGGTGTTTCCTACGGTTCCGATAAGTGGACCGAGGAATCCTGCGAGATTCTCCGCGAGATCGTGGAGCACATGAAGACGCAGGATTATTACTCCCGCGTGGCCGGTATCCGACTCCCGTCCGGTGTTACCTACGAGGCGTTTGCCATCGGTTCCACCACGTCGTCCGTGATCGTCGACTATTCGCCGGCATCGATGCGTTACTTCAAGAAGTACCTCAAGTCCAAGTATGGCACGGAGGCGGCTTTGAAGGAAGCGTGGAACGATCCGGATGTCACCTTCGATACCGTGTACTTCCCGAGCTATGAGGCGATGTGCGGTTACGATGAGGCGTTGCAGGCGAACAACACCGAGTGGGGCTTCCTGCTGAATCCGGAAACGCATCAGAGCGTGATCGACTTCCGTGAGTGCAACGACCATATGATCGTTGACAACATTGAGGCCTGGGCATCCGTGGTTAAGGACGTTACCGACGGCAAGCTGGTTGTGGGTGCTTACTACGGCTACATGTCCGGTGGTGCTTACGCTGAGTACGATACCGTGCACCCGGCTATGCATCGTCTGCTGGAAAGCGACAACGTTGACTGGTTCTGCTCGCCGATGAACTATCGCGAGAAGGTTCTCGGTCAGGCGCCGACCGTGCAGAGCTTGTACGATGCGATGCGCATCTACGGCAAGCTCGCGATCGCCGAGTGTGATAACCGTACCGTTATGGGTAGTGCGTGGGCCGGTTCCAACTGGTCCAACCGTTCCGACGCGGTCGGTCACTCCTACACCATCGAAGAGACCATCAAGCGCGACAAGCGTGAGTTTGTGTGGAACCAGATGATGGGTAATGGCCAGTGGCTGTACGATATGTTCGGCGGCTGGTGGTCGGAGGAACAGCTCCTCGACTTCACCAACGACTGTGCGGACGAATCTGAGTATGCGATGTACGTTGAGAGAGATCTGAACGACGATCTGGCGCTCATTGTGGATCCGCGTTTCGTTAACTACTACCGTTACAACGATGCGACCTCCGTTATGGTTGGTCAGATGACCTTTAAGAAGCAGCGTCAGATCCTGGCGCGTATCGGCACCAGCTACGATATGTTCACCATCGACGCATTGGAAGACGGTCTGGTCTCCGATGCCCGCGTGTATGCGTTCCTGCTGCCGTATGTGCTTACCGACAGTCAGCGTGCTGCCATCGAGAAGTACTGCCAGACGGATAACAAGATCTGCGTGTTCTTCTATATGTCCGGTGTCGGCGATGAAGATATGAACTTCTCGCTTGAAAACGCCGAGGCACTCCATGGCTTCAAGCTTGGTAAGGAGACCGTCGCGTCCTATGGCCCGATCGAGATCGTTGCACCGACTCAGAACGGTCAGTCGGTGGATTGCCCGGTGACCAAGGGCATCAAGGTTGGCACGCAGTTCGGTATGACCGCCGACATCCACAAGCGTATCTCGCAAGAGTGGTACGTGGTGCCGGACGAAGATACCGTCGTGCTTGGCCTGAATCCGGAAAGCGGCCGTGTCGGCTTCGCGATGAAGGATATGGGCGATTGGACCAGCGTTTACTGCTCGTCTATGATGCTCTCGGTTGACATCTGGAAGAACCTGCTGGATATGCAGGATGTCCACATGTACACCGACGATACCTCGACGTTGGTCTGGACCAACGGCGCGTATGTGGGCGTCCACAGCGCGTTGGTCGGTAACAAGACCATTACGCTGCCGGAAGGCTCTGCCTACGCTGTGTACGACGTCTTTGAGGAGAAGTTCATCACGATGGATTCCTCCAAGGAGAACAACACCTTTACCTATTACAACACCGCAAACGATACCCATATGTTCCGCATGATGCCGGCGAATACCTATTCGTTCTTGGCACTGGTCAAGGGTGCCGGCGGTAAGCTCTCGGTTGATGAGAAGGTCGAGTATCTGAAGCCGGGTTCGAGCAAGACGGTTAAACTCATTCCGGATGAGGGTTACGTGGTTCGCTCCGTGATCGTCAACGGTGAGGAGATCGATGTGCCGAAGAACCTGACGCTGACCTTCGACGATATCGATGACAACATTCAGATCGAAGTTCGCTACAACCTGCTTTCCAAGATTCCGGAAGACGACGGTTGGTTTGACGATGAACCGATCGAAGATGAACCGATCGAAGATGAGCCGGTTGAGGATGAACCGATCGAAGACGAGCCGGTTGAAGATGAACCGGTCGAAGATGAGCCGGCGACCGATCTGCCGGAAGAGGAAGATCCCATTGAGGATCCGGGCGAGGAGGAAGAATCCTCCGGCGGTCGCTGGGTGACCCGTAAGAAGTATCGCACCATCCCGTGGTATGTCTTTGTTGCCGGTGGTGTGGCGCTCGCGGGTATCCTGACTCTGTTGATTATTTTCCTGGTCAAGCGCAAAAAGAAGAAAGAACAGGAAGATGAGCAAGTGAATGCAGAACAAAAAGAGGAGGAGAAGACAGAATGAACATCAAACGATTTTTAGCTCTGACGCTGTGCCTGCTCCTGACCGTGACCTTGTGTCTCGGTCAGGTGGGCTGCACCATCGAAGACGAGGGTGAGCAGGTCTTTATCGATGAGTTCGGTAACGTGATCGATCCGAACGATATGCCGGACAACAACGAGGATTCCGACGCCACCACCACGACCGGTGGCGCGGATTCTGACGATCCGGCCGGCGAGGACGATCCGGCGGACCCCACCAAGGGCGAGGATGGCAAGACTACCACGACCAAGGGTGGCAAAAACACCACGACTACCAAGGGTGGCAAAAACACCACGACCACCAAGGGTGGTCAGACGGCTCAGAACGTGGAGCCGAACCTGAAGGGCACCAAAATGGAATTTGAGTGCTTCACCAACGAATCCGATTCTTCCAGCGAAGCGTGGACCGACGTCATCGATGCGTTTGAGGACGCTACCGGTGTCAAGGTGACCGCGTACATCGGTTCCACCGTCGTCACCCAGCTCTCCAAGCGCTGGATCGGCGGCAACCCGCCGGATGTGGCGCTCCTGTCGGGCGCCGGCTTCGGTGACGTTGCGCTGGAAGCGGCCGGTGCGTTGTATGACTTCACCGATATGCTGGAGAACGGCTACGTTTACGGCACGCAGGAGAAGATCAAAGACGTCATCAATCCGGCTCTGCACGAGACCGCGGATAACGGCAAGATCTATCGCGCCGGTATCCTGGGTACCGCGTACGGTATGTTCTACGACAGCGCCTATATGAAGGAACTGGGCGTAGAAGCGCCGGATACCTACAAGGAACTCGTTTCCTTCACCAAGACCCTGACCAACAAGGGCAAGCACGTCTACACCACCTACGGTAAATCCGGTTCCTACTCGCTGTGGGCGATGGTTATGTCCGCGGCGGCCGCTTACGGCCAGGATTTCGTCACCCAGCTGTGCGACGGCGACGGCAAAGCGTGGCGCTCTGCTGAGATGAAGCAGATCCTGCAGCGTTGGGGCGATTTCTGCACCGGTAAGGGCGACTTCGCCGGCCTGAAGACCACCGTTTTGACTCCGGGTACCACCAACTGGGATCACACCACTTCGCAGCTCAACTGGCTGCAGCACAAGGCTGCCATCATCGGTAACGGTATCTGGCTGCCCTGGGAAGTGGAGCTCAACACGCCGAAGTCCTTTAAGATGGAATTCAAGACCTCTCCGCTGACGCCGGACGGCAAGAAGCCGACCGTGCTGATGTATCCGCAGACCATGGTCATCGCGGAGAAGGCCAAGAACAAGACCGCTGCTGAAGCGTTTGTTCGTTTCCTGTTCACCAAGAAGGCGCAGGAAGTTCTGGGCGGCGCGTATGCGTATGCGCCGGGCCGTACCGACCTCGATTATTCCAAGTTGCCGCTGAGCGGCACTTCCGCCGAAGCCTCCAGCCGTATCCTCGGCTACATTGGCAGCGGCAAGGTCAACCTGACTTATCGTAGCTGCGGTTGGGGTGTTCTCAACGACGACCTTTGCGGCGCTACCCGTAAGCTGATGATGGGCGACATTACCGTGGAGAAGTTCCTGAAGGATACGAAGTTTGAGTAATCGGTAAAGCAGGTGTTTAAATGAGTGCAAAAATTCGCAAAAAGCACGGTGTGAATCGGATTGAAAAGGGCGAATGGGGTTTTATGATCCTGTCCTTCCTGCCGTTCTTGCTGTTTGCCTATTACACGGTCGTGCCGGTGTTCAACGCTATTTACCAGAGCTTTTATACCTACTCCGGTTATGGCGAGTTGACCTCGGATATGTACGTGGGATGGCAAAACTACATTGACATCCTTTCCGATCCGCGCTTCGGAGAAGCTGCACTGAATGACCTGTACATCCTGATTGGAAAAATGGTGATGGTGGTCTTGCTGGCCGTGACCTTCTCGGTCAGCTTGACCCGCCTCAAGTTCCATAAGGTTGAGGTCAACGTGCTCCGTTTCCTCTATTACATCCCTAACATCCTCTCGATCGTGGTTATCGCCAAGGTTTGGCAGTATTTCTTCGATCTGGAGCTGTTCTCCATCCTGATCAATCAGCCCACCCCGTTGGAGGGCTGGATTGGTCTGGCGCCGGTGCCGATCGTCACGTTTGTGGCGAGCTGGTGCGGTATCGGTGTGTTTATGATCATCTTGATCGCCGCTATCAACAACATCTCCAAGGAGCTGTACGAGGCGGCCGATCTGGACGGTGCAGGACAGATTCGGCAGTTGTTTTCCATCACCATTCCGTCGGTGCTGCCGCAGGTCCGCTATATGCTGGTGTCCATCCTGATCTCCATCATCGGCTCGAACATGAACTTCGTCAAGCTGTTTATCGGCGACGGCGGTTCGTTCACGGTTATGGGTGTGTATCAGTACTACCATGCATTTAGCTTGTATGAACTCGGTTACGCGTATGCGGCATCGGTGTTGCTGATGCTGTTGACCTTCGCGGTCTCGTTCCCGCTTAACCAGTTGATCAGTAAGAAGGAGCGTGATTGATATGGCTGCATCTTCGATTAAAAAAGCTGCCATTCGGCGCTCCGGCACGCAGATGGCGTTGCGTTGGTTGCTTCGCATCTTCCTGTATGCGTGGACCATCACGATCCTGTTCCCGATGTTCTGGATGATCGTGACTTCGCTCAAAACCAGTTTTGAGTTTATGAACGGTAACGTGTGGGGCTGGCCGCAGGATCTGACCTTTGAGAACTTCAAGACAGCCTGGCTCGATGCGGATATGGCGAAATACACCGCCAACACCTTGTTTGTGGTGGTGCTGACGCTGGTGCTCGACTTCTTTATCGTCACCATCACGTCGTACGTTATCGGCCGTTATCCGTATAAGTGGGCGCGGTTCTTGGAAATGTTCTATTTCCTGTGCATGATGGTTCCGGGCGCGTTGCTTCTGGTACCGCAGTACTTCCAGATCTACAATCTGGGCGAGGTGCTGGATAACATTATCCGAAACATCACCGGCAATCCCGATTTCACCCTGCACTTGACCGATAACCTGGTCACGCTGGGCGTGATTTACAGTATCGGCTCGTTGCCGGGCACGACCTTCCTGATGGTCGGCTTCGTCAAGAAGATCGACAAGAGCTTCGTGGAAGCTGCTAAGATTGACGGCGCGCGCGAATGGTACGTGTTCTCCAAGATCGTGCTGCCGTTTGTGAAGCCCATCGTGTTCTACCACGTCATCTCCAAGTTTATGGGTACGTGGAACGAATACCTGACGGCGTTGACCTTCCTCAACGGTGAGGAGTATTACACCATTTCGGTTGGTATTCAGAAACTGATCAATAAGTATACTTACCAGTCGAACTACGGTGCGATTTTCGCCGGTTTGTGTATTTCGATGTTGCCGATTTTGATTATCTACATTGTTTTCCAAAAGCAGATTCAAAACGGTACCGATATGGGCGAAGGTTTGAAATAATCAACCACATAATAAAAACGTCTGTGTGCATTTGCACACAGACGTTTTTTGTTTTGAATTTATTTCAGATTTTTCACAAACCACTCTTGCTCGAATTTGGCAAACTCCGCGGCTCTGGCCGGTGGCTCACTGCCGATCGCGTCCAGAAAATCTGGCACGCCGGCGCGCATACGAATGGGCGACAGCGCGGCCGCATCCTCGGCAGAGATGAACTTGTGGCCGAATAGCTCCTTCATATTTTGCCAATCGCGCCACTCCATCCGATAGGCTTGGTGGCGGATGAGAAACAGCACAAAGCACTCCGCGCCGAATTTTTGCTGGCGATCCAGCTCGTGCGCCTGCTCCGGTGTGACGGCTTCCTGCATCAGCTTGTCGGTGGCGGTCTCTTTGCACTCGAACATCACCGCCCGACCGCCGTATAGCGTCCCCTTGTAGTCGGGTTGCGCCCGCTTCTCAAAGCAGGCGATAAACCGCCCGCGCGGCAGACTTTCGATCACCTTCATCGGCTCGGGCGTTTTTTGAATATCCGCAATGCCGTGACTGCGGTAGTAATCGCAGGCAGCCTTGATCATATCCTCAAAGGCCTTGCCTTGTGTACGGTTGCGGCGGCCGGTGTACCGCCGAATCGGATCGGCCATCGCCGCCCCTCCTTTACAGCTTGGTCTTGGGTTTGCGCGGGAACCACTTTTCGCCCGGCTCCACGCTGATCTTGCTCCACAGAATTAACGCGACCTGCACCGGAATGCCGGCAAAGAACAGCGGCCACGGGGTGTAATGGAGCGTCTGCACCACCACGGCGGTCAGTGTGCTCCACGTGAGCAGCGACAAGATCCAGAATTTGATGCGGCGACTGCCCCAAAAGCGGTTGCAGAACAGTCCCACCAGACAAGAGGCGGGAAGCGCCCACACAAACAGCGTCCACAGGTTGATGCCGTGGATGTAGACCATACCGTAGATGTAGACGACCGTCGCCACAATCCACACCGCCGAAATGGCCAGCGCGGTAATGACGATCTGGTTTTTGCGCTTTTCTTTCGCTTGGCGAAGCTGTTCCTGTGCGGGTGAAACGTTCTCATGCAGCAGGTAATCCACCGTCACGCCGAACATATCGGCGATCTGCTTGAGAACTCCTATATCGGGAAGAGATTCTCCGCGCTCCCACTTGGAAACGGACTTGTCGGAGTAGTTTAGCCGCACGGCCAGTTCTGCCTGTGTTAAGTTTTGAGATTTTCGCAACTCGGTGATGTTGGTTGCGATGATCAATTTCAAATCTTCCATACCCACATTATACATCGCGTGGTGTCAAAAAGCAAGTTTCACAAAAAACAAGTGCGAAATTTTAAGGGAGGATACCTTGACATTGCTTCGCGCGCGTTTTATAATATAGACATAATGCGGCAAAATTTTGTTTTCTTTGCGGAGGGCGTTACACGATGAAATTATTGGAAGATCGTATTGTTAAAGATGGTATCGTGAGCGCCGGCAACGTGCTGAAGGTGGATTGCTTTTTAAACCACCAGATCGACGTGGCGTTTATCAACGAGCTTGGCAAGGAGTTTTATCGGCTGTTTAAGGATGCGGGGGTCAACAAGATCCTCACCATTGAAGCCTCCGGTATCGGCATTGCCTGTCTGGCTGCGCAGCACTTTAACGTGCCGGTCGTGTTTGCGAAAAAGAGCAAGAGCAAAAATATTGCCGGTGACGTGTACGTCAGCAAGGTGACCTCGTTTACGCACGGTACCACGCACGATGTTATCGTCTCCAAAAAGTTTTTGAACGAAAACGATCGTGTGCTGATCTTGGATGACTTTTTGGCACGTGGACAAGCTCTGCTTGGGTTGATTGATCTGGTGGAGGCGGCCGGAGCGAAAGTGGTCGGTGCCGGCATCGTGATCGAGAAATCGTGGCAGGAGGGCGCCGCGCTCATTCGTGAGAAAGGCGTTCGCTTGGAATCGCTGGCGCGCGTGGAGTCGATGGACGTGGAGACCGGTGTGAAGTTTGTTAAAGATTGATTTATGTTCCCGCTCTTTTCAGAGGGGATATAAATAAACAAAATTTTTTTTGGGAGGAAACACACATGAAAAAGATCCTGGCACTTGTCCTGGTTGTTGTTATGCTTCTGGGACTCACCGCTTGCGGCGGTGGCGAAAAGGCAGACGAGAAGCTGAAGGTTGGCTTCATCTATCTGCACGACGAACAGTCCACTTACGACAAGAACTTTATGGACGCTGCGAAGGCCGCCTGTGAAGAGATGGATGTCGACTATGCTCAGAAGGTCGGTATTCCGGAGTCGAACGCTTGCTACGATGCGGCTGTTGAGCTCGTCGAAGACGGCTGCGACATCATCTTCGCTGACAGCTTTGGTCACGAATCGTTCCTGATGGATGCTGCGAAAGAGTATCCGGAGGTTCAGTTCTGCCACGCGACCGGCACGCAGGCTCATACCGCGACCGATCTGACCAACTTCCACAACGCGTTTGCGTCCATCTATCAGGGCCGTTACCTCGCCGGTGTTGCCGCGGGTATGAAGCTCAACGAAATGATCGACAACGGCAAGATCACCGCTGACAAGGCCAAGATGGGCTACGTCGGTGCGTTCACCTTCGCGGAAGTCATCTCCGGTTACACCTCGTTCTATCTGGGCGCGAAGTCGGTTTGCCCGACCGTGACCATGGATGTTAAGTTTACCGGTTCCTGGTACGATGAGCAGAAGGAAAAGGAAGCCGCGCAGGCTCTCATCACCGGTGGTTGTGTCCTGATCAGCCAGCACGCTGACTCGATGGGCGCTCCGACCGCTTGCGAGACCGCTGGTGTGCCGAACGTTTCCTACAACGGCTCCACCATCTCCGCTTGCCCGAAAACCTTCATTGTGTCCTCCCGTATTGACTGGACTCCGTACTTCAAGTACATGATCCAGTGTGTCGAAGATGGCGAAGCCATCGCGACCGACTGGACCGGTACGCTGGAGACCGGCTCGGTCGTGCTCACCGACATCAACACCGATGTTGCTGCTGCCGGCACCGCTGAAAAGATCGCGGACGTCAAGGCGAAGCTGAACGACGGTTCGCTGCAGGTGTTTGACACCGCCAACTTCACCAAGGACGGCAAGAAGCTGGATTCCTACAAGGCTGATGTTGACACCGACGAAAAATTCACGCCGGATACCGAAGTCATCGACGGTGGTGTGTTCTACGAGTCCAAGTATCGCTCGGCTCCGTACTTCGATGTTCGCATTGACGGCATCAAACTGCTGGACGAAGCTTACTAATCCCAAACGATAAAATCGGTAAGGCGGGGCACCAATCTGCCCCGCCTTGCCCACTTTTTTTGTAAGGTTGAACCGTGCGGCGTCATCGACGCCGCAGCATTGAACGTTACAATGAGGAGGAAACGGAATGGCACAAGCAGCGATCGAACTGAAAAACATCACCAAGACGTTTGGCAGCGTTGTGGCGAACAAAGACGTCTGTCTGACCGCCAATCGCGGCGAGATCCTGTCGATTCTCGGTGAGAACGGCAGCGGCAAGACCACGCTGATGAACATGATCTCCGGCATCTATTTTCCGGATGAGGGTGAAATCTTCGTGGACGGCAAGCCGGTGGTGATCGCCTCGCCGAAGGACGCGTTTGATTACAAGATCGGTATGATCCACCAGCACTTTAAGCTGGTCAACGTATTTACGGCGGCGGAAAATATCGTGCTGGGTATCGACGAAGGCAAGTATAACCTCAAAGAGTCCACCGCGAAGATCCGTGAGATCTGCGATCAATACGGATTTGAACTGGATTTGAACAAAAAGATCTACACGATGTCGGTTTCGGAGAAACAGACGGTGGAGATCATTAAGGTGCTGTATCGCGGTGCGGACATTCTGATTCTGGATGAGCCGACCGCCGTGCTGACGCCGCAGGAAACGCAGAAGCTGTTTGCGGTGTTGCGCCGTATGCGCGACGATGGCAAGGCGATTATCATCATCACGCATAAGCTGCACGAGGTGTTGTCACTGTCCGACCGCGTGGCCGTTTTGCGCAAGGGCGAGTACGTCGGTACGGTCGAAACGGCAACGACCAACGAAACGGCGCTGACCGAAATGATGGTCGGTCATAAGGTGGCGCTCAACATCCAGCGCGCCGAGCCGAAGAACGTGAAGCCGCGCTTGGAGGTACACCACATCAACTGCTCCAACCGCGAAGGCGTCAAGATGCTGGATAACGTGTCTTTCACCGCCAACGCCGGCGAGATCCTCGGTATTGCGGGCATCGCCGGCTCCGGCCAGCGCGAGCTGCTGGAAGCGATCGCCGGTCTGCAAAAACTGGATAGCGGCGCGGTGTTGTACAACAACCCGCAGACCGGTAAAATGGACAATCTGGCGACCAAAACGCCGCTGCAAATTCGCGAATTGGGCGTGCGCTTGTCCTTCGTGCCGGAGGATCGCTTAGGTATGGGCCTTGTGGGAAATATGGACATTGTGGACAATATGATGCTCCGTAGCTACCGCAAGGGCAAGTCGATGTTCTTGGAGCGCAAGGGACCGAAGGATCTGGCCGAGCACATCATCGACGAGCTGGAGGTCGTGACGCCGAGCGCGTCCACACCGGTCCGCCGTCTGTCGGGTGGTAACGTCCAGAAGGTGCTGGTTGGCCGCGAGATCGCGGCGTCGCCGACTGTGTTGATGGCGGCGTATCCGGTGCGCGGCTTGGACATCAACTCCTCCTACACGATCTATAACCTGTTAAATGAGCAAAAAGAACGCGGCGTTGCCGTGATCTTCGTCGGCGAGGACTTGGACGTTCTGCTGGAGCTGTGCGATCGCATTTTGGTTATCGGCTCCGGTCGCATCACCGGTTGCGTGGATGCGCGCACGACGACCAAAGAGCAGATCGGTCTGCTGATGACCAAGACCGAGGCGATGGAGCAAGACGGGGGTGAGCCGAATGAGTGATCTGACGAAAAAAGTGCATCACCACGAGCCGCTGATCCATATCGCCAAGCGTGACGATATGGTGTGGTGGAAAGCGTGGTTGATCCGCGTGGCTGCCATTTTGCTGGCCATGTTATTGGTCGGCGTGCTGTCCGTGCTGTTGACCGACGGTGGTTTCTTTGAGATCTACGAGATCATGTTCCGTGGCGTGTTCGGTCGTCTGGGCAGCGGCTCCAGCCGTATGCTGTGGAAGTATTTGCAGGACGTGGCGATCTTGCTGTGTCTGTCGCTTGCGGTGACGCCGGCGTTTAAGATGAAGTTTTGGAACTGCGGCGCGGAAGGACAGGCGCTCATCGGCGGTTTGGCCTCGATGATCTGTATGTTTGAGCTTGGCGATGCGTTGCCGTATCCGGTGCTGCTGGTGGTGATTTTGATCGCCAGCGTGGCGGCCGGCGCGGTTTGGGGTTTGATTCCGGCCATCTTTAAGGCGCACTATAACACCAACGAAACGCTGTTTACCTTGATGATGAACTACGTGGCTACGCAGATCATCGCTTACTATGTGTATATCAAGGGCGGCGGATCCAACACCATTCAGCCGGTGGCAACCGGCAACCTGCCGCAGATTGGCGACAACCGCTATCTGTTCAACATTTTGGTGGTGGCGCTGTTGACCGTTCTGATGTACGTGTACCTGCGCTTCAGCAAGCACGGCTATGAGATTTCGGTCGTGGGTGAAAGCCAAAATACCGCTCGCTATATCGGCATCAACGTGAAGAAAGTCATCATCCGCACCATGCTGATCTCCGGCGCCGTTTGCGGTATCGCCGGTATGCTGCTGGTGGCCGGTACCGACCACTCCATCAACACCTCGACGGTCGGCGGTCAGGGCTTCACGGCCATTATGGTATCGTGGCTTGGCCAGATGAATCCGCTGATTATGGTGCTGATGTCCATGCTGGTCATTTTCCTCAACAGCGGTGCGGCGAAGATCGCCGATACCTTCTTCCTCAACAGTTCGTATTCGGATATCGTGGTCGGCATTGTTATCTTGTTCGTGGTCGGCTGTGAGTTCTTTATCCGTTACAGTGTCAAATTCCGTCGTGCGAAAAAGGAGGGAGCGGTATGATTTCCTCGTTTATTTGTCGTGCGATCCTGCTGGGTGTGCCGCTGTTGTACGGCTCCACCGGTGAGATCGTCACCGAAAAATCCGGCCACTTGAACCTCGGTATCCCCGGTATTATGTACGTGGGCGCCGTTGGCGGTGTGGTGGGTGCGTTCCTTTACGAGAACGCCTGCGGCAACGATATTGCCAATATGAGCCCGCTTTTAGCGGTGTTGATCCCGTTTATCTGCTCGCTGTTGGGCTCGATGCTGATGGGCTTAATTTACAGCTTCCTCACCGTTACGTTGCGTGCCAATCAAAACGTGACCGGTTTGGCGCTGACCACCTTCGGTATCGGTCTGGGCAACTTCTTCGGCGGCTCGCTGATCAAGCTGACCGATAGCGATCTTCCGAACGTGGTGCTGACCAAGACCAGCGGCTTTTTCAGCCAGAAACTGCCGTTTGCGGACGATCTCGGCTGGTTTGGCGAGATTTTCCTGTCGCACGATTTCCTGACCTATCTGTCGGTCGTGATCGCGCTGATCGTGGCGTTTGTGCTCAACCGCACGCGCGTAGGTCTGAACCTGCGCTCGGTGGGCGAAAATCCCGCGACCGCCGATGCCGCCGGCATCAACGTCACGCGGTATAAGTACGTCGCCACCTGCATCGGCAGTGCGATCGCCGGCTTGGGCGGTCTGCAATACGTGATGGTGTACGCCACCGGCGTGTGGTCGAACAACGCGTTCGGCGACCGTGGTTGGATGGCGATCGCGCTGGTCATCTTTGCGCTGTGGAAGCCGTCGCTGGCGATCTTCGGATCGTTCCTGTTCGGCGCGCTGTGCAACGCGAACAACTACATTCAGGGCCTCGGTACCGAGACGCAGGAGTTGTTCAAGATGCTGCCGTACGTCGTGACCATTATCGTGCTGATCATCACCAGTATGCGCAAAAAGCGTGAATACCAGCCGCCGGAATCGCTCGGTCTGCCGTATTTCCGCGAAGAACGCTAAATCGTTATAACAAAAAGCCGCCAAGGAATTCCTTGGCGGCTTTTTTTCTTATGAACGAATGAATGCGCCGACGTGCGCGGCGGTCTGTTCCAGCTGCTCGACACGATCGATCGTCGGCGTGCCGTCGCCGTCTTGCGGTCCGTACATGCCAAAATACGCGTGGCAACCGCCGGCAATCACGTGCTCGGTCCGGTCCGCCGGCAGATAGGGGAGACACTCGGCGTACTTTTCGCGGTTAAGGACGGTATCCTCGCTGCCGTAGATTGACAGCACCTTTAGTCCGCTTTGCGAAAGATCGGCGGTGCTGTACGAGCCGAGCAGCACCAACCCCTCAAATGCGTCGGTGTGCTTTTCTACATACGCGGCGGCCATCGATCCGCCGAGCGAATGTCCGCCGATGTACCAGCGGGTAATCGCCGGATACTGCTCGCGAATGCCGTCGGCGGCGTTGATATCCAGCACCGCCAGCCGAAACGGCATCTCGGTGAGCACGCAGAGGATGCCCTGCTCGGCGCACGCGGTGAGCAACGGCTCGTACGCCGTGTGTTCGACTTTGCCGCCGGGGTAAAAGATCAAGCCGACCTCCGGATTCGGCGGTGCGATCACCACGGTGCCGTCGTCCGCCACTCGGCGAGTGACCGGACGGTCGGCTGCAAAGGCGACCACCGCCTCGGTGTCGGCGCGGTAATAATCGCCGAGGTAAACCCCGCAAACGCCGCCTACCAAAATCAGCACGGCCGCGGTGACGGCCAGCGCCACGCGCGCCTTGCGAGTTCGACAAAATTCCATAAAAACACCGCTTTCTCTTGACTAAATTTTTCCGGTCTATTATAATTATAATGAACAGGTTCATAAAAATCAAGAGGAGGGACGCTATGCCGAAAATTTTGCAGAATGTGCGCGAGCAACTGCTGGCGGAGGCGAAGAGACAGGTGGCCGAAAAAGGCTACGCCAGCACAACCGTTCGGTCGGTGGCCGCCGCCTGCGGCTTGGCAACCGGTACGGTGTACAATTATTTTCCATCCAAGGATATGTTGATCGCGAGTTTTATGGCAGAGGATTGGCGCCGTTGCTTAAACGCCGTCAAGCAGCAAGATAATCGGGAGCCGGAAACACTGCTTCGGCAGTTGTTTGAGATGCTCCATGACTTCATCTGGCAGCATCGTACGTTGTTTCAAGATCGGGATGCCGCCAAAGTGTTTGCGACGGTGTTTTCGGAGCGCCACAAGCAGCTACGCGATCAGATAGCAGAGACGCTGCTGCCGATCTGCCAAACGGCTTCGGTACCCGACAAAGCGTTTTTGGCGGAGTACATCGCCGAGTCGCTGCTTAGCTGGACGGTGGCGGGCAAGTCCTTCGAAGCGCAGTATCCCATTATACGTCAATTATTAAAATAACATAAAGGAGAATGACGATGAGCAGTTTTGAAAATCTTCGCATTGTAGACAATTTTTACCAGACCTCTTTGTTTTTCCCGATGCCCACGGTGGTCATCAGCACCCTTTGTGAGGACGGAAGCACCAATCTGGGCCCGTACTCGCTGGTGCAGCCCTACTACGTCGCCGGCAAGGATTATTACGCGATGCTCTTGTGCTGCCGCAATTCCTCCAACACGGCGCAGAACATTCTGCGTACCGGCAAATGCGCCATTAACTTTATCGACGACAACCCCAAGACGTTTAAGGAAGCCGTCAAGCTGTCGTGGCCGGGGGATAAGCCGAGCGAAAAGATGCCCAAGTGCAATTTCAAGCTGGAAACCGGTATGATTCAGGAGGAGACCGGCGAGGTGCGTCCGCAGGTTATGACCGACGCGATCGAGGTGATCGAGTGTACGTGGATGCGTGAGCTGGACGGCGCCGATAAGGATCTGCCGGGCGAGCTCAACGGCTACGAAGGTCCGTACCACGATTTTAACGGCATCACCAGCAAATTCGGCGCGCACTTTATTTTGCGCGTGGATAAGATCCTGATGAAGAAAAAGTACAGCGATGCCATTATCAACGGCGTGCGCGCCAAGGATTTTCCGGCGCTTCCGGTGGATTATGGCTACCGCGACAGCAAGAATTTCTGGTTCCACAGAAAGACGCGGATGCGTGCCGAACTGTTGCAGATGCGGCAGGCGTCGCTGGAGTCGGTGCGGTACGCTGCCGATCGTGCGGACGACAAGGTCAAGTTTACCGACGAGGCGCTGATGACCATCCTCGGCGTGCCGCGCGTGTTCCTCTCGCTGGTGCTCAAGGGTTGTGTGGACTGGGCCAAGGAGAACGGTGTGGAGCTGATCACCGAGGAACATATGAAGATCATCAACGATAAACGAGCCAAAGAAAAAAATAAGAAATAAAGGAGAATGCATCATGAAAGTTGTATTGGCAGGAGCTTTTGGTAATTTGGGCGCCGACGTCTTTAAGGCGTTGCTGGCGGCAGGCCACGAGGTCGTGGCGGCGGATATGGTCGAGCGCGATCTCGGCGTGACCGGCAATTACGTGTTCAAGCAGATCGACGTTACCAAGCCGGAAACGATGGAAGGGTTGTGCGACGGCGCGGATGCGGTTGTCACCACGGTTGGTCTGACCAAGACTTCGGCGACGCTCACCAACTACGAGATCGATTATCACGGCAACCTCAATTTGCTAAACGAGGCAAAGAAAGCCGGCGTGAAGCACTTCTCGTACGTGTCGGTCATCAAGGCGGATAAGGCGCCGAAGGTACCGATGCTCCACGCGAAGTATCTGTTTGAGGAAGAACTGAAAAAGAGTGGCATTCCCTACTGCATCACCCGCCCGACCGGTTATTTCTACGACATCGTCAAGGTGTTTAAGCCGATGGTCGAAAAGGGCGAGGTCACCTTGCTCGGCAACGATCCGGTACACGCCAACGTGATCTCCACCGAGGATTTTGCGGACTTTATCGTGAAGCATCTGTGCGATGAAAACCAGATGTACGACATCGGCGGTAAGGAGACCTACTCCTACGAGGAGATTGCGAATATGTGCTTTGCCGCGGCGGGCAAAGAGCCGGTCATCAAGCGCGCGCCGGCGTTCCTGTTTGATGTGCTGGCGTTTGTCAACAAGCTGAAAAAGAACGGCAAGGAAGCCATTCTGCGCTTCTCCAAATGGACGCTGACGGAGGAAATGGTCGGCTCCACCGTTCACGGCGATATGAGCTTTGCGGAGTACATCAAAGAAAGCTTTCAGGAGGGCAAATAAATGGGCTGGGAATTTTTAGGCATTATTTTTGCGGTTTGCGCGGTGCTGTGCGCCGTGGGCTTTTATAAGTTTGTGTATTTTCTGTCCATCGGCTACGGCTTCGCGGTGGCCGGTGGCGGCATCGCCATTTTGATTTTGGCGCTCGTGAATGGTTGGAGCGATGGCGTGCTGTGGCTGGCGGCGCTGCAGGCGGCGCTGTTCGTGGCTTACGGTGCGCGGTTGTCCGGCTTTTTGCTGGTGCGCGAGATCAAAAATGCCGCCTACCGCAAGACCTTGAAGGAAGCCACCGGCGACGATAAGAAAATGCCGGTGTTTGTGCTGGCGACCATCTGGATCTTTGTGTCGGCGCTGTACACCGCACAGGTCAGCCCGATGCTCTACCGCTATATGAACGAGGCTAAAGACCTGATCGTGCCGCTGGTCGGCGCGGCGATCTCGGTGTTCGGTTTGATTTTGGAATCGGTAGCGGACAACCAGAAATCCGCGCAGAAGAAGGTCAATCCCGATATGGTGGCGACGCAAGGGCTCTACAAGATGGTGCGCTGCCCCAACTATCTGGGCGAGATCGTGTTCTGGACGGGCGTGTTTGTCAGCGGCATCACCGCCTATGCCAATGTCGGTCAGTGGATTCTGGCGATCGTGGCGTACATCTGCATCGTCTTTATTATGTTCAACGGCGCACAGCGCTTGGAAAAGCGCCAAATGGAGCGGTACGGCGACGATCCGGCCTACAACGAGTATGCGAATAAAACCCCGATCATTTTGCCGTTGCTGCCGATCTACCACCTGAACAAGAAATAATTCGAACGGGAGGGTTTGAGAATGAAGGATTTCTCTGTGTCGATGGCGTTGGTGGATTACATTCCGGTCCTCTTTTTTGCGGCGGCCGCGGTGCTGTTGATGCGCGATCTGTATAATAAGATGAGCAAGGGCGCGTTCGCGCTGTTTGCGGCCGGCACCATCGATATTGCGTGTGCCGGTGCGCTGAAGGCGACCTATAAGCTGCTGTATGCCGCCGGTGCGTGTGATTTTGAGGCGCTTAATGCGATGTTTTTCCCCGTGCAATCCATCGGCTTCCTGCTGGCAGGTCTGGGCATGATCGCCCTGCTCTGCCACAAGCAAACCGACAAGGCGACGGTGGCTGCCGTGGCGCCGCCGGTGTTTAGCGGTACGTTTGTGTTTGTCGGACTGATGGTCGCCGGTCTCGGATTGATGGACGTGGGTCTGTGCGTGCTGTCGGTTAAATTGAAAAAGCCGTGGCTGGTGGCTCTGTTCGTGCTGTCCTTTGTCTGCTCGCTGGGAATGGGCTATCTGTCCTCGCAGGATTTTGCGCAGGCATCGATGAATTGGATCGCAGAGGGCGTCAACGTTGTGGGACAAGGCACGCTGCTGCTCGGCGCGTGGCTGCTGCACAAGAATGGGCTGGCGGCACTCCCGTGGCAAGAGGGTGACGCGGTATGACCGAAGCGTTGTTATCGCGGCTGGCGCAACAGTTTCCGCTGCGGGCGTTGGACGTCGGCGAGATGGGCTCTCTCAAAGCCAACGGGATGACCTTTACGGTAGAGGCCTATGAAGCCGAGGGACTCGGACACGTGTCGGTGATGCGTGCAACCGGCTTTTTCGGGCTGATGAAAATGGATACGCTGATCGTCAATCCCACGGCACTCGATCTGCCGTTGTACTCCTACGACCGCATCTACGCCATGGGCAACGATACGCTGATCGTCGAACTGTACGACAGCCAACTCTCGCCGTTTGCGGCGGAGGGACTGGCGGCGGTCAAGGCGGCATATACGGACCTGCCGGAGCGCGATCCCGGCGCGCATTGGTACGACGAGATCAAGCTGGCGGAAAGCCTGTCCAAAAAAGGCAAGCGCGCCGATACCGCGCGGCTGAACGAGTTGGCGACCGCCCACTGGGATGCGTATTTGAACGCACCGGCGGCGGTGGCGGATGCCGCTTGCAAGCGGGCAAAAGCCGCCGTTTATGTGGAGGGGTTGCTCCAAAACGGTGGCCCCTCGACCGATGTGTTTAAGCGGTCGTTGGGCGACGAAAAAACGGCTCAACTGTTCCGAAAAGTCCTGTTTGGAACGGATAAATAAGACAAGAAAAAACCTACCCCCAAACGCGTTTGGGGGTAGGTTTTTGCTTTATTGTTTTTTACACTGTCGTCCCTCGTGGTTGATGGTGCATTCGTTTTGGTCGTACAGCATATCGCTGACCTTCAAAAACGTGTAGCCGTCTGCTTTCAGCTTCTCGATAATAGCGGGCAGTGCGGCCGGCGTGTTTTTGGCGGCGTTGTGGAACAGCACGATGTCGCCCGATTTCGCCCGCGTGGTGATGCGGTCGATGATCGCCTGTGGCGTCGGATCTTTCCAATCTAAGCTGTCCAAGCTCCATTGCACGCAGGTCATACCGGCATCGGTGACCGACCGAATCACGCCGTTGTCGTAGTCGCCGTAGGGCGGACGGAACAGCGTGGGGCGAACGCCGGTGATGGCTTGAATCTTGTCGTTGCAGGCTTTCAGCTCGGCAGCGCGTTGCTCGGCGGAGATGCGGCTCATATAGGGGTGGCTGTCCGAGTGGTTCATCACCTCGTGACCGGCATCGTGCAATTTTTTGACTTCATCGGGGAAGCGGTCCACCCAATCGCCCACCACAAAGAACGTGACCGAAATATCATAGGTATCGAAGATCTCGATCAGCGTATCGGTATCCTCGGCGCCCCACGCGGCATCAAAGGTCAGGCTGATTACTTTTCCGTCCCGATCGGTGCAGTATACCGGCAACAAGCGTTTGGAGGCGCTGTTGGCGGCCAACGCTTCCGGAATGGCGGTAATGCCGCCGACCAGCAGGGCGGTTACGCCGAGCAGTAAAGCGGCAGCGAAGGCGACGCCTTGGCGGCCGATGACCGCAAAGCGAGAAAACAATTTCATACAGATCACTCCTTTTGCTCCAGTATATGAGCCGAAGGCTTGTATAATGTCGAAGCGCGGCGGGGAAAATGATCAAAAGGAGTGAAATGAATGAGAATTCGAAAAAGAGAGACCCCTGCCGATCAAACGCCGGTGCGGAAAAAACCGCATTTTGTGGCACAACTGGACTTGACGCAGTCGGCGCCGGTGGTTTTGATCCGCTGTGACGAGCTGCCGACGTTTTTCCGACGCGAAGGCTACAGCGGCATCGCAACGGCGCAAACCCTCGTTTGTTGGGATTGAGCCGGCATCCGCAATCGACAAAAGTATACTTTTTCCAAAAAAATAGAACTTTCCTTTTTTAATTTGTATGCTATAATGAATTAAAAAGGGGGGAGTGCGATGAAAAAGCAGGCGACCGAAAACAAGCCGCGGCGTAAGCTGTTGTTTGAGAATTTGTCCATTCGTTCGCAGATGCTGATCGGTTACATTGTGCCGGTGGGCATTCTGGTCATCGCGCTCATTGTACTGGGCTTTTTCTCGGTATACAATCAAAACGCCGGTCACATCTACAATTACTGTGACGCCAGTATCACCCAGATGGATTTTCTGGTGCAGGAATACGTCACGCAGGTAGACCGAACGACCATGACCGTTTACAACAACAAAGAGGTTTTTGATTATTTGCGCGGCGTTACCAAATCGGTTTTGTATCAGGATAAACCGATAGACTCCCTCAATTCCGATCCGCTGTACGTCTGTATGAACGGAATGCTCAATACCAACGCAGACCTGTATTCCGTTTCGATCGTAGACAGTAACAATAAGATCTACACCTCCTGCAAAAGCGGACGTCCGCTGGACGTGTTGGATTTTTCCGATTCGTATTACGATTCGCTCAAGCACTCCTCCGGCGAAATGGTGTTGCTTTCCAAGGCAAACCGTAAAAACATCAGCTCGGACGATCGCGAGGTTTTCGCGGTGGGTCGCCGCTTGCTGGATAACGGCAGCAATTCGCTGGGCACTTACGTGGGCTATGTGGTGGCGGAGTGCGAGGTAGATTCGCTCGGCGAGCTGATCGACGGCTTGCGTATGGATGAAGATTTCCGCTTCCAGATCAACATCGGCGGCGAGGTCTTATATACTCACGCGGACGAGCCGGTGCTGTCGGACGCGGCCGTAAAAGAGGTTGCGGCGATGACGGAGCATCAGCGTCAATACCGCGGATTTATGCAGGAGATGTACCTGTATAAAGAGAATGCGGTGAGCAACGGTTATGTTGCCGGTGTGATCGATGCGCCTATGGTGCTTCACCAAATGGTGCCGGTTATGATCCAGTTTGTGGTGTTTTCGCTGGGCAGTATTTTGGTGGTGCTGGTCATTTCGGCGGTGATTTCGAAAAAGATTGTGTCGCCCATCAAGGCGCTGGAAAAAGCGATGATCAGCTTTGAAAGTCCGGAGGACGTGCTGGAGGTCCAGCCGCTGGAAGGCAACGAGTTCTCGCATTTGCGCGATACCTTTAACAAGATGGTGCTGCGACTGAACGCACAGTCGCGAAATTTGATGGTGCTTTCGGAGCAAAACAAAGAGGCGCAGCTAAAAGCGCTGTACAGCCAGATCAAGCCGCATTTTCTGTATAATACGTTGGAATCCATTCGTATGATGGCGGTTATGAAAGAGCATCAAAAGGTAGCGGATTCCATTAAGGCGCTGGGCGATATTTTCCGCTACAGCACCTCCAACAAGGATAACGTCGTGCAGGTGGCCGATGAGGTCAAGCATATGACCGATTATTTCCGCTTGCAGAAGTTGTCGTTTGGCGAGCGTGTGGAGCTGTTGTGCGACATCGAAGCCGGATTGCTGGAAGGCAAGATCTTGCGGTTTGTGCTGCAACCGTTGGTAGAAAATTCCTTAAAGCATGGCTTGGCAAAGACCAAGAAAGACGGCCTCATTCGCGTGTCTGCTCACAAAGAGGGGAATGCGATCTTGTTCTGCATTCAGGATAACGGCGTGGGTATGGCACCGGAGAGCATTGCCGCGGTGTACAGTATCGATCCGGAGGATAGCAAGGAGAGTATTGGTCTTCGGAATATCAATATGCGTATGAAACTGTTGTTTGGACAGGAACTGCAGATCGAGAGCGCCCCGGGAGCCGGAACGACCGTGCGGTTTTACATTCCTCAGTAATCGAGTGTGGGAGAAATGGATATGCTATCGGTATTTATAGTGGACGATGAATATTTGATCCGCGCGGGATTGCGGCAGCTCATTCCGTGGGAGGACCACGGATTTTGCGTAGTCGGTGAGGCGGAGTCCGCCGAGCAAGCGCTGGAGGAGATTCGTCCGGAAAACACGAATATTTTGATTACGGATATTCGGTTGCCGGAGATGAGTGGCATCGATCTGTGCCGACAGATCAAGGCGCGATATCCGCAGATCGAGGTCATCGTGATGACCGGCTACGATGAATTTGATCTGGTGCTGAAAGCGTTGCGTGCCGGTGTGGTGGACTATATTTTAAAGCCCATCGGCGTTGACAATCTGGTCTCGGCATTAAACGAGGCCAAGGCAAAAATTGAAAAGAGAAATGGCGCCGTACATCAGGTGTGGACCAACAAGATCGTCGATTGCATCCGCAACGGCGATATGATGGGGCTGGAATATTGCCTGCTTTTGATGTCTGCGATGCTCAAGGAGCAGGGGCTGTGGAACGCCAATGCGTTGCTCATTTTGGACGATCTGTTGTATGCGGTGCTCAACAGTTATCCGGATATGCGCTTCTGTGAGCGCTATTTGGAGGATTTTCGCTCGGCGGCGCACGTGGATCCCGACGAGGGTATGCAGAATCTGACGCGGATCTTAAAGAAGATCTTGAAAGTACATTCCAGCACCGAGCTGGATTTGGTGGAAAAAGCCAAGGTGTACATTGAAGAGCACTATCACGAAAAGATCACCTTGCAGTCGGTAGCGGAAGCGGTGTTCTCCAACGCCGCCTATCTCAGTAGTCTGTTTATGCGCGAAACGGGCATCAACTACAAATCGTACGTTTTGCGGGTACGCATCCGCCACGCAAAGCGGCTGCTCAAGGAGACCAATTATTCCATCGAACAGGTCAGCAATATGGCCGGTTTTGGCAATTCCAAGTACTTTGCCAAGATCTTTAAGGATGAGACCGGCGTGACGCCCAGCGCCTATCGCCGATAAAATCAACAAAAAATGACTCACACGGAGGTGTGAGTCATTTTTTTATAAAACCGTTGCGGATTCGGTTTGCGCGTGGTACAATGAAGGCGAAAACGGAGGCGAAGGGATGAAACGGATCTTGTTTATCTGCCACGGGAATATCTGTCGTTCGCCGATGGCGGAGCGCGTGTTTGCCGATTTGGTACGCCGTCAGGGGCGCGCGGACGAATTCGAGGTTGCTTCGGCGGCCACCAGCAGCGAGGAGATCGGGCATCCGATCTATCCGCCGGCGGCACGGCTACTGCGGTCGCGGGGAATTGATCCCGCCGGTCACGCTGCTCGTCAGGTGACGGCGGAGGACTACGCGTACTACGATCATTTGATTTTAATGGATGCTCAAAATCACCGCAATTTGATGCGTCTGCTCGGCGGCGATCCGGATGGCAAAGTGACGTCGCTTTTGTCGTGGGCCGGACGCACGGACGATGTGGCCGATCCATGGTACACGGGCGATTTTGAAGCCACCTACCGCGACGTGATGGACGGCTGCGCGGGGATTTTGGAAAAGCTTTGAGGAGGACAACGATATGTTTAACGGAAAAATGAAAGCGATTACCTTTAGCTTTGACGACGGTGTTACGCAGGATCGCCGGCTGATCAAGCTATTGGATAAGTATGGGCTGAAAGCGACGTTCAATCTCAATTCCGGTCGTCTGGCGGAGGACGGGCGGCAGTTTGTGCAGGGACGGAGCGTGCCGCACGTTCGCTGGAATCCCAGCGAGGTCGCTGAGGTATACAAAGGTCACGAAGTGGCGGGACATACGCTGACTCATAAGTGGCTACCCGGTATCACCAACGGCGACGTGCTGGAGCAGGTGGAGCGCGATCGCGAAAACCTCAAAGCGTTGGTGGGCTACGACATTGTCGGTATGGCGTATCCGTGCGGAGGCCAGAACTGGGACGAGCGAGTGGTCAACCTCTTAAAGACCGAGACCAATTTGCAATACGCCCGCAGCATCACCTGTACATACTCGTTTGATCTGCAAGAGGAACTGTTGCGGTTTGATCCGACGGTGCATTTCTGTGACTGGGACCGGTTGTTTGAACTCGGAAAGACGTTTGTGGAAATGAAACCCGACCGCCCTCAGTTGTTCTATATTTGGGGGCACAGCTACGAACTGGATTATGAGTTTGGCGCGTACGCGGATCGCTGGGCAAAATTCGAAGAATTTTGCGCGTACATTTCCGGTCGCGAGGACATCTTCTACGGCACCAACAAAGACGTGTTTTTGGGAGAATAACAACACACCCCACTCCAAAACGGAGTGGGGTGATTTTTATTTGTGTTTTTTGCGCAAGCGTATGGCTTTGTAGACCCAATATGGAAATGTGAGCAGTTTTCCCAGAATGATAAGCGGAATGATAACAAAGCGAAACTTATAGGAATAGTAGGCGCGTTTTTCGTACAGGATGACTGGTTTGTATTCTCCGCAACCCTCACACAAATCGTCGTAGTCGGTCATTATGTATTTATTGGCGTTGTTTTTTGTGTGAGTTATGCGATTCCAGCATTCTAAACAGTAAAGAGACATATTTCCGGAACACCTACAATTGTTAGTATATTCTTGATTATAATCCACTACACTATTTTTGTCAAGAACAATTGTAGGTGTGGTGAATGATGAGAGAAGTTTTAGCAGAAAGATTGAAGCGGTGCCGCAAGGAAAAGGGGTTAACCCAAGGGCAAGTGGCCATTTATTGCGATATTACCGAAAAGGCCTATCAAAACTATGAATTGATGACCAGAGAACCAAAGGTGGAAATACTGATCCGATTGGCGGATTTTTTTGGTGTTTCGTTGGATTATCTGGTGGGAAGAAGCGACGAAAAATAAAAAAATCACCCCACTCCAAAACGGAGTGGGGTGATTTTTATTTCTTCTTTGTTGTGGTGGTTGTGGTAGCGGTTGTCGTAGTGGTTGTGGTGGAAACGGTGGTGGCATCGGCGTCGGTCTTTTCGTCCTCGACGGCAACCAGGTGCCATTCCTTTTGCTCGTTTTGCTCAAACACAAACCACTGGAAATATTCGGCGTTTTCCGGCTGGGGCTCCAGCTGATCGCCGAAATCGTCAAACCCGAGCGTGCTTACCAGCACGTAGCCGATGCGCACGCGCGCTGTTTTGCCGCGCATACGGATGTCCTCGGCCACGGTGGTGTACAGCGAGGAGGAGGACGAGTAGATCCACGGCACGTGCATACACGCCTCTTTTTCGTCGTACAGGAACTGTGCGTACGCCTGCTTGTCCGAGCCGATGGTGTTGAAGGTTGGCTCGGCGCCGGTGCCAAACAGCGCCCGATAGGCGGCGGTGATCTCCTCGGTCGGAATGATCAGACGCGCCTCCGAATCCAGCTTGTAGCTAAACTCGCCGGTGCCCTCGCGGAGCTGGCGTACCTCCTCGGCTTTGGTGATCTTGTAAATGGCGGCGAGCAGCAACTGGTCGCTGTCGGCAGCCTCCAGATCGTCAAAGGCGGTGGGTTGATAGTAGGAAACCGGCACCGAGAAATCGTGCAGCTCGTTCATCAGATCGGTGTTGTCGGTGGCATCGCCGATCAGTTTGATGCCCAGCCATACGATGGAAATGGTGCCGATGATCGCCAGCAAAATAACCACCAGTCCGATCCACGCCGCAAAGCGATAGCGGCCGCGGTGGACATTGGTTTCGGTGTGGCTTTCGTCCAACGCCGGCTCGACCGGCATCGGCTCGACCGGCGTAGCCGGTGCTTCTGCCTGTACCTTCTTCGGACGGCCGCGGCGCTTTGGTTTCACCGGCGTGGCGTCTTCTTTTATAGGGGTGTCAACCGATTCGACCGGTTGATCTTTCTTTTCCCAAGACACAATAACATCCTCCTTTTTAAAGGATATATTTTAATATATCACACTTTCCCAAGAAACGCAAGTCCCTCGAAAATCGGTTGACCTGTCGGCGGGTTTATGGTATACTAATTGGCGGAAAGGCGTGAGGATATGAAGGTTTTGTGTGTGGGCGACGTGGTCGCCGGCGTCGGTTGCGCGCATCTGCAAAAGGTATTGCCGGGCGTGAAGCGGCACTACGGGGTGGACGTGTGTATCGTCAACGGCGAGAACGCCGCGGACGGCAACGGCATTCTGCCGTGCTCGGTCGAAGCGTTGTTTGCGGCGGGTGCGGACGTGATCACCGGCGGCAACCATTCGTTTCGTCGCCGCGAGATCCTCGATCGGATGGAGAGTGAGCCGATGCTGCTTCGTCCGGCCAATTACCCGGATGCGGTCAGCGGTCACGGCGTTTGCACCGTCGATCTCGGTCGCCGGCAGTTGACGGTAGTCAATCTGCTGGGTACGGCGTATATGGAGCCGCTGGACAATCCCTTTGACGTGCTGGATCGCGTGCTGGCGGCGGCCGGTCATCCGCGGTTTTGCGTGGTGGATTTTCACGCAGAGGCGACCGCGGAGAAAAAGGCGCTGGCGCTGTGGGCGGACGGGCGCGTGTCGGCGGTGTTTGGCACGCACACGCACGTGCAGACGGCGGACGAGCAGATCCTGCCGTCCGGCACCGGTTTTATTACCGACGTGGGTATGACCGGTCCGATCCACTCTATCTTGGGCGTGCATCCGGAGCAGCCGATCGAGAAGATGCGCCTGCACACGCCGGTGCGATTTGTGGCGGCGGAGGGTCCGTGCTGTATGGATGCGGTGCTGTTTACGTTAGACGATGCCACCGGTCGTTGCACAGCGGCGGAGCGTCTGCAGATCCGCTGAAAAAATTTTGAAAAACCCCTTGACACCGAGCGATTCGGTGTGTATAATAGACGATGCAAGAAAACAAAGTAAAGTAGTCTGTCTGCTTTCACCTGCGGATTTTGCTCCAACAGGTCAATCGCGAAGGATGCCGGTTATTGGCATCATTTTGTAACGCAGACAGTCTGATTGTCTGCGTTTTTTGTATTTCCGAACGGAGGTGTCGATCATAGCTACGAAAGAATTGCAGATCAACGAACAGATCCGCGACAACGAAATCCGACTGATTGGTGTCGACGGCGAGCAGGCCGGTATTATGTCTGCGCGCGAGGCACAGAATTTGGCGGATGAGGCCGGTCTTGATCTGGTGAAGATCTCCCCGAACGCCAAGCCGCCGGTGTGCCGCATTATGGATTACGGCAAGTACCGTTTTGAGCAGGCCAAGCGCGAGAAGGAAGCGCGCAAGAATCAGCGCGTGGTGGAGATCAAGGAGATCCGTCTGGGTTTGAAAACCGACGTGGCGGACTTCAACACGAAACAGCGCCAGGCTGTCCGCTTCCTCGAAGGCGGCGACAAGGTGAAGGTTTCCATTCGGTTCCGTGGCCGTGAAATGGGGCATCCCGAGATCGGATTGGATGCGATGAAGCGCTTTGCGGAAGCATGCGCGGAATCGGCTATCGTTGAAAAGCCGGCGAAGCTGGAAGGTCGCAATATGCTGATGTTCTTAGCTCCTCGTCCGGCGGCTAAACCCGGTAAATAAATCAAACCAAGGAGGATACAATTATGCCGAAGATCAAGACGCACAGCGGTGCGAAAAAACGCTTCAAACTGAGTGCTAACGGAAAGGTCCTGCGCGCTCATGCGTACAAGTCCCACATTCTGAACAAGAAGACCACCAAGCGGAAGCGCAACCTGCGCCAGACGGCTGTTGCCGACCAGACGAACGTCGCGGCTGTCAAGCGCATGATTCCGTACAAATAAGTAGCATTCAGGAGGAAATGAAATATGGCTCGTGTTAAAGGCGCAATGATGACGCGCAAAAGAAGAAAAAAGGTATTGAAGCTTGCGAAGGGCTACTATGGTGCCAAGTCCAAGCTGTTCCGCACCGCGAAAGAAGCGGTTATGAAATCGGGCAACTATGCCTTTATTGGCCGCAAACAGCGCAAGCGTGACTTCCGCCGTCTGTGGATCACCCGTATCAGCGCGGCGTGCAAGATGAATGGTATGAACTACTCCACGTTCATGAACGGTCTGAAGAAGGCCGGCGTGTCGCTCAACCGCAAAATGCTTGCGGAGATCGCTGTCAGCGATGCCGCTGCTTTCGCTGCTCTGACCGAGCAGGCCAAAGCTGCCCTTAAATAAGTTCAAGTTGCGTCCGCCGGCAGATGTCGGCGGACATTCTTGCATTACCCAATAAGGAGGTCTGCCGTATGATCAGCATCACCAGCCGCGACAATCCGCAGGTCAAGCGGTTTTGTCGCTTGCGCGATAAAAGCCGCGAGCGCCGCGAAAGCGGTCTGCTGGCGCTGGAAGGCGCGCGCTTGTGTGCGGATGCGGCAGATAACGGTCTAACAGTGGAAACGCTGTTTGTGACCGAGCAGGCACTGGCGCAGTATCCGGTGATTGCGCGGCTGAGCGAGAGCACCAAGCAGGTGCTGCTGGTAAGCGACGCGGTCGCGACGCTGATGGCGGAGACCGAACATCCGCAAGGGGTGTTTGCGGTGGTTGCCTGCCCGCCCGATTCGCTGGATCCGGAGGCGCTGGACGTCACCGGTCGGTATCTGGTGCTGGAAGGCGTGCGCGATCCCGGCAACCTCGGCACGATCGTCCGTACCGCCGAAGCCTTCGGCGTGGACGGCTTGCTGCTGTCGGCCGATTGCTGCGACCTGTATTCCCCCAAGGTGTTGCGCGCGGCCATGGGTGGCACGCTGCGTCTGCCGACGGCGGTGGTGACCGATCTGCCGGCCGCCATTGCCAAGTGGCGCGCCCAAGGGCTGACGCCGTTTGCCTGTGTGGCGGATGCCTCTGCTGAGCCGCTGACGGCGGTGCGGTTGGGAGCCGGTTGTATGCCGGTGATCGGCAACGAGGGCAACGGCCTGACCGCCGAAGCGATCGCCGCTTGCGGACGGTCGCTCACCATTCCGATGGCCGGTCGTGCCGAGTCGCTCAATGCGGCGGTGGCGGCGTGCATCGTGATGTGGGAGCTGACCAAAACGGAGGCGACCAATGGATAAACGCGTGTACTGGGTGTGGTTGCAGACCGTTGTGGGCTGCGGCTGGGCGCACACCGCACGCCTGCTTCGACGCTTCGGTGATGCCGAGGGTGTCTGGCAGGCAGACGAGGCAGCGCTCCGTGAAGCCGGGCTGACCGGTACGGTGCTGAAACGCGCGAT
The DNA here is from genome assembly GCA_017414965.1 of Clostridia bacterium. Lineage (GTDB taxonomy): Bacteria > Bacillota > Clostridia > Oscillospirales > Acutalibacteraceae > RGIG426. Next base: position 40,995 of record JAFQJL010000031.1, read on the forward strand.
GCATAAAACGCTGGATAAAGCGGAAAAACAGTTGCATCTGGCTTTGGCGCAAGCGTGGGAGGTGTGGACGCCGGATATGCCGGAGTTCCCGTCTACGTGGAAAGTTCTTTCGGATCTGCCTCTGGTGATTTATGCGACCGATACGATGCCGTTTCCACATCGGACGCGTCCGATGGTTACGGTGATCGCCACCCGCAAGATCAGCGAAAAGGGACGGCGCGTCACCGGAAAATTGGCTGCCGGATTGGCGGCCGCCGGCGTGACAATCGTCGGCGATACCATTGAGGGCGGCGACGCAACCGCGATGATGGCGGTAGCCGCCGTGGGCGGAGCCGGTGTGATCGTGCAGCCATGCGCTTTGGACGTCACCTATCCGCGTAAAACGGCGCACATTCGCCAAGCGGTACTGGATGCCGGCGGCGTGGTGCTGTCGGAATTTCCCGCCGGAACGGCGGTTCGCAAGGAACATTTTCGGATACGAAATCGGTTGCTGGCGACGCTGGGCGATGCCCTGATCGTCACCGAGGCAAGCGAGGGGAGTGGCACGGTTACGGTGGCGGAGATGGCTTCTGCCGCCGGCCACGAGGTATACGCCGTGCCGGGCGATCCGGCAACGAATGCCGGTTGCCATCGGTTGATCCGCGACGGTGCGGTGCTGGTGCAAAACGGAAAGCAGGCGGCCATGGAATTGACTGACCGGTATCCGGCGCTGGACGTGCAGTTGGTGGAAGAAGCCGAGAGTGCGTACGTATCCAAGCAACCGGCGCCGCCGGAAAAATCAAAAAAGCAAGCACCGGTCCCGCGGTATGCGCGGCAGCCGGTGACACCGATCGTTCGGCCGGAGCCGCAACCGATGCCGGTGGTGGCCGATCTGCCGCCGGAGCTGAGTGAGAATGCCAAGTGCGTGGCGACTCATCTCACGGCTTCGCCGCAGGGATTGGAAGAATTAACCGAGAAAACGTCGCTGTCGTTGCCACAGGTGATGATGGCGTTGACCGAACTGGAAATGCACGGCGTGGCGGAAAAGCGCGCCGGCAGTCTGTACGGACGGAAAGGATAAAACAATGGCAAAGACATTGGTAATTGTAGAGTCGGAGCACAAGGCGAAGATCATCCAGGGCTTCTTGGGATCGGACTACGAGGTGCGCGCCACGGTGGGTCACATTCGCGATCTGCCGAAAACCCTGCTGGGTGTGGACATCCAGAATCGGTTTAAGCCGCACTATGTGGATATTGCGGGTAAATCCCAGCTGATCCGCGGTCTGCGCGAGCGCGCCGCGGCGCTTGGCGACGTTATTCTCGCTACTGACCCGGACCGCGAGGGAGAAGCGATCTCGTGGCATCTGGCAACGCTGCTCGGGACGGACTTGGCGGCCGCCAATCGCGTGACCTTTAACGAGATCACCAAGAGCGGCGTGGCGCAGGGAATGTCCAAGCCGCGCAAGATCGATATGGATTTAGTTAACGCGCAGCAGGCGCGTCGCGTGCTCGACCGCATTGTTGGCTATCAGATCAGCCCGTATCTGTGGAAAAAGGTCCGCAAGGGCCTGTCGGCCGGCCGTGTGCAATCGGCAACGGCGGCGCTGGTGGTCGATCGCGAGCAGGAAATCCGCGGATTTAAGGTAGAGGAATACTGGTCGGTCGATGCGAAGCTGTCGGCGAGCAAAACCGGCAAGAAATTCCCGGCTAAGCTGGCGCTGAAAAATGGCAGCAAGGTCAAGATCCGCAACAAGGACGAGGCGGATCGCATTTTGGCGGATCTGGAAAACGCCGAGTATCGCATTGCTTCGGTGAAGCGCGGCACGCGCCACGTCAATCCGGCACCGCCGTTTACCACCTCGACCTTGCAGCAGGAAGCCAGCCGCCGTCTCGGCTTTGAGACGCGCCAGACGATGCGCGTTGCGCAGGAACTGTACGAAGGCGTTAACGTTGCCGGCATCGGTGCGGTCGGTTTGATCACCTACCTGCGTACCGATTCGCTGCGCATCTCGGACGAGGCGCGCCGCGAGGGCAACGCGTATATTGAAGCCAACTACGGCAAGGAATATCTGCCGGAAAAGGCGCGCCACTACAAGACGCGCGCCGGTGCGCAGGACGCGCACGAAGCCATTCGCCCGACTATGCCCAACCTCACGCCGGCACAGGCGAAGGGTTCGCTGTCAAGCGACCAATATAAGCTGTATCGTCTCATCTGGGAGCGCTTTATCGCGAGCTTGATGCAGCAGGCAACCCACGAGACCTGTCAGGCGGATATCGCCGCCGGTGAGTATACGTTTAAGGCGTCCGGTTATTCGGTGAAATTTGACGGTTATACCGTGCTGTACACCGAGGGCAAGGACGAGGAGGACGAGGAGAACGCGCCGCTGCCGAAGCTGGAGCAGGATATGGTGCTGACGCTGCGCGATCTGGCCGGCAACCAGCACTTTACGCAGCCGCCGGCACGGTATACCGAGGCGACGTTGGTCAAGGCGATGGAGGAAAGCGGCATTGGCCGTCCGTCCACCTACGCACCGACCATCGGCACCATTCTGTCCCGTGAGTATATCGAGCGCGAAGGCAAGTCGCTGAAGCCCACCGCCCTCGGCGAGATCATCACGCAGGTGATGAAAGAGAATTTCCCCGAGGTGGTTGACATTAAGTTTACCGCGCATATGGAAGAACAGCTGGACGAGGTCGAGCACGGCAACAACGATTGGATCAATATGATGGATACGTTCTATCAGGGCTTTTCCAAGACGCTGGCGGCGGCGGAGAAAAACATCACCGACGAGCGCGTGAAGGTGCCGGATGTGGAGAGCGACGAGGTGTGCGAGCAGTGCGGTCGCAAGATGGTCATTAAGAGTGGCCGTTACGGCAAGTTCCTGGCGTGCCCGGGCTATCCGACCTGCAAAAACACCAAGCGCATCGTGGTGCGCACCGGTGGCACCTGCCCGAAATGCGGCGGCGACATTCTGTCCAAGAAATCCCGTAACAATCGGAAATTCTTCGGTTGCTCCAACTACCCGAACTGCGATTTTGTGTCGTGGAACGAGCCGTCGAAGGAGACCTGCCCCAACTGCGGTAAAACGCTGTTTAAGCAAAAGGGCAAGGACGCCAAGCTGTTTTGTATGACCGACGGCTGCGGTTACACCAAGGCGCCGGAGAAGCGGAAGAAAGCGACCGAGGAATAAATGCGGTCCTTTCGCAAAGGAGAGCCCATGCAAAAGAAACCATTTGTGACAAAAGAACAGTTGCAGGAAATTACCAAAACCTACCCCACGCCGTTTCACCTGTACGATGAGGCGGGCATTCGCCGAAACGCCGAGGCGTTGAAGGCGGCGTTTGCGTGGAATGAGGGTTTCCGCGAGTATTTTGCGGTCAAGGCTACGCCGAATCCGTTTTTGATGAAGCTCCTGCATGAATACGATTGCGGTTGCGATTGCTCGTCTAAAACCGAGCTGATGCTGTCGGAGGCGTGCGGTATTACCGGTCAGCACATTATGTTTTCCTCCAACGATACACCGGCGGAGGAATTTGTGCTGGCAGACCAGCTGGGCGGTATCATCAATCTGGACGATTTTACGCACATTGAGGTGCTGGAAAAAGCGCTGGGACGCATTCCGGAGACCATTAGTTGTCGGTTTAATCCGGGCGGCGTGTTCCAGATGAGCAACGGCATTATGGATAACCCCGGCGACTCCAAGTACGGTATGACCGAGGCGCAGTTGTTTGAGGCGTTCCGCGTGCTGAAAGCCAAGGGCGCCAAGCGCTTCGGCATTCACGCGTTTTTGGCGTCCAATACCGTCACCAACGAGTATTATCCGAAACTGGCGGGGATTCTGTTTGATCTGGCGGTACGGCTGGAAAAGGAAACCGGCGCAGACGTGGCGTTTATCAATCTGTCGGGCGGCATCGGCGTGCCGTATCGTCCCGAGCAGGAGCCCAACGACATCGCCGTGATCGGCGAGGGTGTTCGCCGGCGCTTTGAGGAGATTTTGGTGCCGGCAGGAATGGGCGACGTGGCGATCTACACCGAGCTTGGACGCTTTATGATGGCGCCGTACGGTTGTTTGGTAACCACGGCGATCCACGAAAAGCATACCCATAAAGAATACGTTGGCGTTGACGCTTGCGCAGTCAATCTGATGCGACCGGCGATGTACGGTGCCTACCATCACATCACGGTGATGGGCAAGGAGGATGCGCCGTGCGATCGGATGGTAGACGTGGTCGGCTCGCTGTGCGAGAATAACGACAAGTTCGCCATTGATCGTATGCTACCGGCTATCGATAAGGGGGATATGTTGGTTATCCACGATACCGGTGCGCACGGCTTCTCGATGGGATACAGCTACAACGGCAAACTGAAATCGGCGGAGCTGTTGCTTCGGGAGGACGGCAGCGTGCAGTTGATTCGCCGCGCGGAGACGCCGTCGGATTACTTCGCTACCTTCGATTGCTTCGAGGAATTTGCACATTTGACGAAATAAGAAAAACACCGTTCAGCGTTTGCTGAACGGTGTTTTGTTATTTAGCCAGATCGTCTAACACAATTTGCACGATATCGCGGGCGGCCAAGGGGTTGCCGGCGTCGTGTTGGGCGTCGCGCATCCGCGCCGCGCCCTCCTCGTCAAACGCCAGCCGCATCGCCATCGCGGCGGCTTCGCCGTCGGATTTGGCGGCAAGCGACAGCCCGCGCTCGGAGAAGAACTTGACGTTGTAGGTCTCGCATCCGGGGATCGCTTTCACGTGCACCATCGGCACACCGGTGACCAGCGCCTCGGTACTGGACAGGCCGCCGGCCTTGGTCATCAGCACGTCGGCGGCGCGCATATACGTGTGTACCTCGGTGGTAAACGGAACGGTACGGATGACGCCGTTCTCGCCGTAACGGCGGATCAGCTCGGCTTGCATATCGGCGTTTTTGCCCACCATAACGTATGCGACCACGCGCTCGTCTACGGCGGCGACGACTTCGTCGCACAGGGCGGTCATATTGTCACACCCGACACCGCCGGTCATTACCAAAATCATCTTTTTGTCGGTCGGAATTCCCAGTGCTTCGCGTGCGGCTGCCTGCGACGGCAGCGAGGCAAACGCCTCGCGCACCGGAATGCCGGTCGGCGCGCACCGCGAGGCCGGAATGCCCTGCTCGACCATCTCGGTGATGATATCGGCGTGCGGGACGAAATAGCGGTCGACGTCGGTTTCGCCTACAAACGGATAGGCGGTGTAGTCGGTCAGTACGCCGTAGGAGGGAATGTGCTCCTCGGCCTTGTGGCGGACGGCAGAGAGCGCCGTGATGCCGAACAGGTGCGTGCTGATGACCGCGTCGAAGCCGCCCTCGCGGATGTAATCTAACATTTTGCGGGCATAGCCGGCGCTCAGCCAGTAGACCGGACTGCTCAGCTCGGTATTGCTGTACAGCTCGCTGACCTTATACATCGCCCCAAACGCCTGCGGCGTCTTTTTGATCATATTGTTGTAAAACGACGACACGAATTTGCTCGCCGTTTCGCTGATAAACGCGATGGGGTCGGTGATCTCGCTCTGAATGCCGCGACGATCCAACTCTTGCATCAACGCTTTGGCGGCGCTGTTGTGGCCTTCGCCGGTACAACAGCTGAGTAACAGTATTTTCATAAAAATCCCCTTATTCTGGTTGGCAGATGTGAATGTCGACGATTTCCGAAAGCGTGCATTTCAATGCACAGCAGACCTTCGCCAGCGTTTCCAGATGCACCGTTTCGTTGCGGCCCATCTTGGCAATGACGGCGGAGCTTAACTGCGTCATTTTCTGCAGGTCCTTCTTTTTCAGCCGCCGATCGATGAGCAGCTTCCATAACCGATTATACGATACTTCAAAGGGTTCCATAACCAGCCCTCCTCTTATAAGTTGCTCTACCAGTATACGCCAAAAACTTTCTTTTTGCAATAAAAAGTTGACGAAAATAAAGATTTTTACAATTTCGACACAATTTCATGGCAATTACGAGGGGGTGCTTGCAATTTGCGTGTTTTATATGGTATAATATCATGACAAAAAATATCGTGCGATCGTGTGTGTCGCGCTTTTAAGGAGATATCGTTATGAGTGAACGTGAGGAAAAATTGTCGGAGCAGCTGGAGGAGACCGAGCAGGTAACGGTTAACAGCGAAGCACCGTCGGTATCGGTGGACGAATCGTTGCTGGCCGGCACCAGCTTTGGCAAAAGCCGCGAGGAAGTGGCGGCTGAGCTGGCGGCCGAAAAAGCCGCGGCCAAGCGCGAAAAGGAAGAGGCGCGTCGTCTGGCGGCGGCCGCCGCCAAGCAGGCGCGCGCCGATATATTCCAGAATAAAGGTAGCCTCATCTTTTTGATCTCGCTGGTGGGCGTGGTCGTTTTGGCGATCGTTGTCGGTCTGCTGTGCGATGCGCTGATCCCCTCGAAGCAGGAGATTCTCGAGAAAGAGGGCAAGGTGCAGAATATGGATCTGTCCTATTTCGAGGATACCGAGGCAACGGCGGATTTCTCGGAGGAGGGCATCAAGGGTGCTATCCAGAAGGCGTATTACACCACCGGCGGACATCTGGCGATCAAGTTCGACCTGTCTAACGGTATGGACACCGCCCAACACCCGACCTCGATCTACGTCGAGGTGTCCAACGAGGACGATACGGTGCTGGCCAAGGGACGCGCGGATTCGATCGATAAGGATTACGCGATCGAAGCGGGCGCGCACAGCTCGTTTTTGCTGTATATCTCGCCGGATCACGTCAAGGTGACCGACGACGATCTGGATCAACTCTCGTATACCATTACGATCGAAAGCAACGAGGTGAAATGACAATGGCAAAGGTAGGATTTATCGGCTGCGGCAATATGGGCGGCGCGCTGGCGTGTGCGGCATCTCGCAGCGATTGCGATTTGTGGTTGGCAGACGGAAACGCCGAGAAAGCGGCAACGCTGGCGGCGGATCTCGGTGCGCATCACGCGGACAACGAAGCGCTGGCCGCCGGTTGCGATTGGGTGTTCCTCGGCGTCAAGCCGCAGGTGATGCCGGTGCTGCTGGAGCAGTTGGCACCGGTGTTGGCCAAGCGTCAGGATCGCTTTGTGCTGGTGACGATGGCGGCCGGTCTGACGATCGAGCGTATCTGGGAACTGGCGGGCGGCGAGTATCCCACCATCCGTATTATGCCCAACACACCGGCGTCGATCGGTCAGGGAATGATTCTGTATACAGCGCAGGGGACGACCACCGCCGAGGAAGCGGAGTTTTTGCGGTTTATGAGCGGTGCCGGTCGCTTTGATGCGATTCCGGAAACGCTGATGGATGCCGGCAGCGCCGTCTCCGGCTGCGGACCGGCGTTTGCGTGCCAGTTTATCGAAGCGCTGGCAGACGGCGGCGTGGCGTGCGGCTTGCCGCGCGACAAGGCGGTGCTGTATGCGGCGCAGATGCTGGCCGGCACGGCGGAGCTGGTGCTTACCTCCGGTCAGCACCCGGGAACGCTGAAAGATGCCGTTTGCAGTCCGGGTGGCAGCACCATCCAGGGCGTGCGGCGGTTGGAAGCCGGCGCGTTCCGTTCGGATGTGATTGACGCGGTGATCGCCGCTTATGAAAAGACAAAGGATCTGGGAAAATGAAACTGGTAGTAAAAGTCGGCACCTCCACCCTCGCACACACGACCGGACATCTCAACATCCGGCGTGTGGAGGATCTCTGCCGTGTGTTGAGCGATCTGAAAAACGCCGGACATCAGGTGGTACTGGTGTCGTCCGGCGCCATCGGCATGGGCGTGGGCAAGCTGGGTCTTGCCGAGCGTCCGGCGGATATGCCCGGCAAGCAGGCGGCCGCCGCGGTGGGGCAGTGCGAACTGATGTATACATACGATAAGCTGTTTGGGGAGTACAACCACACCGTCGCGCAGATTCTGCTGACGGGTGAGGACATCGAAAACAGCGAACGCCGTCACAACGTGGAAAACACGTTGTTTCGGTTGTTGGAGCTGGGCGCGCTCCCCATTATCAACGAAAACGACACCGTTGCCACCCACGAGATCTCGCTGGGCGATAACGATACGCTGGCGGCGATCGTGGCCAAATGCGTGGGGGCGGATCTGTTGGTGCTTCTTACCGACATTGACGGGTTGTACACCGCCGATCCGCATACCGATCCGACGGCGACCTTGATTTCGGAGGTGCACGCGGTCACGCCCGAACTGATGGCGGCGGCCGGTGGCCGCGGCAGCAAGCTCGGCACCGGCGGAATGGTGACCAAGCTGAAAGCCGCGCAGATGGCGAACGCCGCCGGCGTGGATATGATCATCGCTAACGGCTCCAAGCCGGAAGCGCTGTACACCATCGCCGAGGGCGGTGCGGTCGGCACGCGCTTTGTGGCAGGGGAGGCATCGGTATGACGACGCGGGAACTGTTGCTCGCCGCCGGTGCGGCCAAGTCGGCGCTGGCGACGGCGACGACCGAACAGAAAAATGCGGCGCTGATGGCGATGGCCGAGGCGCTGATCGCCGATACCGATGCGATTCTGGCGGCCAATGCCGCCGACGCGGAAGCGGCGCGCGGTCGCATCAGCGACGCGTTGCTGGACCGCCTGCTGTTGTCGGCAACGCGCATCGAGGGCATGGCGCAAGGCATTCGTGAAGTGGCGACGCTGCCCGATCCGGTCGGTCGGGTGTTGCGGGAGAGCGAGCATCCGAAGGGGATGAGCATTCGTCGTGTGGCGGTGCCGATGGGCGTGATCGCCATTATTTACGAAAGCCGCCCCAACGTGACCAGCGACGCGGCGGCGTTGGCGCTGAAAAGCGGCAACGTCTGCGTGCTCCGCAGCGGCAAGGACGCGTGGCGCAGCGCCGATGCGATCGTCAAAGCGCTCCGCAAGGGCTTGACCGCCGTCGGATTGCCGGAAACGGCGGTTTCGCTGGTGGAGGATCCGTCGCGCGAGAGCGCTCGCGAGCTGATGACCGCCAACGGATTGGTGGATCTGCTCATTCCGCGCGGTGGCGCGGGACTCATCCGCAGTTGTGTGGAAAACGCAACCGTACCGTGTGTCGAAACCGGCACCGGCATCTGCCACATTTATGTGGATCAGGCGGCGGATCAGGCGATGGCGCTGGATATTGTGGAGAATGCCAAAACCAGCCGTCCGGGTGTCTGCAACGCGGCGGAGGTCTGCTTGGTACACCAAGCGATCGCGGCGGAATTTTTGCCCAAGCTGAAAGCACGGTTGGTTGACGGCCGCGCGACCGATCCGGTCGAATTGCGGCTGTGTCCGCGGGCGGCGGAAACGATCGACGGCACGCCCGCCGGCGAAACCGATTTCGATACCGAATTTTTGGATTATATTCTGGCGGTCAAGGTGGTCGACTCCACCGCCGACGCGGTGGCGCACATTGCGGCGCATTCCACCGGTCACAGCGAAGCGATCCTGTCGACCGACGAAGCCGCGCAGGCGGCGTTTGTCGCGGGTGTGGACAGCGCGGCGGTATATGTCAACGCCTCCACGCGCTTTACCGACGGCGGCGAGTTCGGTCTGGGCTGTGAGATGGGCATCTCCACCCAGCGCCTCCACGCGCGCGGTCCAATGGGGCTGGAGGAACTGTGTACGTATAAGTACCTGATCCGCGGAAACGGACAAATCCGATAAACGAACACCCTCTGTTTGAAATATCGAACAGAGGGTGTTTTGGTTAAAAACAGATTGTATATTTCCTGCCACCATATGCAGTGGTTGAAAACGAAATTATACCGGTTGTTTAAAAATAGGCAGAAAAATTTTAAAAAACCCCCTTGCAATCCGAAAAAAATCCGCTATAATAGAATTACCGAACAGATGTTCGGAACACTTGTTCGGTTGTTCGACCGGAAAGCGAGGGATCGATATGTTGGTATTGAGTATGATCAGTATGGTCGCGATGGCGGCAATGGCTGTATATGTGTATTTTTCCGCACACTTTGCGTCCACGCGCCAGATGGCGTTGGTGCCGTTGATGGCGTGCGGTATGGAGCTGCTGGCAATGGGCTTGTTGTCGGCGCAGTTTGTGCTGGTGACGGTGTTGCTGTGCGCTTTGCGCGTCGGCATTCTGTTGTGCTGCGTGGCAGAGCTTCGGCGGGATCGCGCTCGTCAGCGTCGCCGCCAGCGTCAGCGCGCATCGCTGGCGCGCCAGATGGCGTGTACCGATCCGTTGTGTGAGGTGCCGGCAGGCAAATGCGCGGTTCATAGCGCGGTGGCGTAAACCCATTCAAAATCAAACGGTCCTCCTGCGGTTTCGCAGGAGGACTTTTCTGTTTGCAAGCGGAAAAATCAGCCAAAAAACCTTGCAATTAACACGCTTTCGCGTTATAATAAGGTATCTATGATTATAAATACACGTTTGGGCGGTGTTTCGGCATAAATCGGAGGTCGCCAAACGTATACTCCAATAGGGAAAGGATCGAGATCGAATGGCAGATAATAAAAAGATGGTCAATGCCATCACCGCAATGGACGAGGACTTTGCGCAGTGGTACACCGACGTGGTCAAGAAAGCGGAGTTGGCGGACTATTCCTGTGTGCGCGGCTGTATGGTCGTGCGCCCCTACGGCTGTGCGCTGTGGGAAAATATCCGCGATGAGCTGGATGCGCGGTTTAAGGAACTGGGTCACGAAAACGTGATGATGCCGATGTTTATTCCCGAGAGCCTGCTCCAGAAGGAAAAGGATCACGTGGAAGGCTTTGCGCCGGAGGTGGCGTGGGTCACGCACGGCGGTCTGGACGAGTTGCAGGAGCGCCTGTGCGTCCGCCCGACCAGTGAGACGCTGTTCTGCGATCACTACGCGCACATCATTCATTCCTACCGCGATCTGCCGAAACTGTACAACCAGTGGTGCTCGGTGGTGCGCTGGGAAAAGACCACCCGTCCGTTCCTGCGCACGATGGAGTTCTTCTGGCAGGAAGGTCACACGATGCACGAAACGGCCGAGGAAGCGTTGGCCGAGACCGAGCAGATGCTCAACGTCTACGCCGATTTCTGTGAGCAGAAGCTGGCGATTCCGGTCATCAAGGGTCGCAAGACCGATAAAGAGAAGTTTGCCGGCGCCGAAGCGACCTACACCATCGAGGCGATGATGCACGACGGTAAGGCGCTGCAGAGTGGTACCAGCCATTTCTTCGGTGACGGTTTCTCCCGCGCGTTCAACGTGCAGTACACCGGACGCGACAACACCCTGCAGTATCCGTTTGAGACCTCGTGGGGTATGTCCACCCGCATTATCGGCGCGATCATTATGACGCACGGCGACGATAACGGTCTGGTTATGCCGCCGGCGGTGGCGCCGACGCAGGTCGTGGTGGTGCCGGTCGCTCAGCACAAAGAGGGCGTGCTGGATAAGGCGGCCGAGGTGACCGCACGTCTGAAGAAGGTCGCGCGTGTCAAGATGGACGATTCGGACAATTCGCCGGGTTGGAAGTTTGCGGAGTACGAGATGAAGGGCGTGCCGCTTCGTTTGGAGCTTGGCCCGCGCGATATCGAGAACAATCAGTGCGTGGTCGTTCGCCGCGACAATCGCGAAAAGACGATCGTGTCGCTGGATGAATTGGAGACCAAGATTCCCGAACTGCTTCAGGCGGTACACGACGGTCTGTACCAGAAGGCGCTGGCGCGTCGTGAGTCGATGACCTACACCGTCAAGACGTTTGATGAAATGAAAGACACCGCCGACAACAAGCCCGGTCTGATCCGTGCGATGTGGTGCGGCGATCTCGCCTGCGAGCTCAAGCTCAAAGACGAAGCCGGCGTGTCCAGTCGCTGTATGCCGTTCGAGCAGGAAGCGGTTGGCGAGACCTGTGTCTGCTGCGGAAAGCCGGCGCATAAAATGGTCTACTGGGGCAAGGCCTATTAATTTTCTTGGATGATTTTCCGTTATGCCGCATCGTGCTTCCTCGGCGTATACCAATACGCCTCCGTCGCACTCTTTGCCTAACGAAAAATCCTCACAAGAAATCGATTGAAACCGCATCGTGCTTTCTCGGCGTATACCAATACGCCTCCGTCGCACTCTTTGCTTAACGAAAAAACCTCACAAGAAATCGATTAAAACTGCATCGTGCTTCCTCGGCGTATACCAATACGCCTCCGTCGCACTCTTTGCCTAACGAAAAAACCTCACAAGAAATCGATTGAAACCGCATCGCGCTTGCTCGGCGACCGAGTACGCGATGCGCACGATCCGAAAGAAAGGATGTTTTACGATGTTTCGTCAGTTAGATAAACCGATCGCCGGTGAAACCGTGGCGATTATGCACACCAACCACGGTGACATTTCCATTCGTATGTTTGCCGACAAGGCGCCCAAAACGGTGGAAAATTTCGTCACCCACGCGAAGAATGGCTACTACGATGGCCTGATCTTCCATCGCGTCATCAACGATTTTATGATTCAGGGCGGCGACCCGACCGGCACCGGCTGCGGCGGCGAGTCCATCTGGGGTCGTCCGTTTAAGGATGAGTTTGACAAAGAACTGCACAACCTGCGTGGTGCGTTGTCGATGGCCAACGCCGGCCCCGGCACCAACGGTAGCCAGTTCTTCATCGTGCAGGCGAAGGCGGTGCATCCGCAGTTGCTCGGTCAGATGAAGGGGTTGCGCGATTACTTCCCCGAGGAAGTCGAGGCGGCTTACGCCGAGGTGGGCGGTACGCCGCACCTCGATTACAAGCACTCGGTATTCGGTCAGGTGTTTGAGGGCATGGACGTGGTCGACGAGATCGCGGCGGTTGCCACCAACGCGCAGGATAAACCGCTGGATCCGGTGACCATCCAGAGCATCGAGATCATCGAAGCGGAATAAGAAAGGGAAAACGTATGAAACGGATCTTTACGCTTGTATTGGTGGGTTTGCTGTGCGTGGCGATGCTGGGCGGTTGTAAGAAACCAACCGAAAATGCCGGTCGCGGGCTCTCCACCGCCTACGAGGACAAAGACCTCGGCTTCCAGATGGATCTGCCGGCCGAGGGCGAGCAGGTGGTGCTGATGAAAACCACCAAGGGCAACATCTATATTCGGCTGTTTCCGGAGGGTGCGCCCAAAACGGTGGAAAACTTTGTCACCCACGCCAAGAATGGCTACTACAACGGTTTGACCTTCCATCGCGTGATGGAGGACTTTATGATTCAGGGCGGCGATCCGAAGGGCGACGGCACCGGTGGCGAGTCCATCTGGGGCGGCAAATTCGAGGATGAGTTTGACGCCAAGCTGCTCAACATTCGTGGCTCGCTGTCGATGGCGAACTCGGGTGTCAACACCAACGGCAGCCAGTTCTTCATCAATCAGAATGCGGGCTTTGAGGATACCTATTCGCTGAAATATTGGGAAGATCTTTACGAGCAGATGCGTGCGCAGTACGGCGACGCGATGCTCGAGGCCTATTACGCGGATGCCGCTGCACTAGCGGATGCCCAGCTTTCCTCGCTCAAGGTCAACGTCCGATGGGTGACCGAGGAAATGACCGACCTGTACAAAAAGGTAGGCGGCAACATTCATCTGGACGCCAACGTCAAGACCGAGGGCGGCCACGCGGTGTTCGGTCAGGTGTACGACGGTATGGACGTGGTGGATACCATCGCCAAGGTGAAGGTGGATGCCAACAACAAGCCGTTGGAGGATGTGAAGATTCTGTCGATGGTCGTGACCACCTACGGTAGCGATCTGGCGCCGGTGGTGAAATAATGACCGCTTATCGGACAATGGAGCTGGACGGCAAGACCGTCCGCTATATCGATCAAGGCGAGGGCGCGGTGGTGCTGTTGCTTCACGGCTGGGGCACCGAAGCGGCGACCTATCACTTGATTTTGGATCATCTGGCGACACGCTTTCGTGTGATCGCGCCGGATATGCCCGGCTTTGGCGGAACGTATACGCCCGAAACGCCGTGGACGAGCGCGGAATACGTCGCGTTTGTGCGGCAGTTCGCGGCGGCGCTCGGCGTGAGCGAGCTGACGCTGATGGGGCACTCGCACGGCGGTCGGGTATCCGTTCGTCTGCTGGCGGATCCGCAGGATCTGCACGTTCGCAAAGCGGTGCTTCTGGATGCCGCCGGTCTGCCGGCACACCACAGCTTGAGCTGGCATATCAAGGTGAAATCGTATAAACTCGGCAAGGCGATTCTTGGGTGGGCGCCGGTGAAGGCGCTGTTTCCGCACGCGCTGGAACGGCTGCAGAAAAACGCCGGCTCCAGCGATTACCGGAAAGCCTCGCCGGTGATGAAGCAGACGATGAGCAACGTGCTCGCCGAGGATGTGACCGACGACCTGCCCAAGATCGCGGCGTCCACGCTTCTCATTTGGGGCGATCGCGATACCGCGACGCCGCTTTCGGACGGACAAAAAATGGAACGACTGATTCCGGACGCCGGTCTGGTCGTTTTACCCGGCGGGCACTTTGCGTTTGCCGAAAACTGGCCCCGCACTCGTGCGGTGCTGGATTCGTTCTTATAAGTTACACAGAGGGGAGGGTCCTTCTATGCTGACGGCGGGATTTTTGGTGGTGACCGCGCTGTGCGCGGTGGACACGGTGTTTCAAATGCTGTATTTTCTGCATATGTTGCAGCTCAATTCCTACCGCAACGAACGCTATATCAAGTGGAGTAAGGAGCACGAACAAGAGGTGCTGCCGTCCTCGCGCTTTTTCGGATTTGTCGGGTTGGCGGTGATGCTGATCTTCTCGGCCGGCAAGCTGGCCTCGTGGGAGGTTGCACCGTCGATCGGCGTGTGGATCGCCGCCGCGTTGATGGCGGTCACAGTGATTCGGGATATCCCCAAGAAAGCCAAGAAACCGCTGGTGATCACCGGTCGTGTCAAGCGAATGATGGTGACCTTCGGCGTGTTGGCGGTGCTGGTGTTGGGCGGCTCGTTCTTGCTGGGCTTCCTCACGGAGTTTGCCTATCTCGGCGCAGCGGCCGCGCTGTTTTTGTTGTGGTTGCTGCTGATTGTGGCGGTGGTGCCGGTGGTCAACACCGTCAACCAGCCGATCGAGAAGCGCATCAACGATCGCTTTATCGACGAAGCCAAGCAGATTTTGGCGGACAGCCCGCGGTTGACCGTGATCGGCATTACCGGCAGCTACGGCAAGACCAGCACCAAGTATTTTCTGAATGCACTGCTGTCGGCGCAGTATAACGTGCTGGCTACCCCGGGAAGCGTCAACACACCGCTGGGGTTGGTGCGCATCATCCGCGAGAATCTCAAGCCCTCGCACGAGGTATTTTTGGCGGAAATGGGCGCTAAAAATGTGGGAGATATTCAGGAGCTGTGCGAGCTGGTCCATCCCACGATCGGCATCCTCACCTCCATTGGTCCTCAGCATTTGGAGACCTTTCAAACCATGGAAAACATCGTGTCAACCAAATTCGAGTTGGCGGATGCGTTGCCGGCAGACGGATTTATCTGCTTAAATATCGATAACGAGCATATCGCCGGTCGTGCGGTGACCAACACCCGCACGGTGTCCTACGGTGTGGCGGCGGACAGTACCGCTCAGTACCGCGGCAGCGACCTGACGGTAGGACCGTCCGGCTCCACCTTTACGGTGACCGCGCCGGACGGCGAGAGTTGTACCTACACCACGCGGCTGCTGGGCGCGCACAACATTCAGAATCTGGTGGGCTGTATCGCGCTGGCGCATACGCTGGGTGTTTCGCTGAAAAAACTGGTGTAT
This sequence comes from Clostridia bacterium, assembly GCA_017414965.1. Lineage (GTDB taxonomy): Bacteria > Bacillota > Clostridia > Oscillospirales > Acutalibacteraceae > RGIG426. The sequence goes on from JAFQJL010000031.1 coordinate 56,657, forward strand.
CCGGTGCGCTTGCTCAAACCGGTGGAGCATCGGCTGGAACTGCTCCCCAACGGATTTATCGACGATGCCTACAACGCCAATCCGGTGGGATTCCGCGCGGCGCTGGATGTGCTGGCGGACTTTGACGGACAGCGCGTGCTGGTCACGCCCGGTATGGTGGAGCTCGGCGAAAAACAGGAAGAACTCAACGAACAATGCGGTGCCTATGCCGCCGACAAATGCGACTACGCGGTGTTGGTGGGCGAAAAACAGGCGCCGCCGCTCAAAAAAGGATTGCTGTCGGCCGGTTTTCCGCGAGAGCGATTGTACGTGGCCAAGACCCTGCAAGACGGGTTGAATTGGGTGGCGACTCTGCCGCCGGAGGGGCCGCGCACGGTGCTGCTGGAAAACGACCTTCCGGATAACTTTTTGTAAGGGGGAACTCGGATGAAAACGAACGTAGCGGTCATCTTCGGCGGTCACAGCACCGAGCACGAGGTGTCCGTCATCTCCGGTATTCAGGCGTTTTGCGCGCTGGATACCGAAAAATACAATCCCGTTCCGGTGTACATCACCAAGGATAACGAGTGGTACACGGGCGAGGATGTCGGCAACATCAAGGCGTACGCCGATCTGAAAACGCTGTTGGCCAAGGCAACGCGCGTCATTCCGGTGCCGGCCGGCAACGGCAACGTCAGCCTGCTGTGCTACCCCATGAAGAAGTTCGGCAAATCCGAGGTCGCGCGCTTTGAGGTCGCGATTCCGGTGGTGCACGGTACCAACGTGGAGGACGGCACTCTGATGGGCTATCTGGAAATGCTGGGTGTGCCGTATGCGTCCTGTGACGTGACCTCGTCGGCTATCGGTATGGACAAAGCCGTGATGAAAGACGTGCTTCGTCGCGCCGGTATTCCGGTGCTGGATGCCTATACCTTTATGGCATCGCAGTACATGGCAGACAGCGACGCGGTGGTTGCGCATATCGAAACGAGCATCGGATATCCGGTGATTGTCAAGCCGGTCAACCTCGGGTCGTCGGTGGGAATCTCCAAGGCGGATGACCGCGATGCGCTGATTCGTGCGCTGGATAACGCGATCGGCTATTCGCCGCGCGTGCTGGTCGAGCGCGCTGTTCCCAACTTGCGTGAGATCAACTGTGCGGTGCTGGGCGACGCAGAGGAGGCGATCGCCTCGGTCTGTGAAGAGCCGCTTAACGCCACCGACATTCTCACGTTTGAGGATAAGTATAAGTCCGGCGGCAAGGGTGCCAAGGGCGGCGCCAAATCCGCCGGTATGGCAGACCTGAAACGTCGGTGCCCGGCAGAACTCCCCGACGGTATGACCGAGCAGGTACAGGAGCTGGCGGTTAAGACCTTCCAAGCGCTGGATTGCTTGGGTGTGTCCCGCATCGATTTCTTAAACGATAAGGAAACCGGTGAACTGTGGGTAAACGAGATCAACACCATCCCCGGCTCGCTGGCGTTCTATCTGTGGGAAGCGGCCGGCATTCCGTTTGCCGATCTGTTGGATCGGATGATCGGACTGGCGTATGCGCGCCAGCGTCGCCGTGAGCAGCTGACCTACAGCTTCGATGCTAACCTGCTGGCCGGCGCGGCCGCCGGTCTGGCAACAGGCAAGAAATAAAAACAAAAAACTCCCCCTTGATTTTCAAGGGGGAGTTTTTTTAATTGGTTTCCTCTGTCGGCAATCGGCTGTATAGCTTGGTGTTGTCGTAAAGAATGCCGGCGAGCCAGTCATTTAGGCAAGCACCGTCTAATCGCCATTGCCAGTTGCCGCCGAGGGTGGCGGGGGTGTTGATCCGCCCCTCGCTGCCCAGACCGATGAGATCCTGCATCGTCAAAATGGCGGTGTCCGATACCGAGGCGAGCGCCGCACGCATCATGGTCCAGTTGAGCCCCTCGTCCGCGCTCGCACGCAGGTATTTCTTGGCAAACGCCACGTCCTCCGGCGGTGCGGTTTGCTCCCAACCGAGAATGGTGTCGTTGTCGTGCGTGCCGGTGTACACCACGCAATTTCGGGGGTAGTTATGGGGAAGGTAATCGCTCTCCTCGCGGCTGTCAAAGGCGAATTGCAGCACCTTCATACCGGGGAAGCCGGTCGCCGCCAGCAATTTGTGTACCGCCGGTGTGAGAAAGCCGAGATCCTCGGCCACAATGGGCAGATCCTTGCCGAGCGCCTTAAACAGACTCATGCCGGGTCCCTTGTGCCACTTGCCGTCCTTGGCGGTCTCGGCGTCAGCCGGCACCGCAAAATAGGCTTCAAATCCGCGGAAGTGATCGATCCGCACCACGTCGTACAGCGAGAGTGCGTATTGCAGGCGGCGCTTCCACCAGCCGTAGCCGTCCTGCTTCATATATTTCCAGTTGTACAGCGGATTGCCCCACAACTGACCGTCCTCGCAAAAGGCATCGGGCGGCACGCCGGCCACCAGCGCCGGCTCTCCGCGTTTGTTCAAGAGGAACTGCACGGGATCGGCCCACACGTCGGCGCTGTCAGCGGCGACGTAGATGGGGATATCGCCGAGTATCTGCACGCCGTGCGCGTTGGCGTACGCCTTGAGCGCCGCCCATTGCGAAGCAAAACGCGCTTGCACAAAGCGGTGGAAGTTCATCTCCTCGGCATAGGTCTGGCGTGCGGCTTTGAGGGCGGCTACGTCGCGCAGGCGAATATCGTCGTCCCATTCGGTCCAGCAACCGCCGCGCTCGGATTTGATGGCCATAAACAGCGCGTAATCGTCCAACCACCACGCGTTTTGCTGGCAAAACGCTTCGTAGTCCGCGTCCGGCTGAAACCGCCCAAACGCTTTTTTAAGCAGAGGCAACCGCGCGGTGTACAGTTTTTCGTAATCCACGGCGGTCGGATGGTCGCCGAAATCGCAGGCGGCGATTTCCTCCGGCGTCAGCAATCCCTCCTCGACCAGCAGATCGAGATCGATAAAGTACGGGTTGCCGGCAAACGAGGAAAACGACTGGTACGGCGAATCGCCGTAGTTGGTGGGGTTAAGCGGCAGGATCTGCCAATAGCGCTGACCGGCTTTTTGCAAAAAGTCCACAAATCGATAGGCTTCCTTGCCGAATGTGCCGATGCCGTGCGGCGACGGCAGCGAAAACACCGGCATCAGAATACCGCTTGCTCTCATAGGTGAATTCCCTCTTTCGATAAACTATCTTTATATTATCATACGACGGCGAAATCGGCAAGGGATTTTTTATCCCTTGACCGCGCCGGAAAGTACGCCTTTGATGATGTGCCGCTGACACAGCACGTAGATGAGCACGATGGGGGTCAGACACATCATGATCATCGCCATGGTGGCGCCGTAGTCTACGCGACCAAAGCTGCCTTGCAAAAATTGAATGTGAATGGGAATGGTCATATAGCGGGTGCGATCCAGCACCAGATAGGGCAGGAGATAGTCGTTCCACACCCACATAATCTCCAGAATGCCCACCGAGATATAAGTGGAACGCATAATCGGCATATCCACTAAAAAGAAGGTCTGTACGGCGTTGCAGCCGTCGATATCGGCGGCCTCCTCAATGTCGGGCGGAATGCTTTTGATAAAACCGTTGAACAGAAACACCGCCAATCCCGCGCCAAAGCCGAGATACACGATCGGAATGGTCAGCGGCGTGTTGAGCTGCAGAGCGTCGGCGGTTTTGGAAAGGGTGAACATCACCATCTGAAACGGCACGACCATGGAGAAAATGCACAGGTAATACATCACCTTGCAAAAGAAGCTGTTGACGCGGTTGATGTACCACGCCGCCATGGAGGTACACAGTAAGATCAGCGCGACCGACAGCACGGTGATCACCAGACTGTACAGCGCTGACAGATAAAACGGGTAGTTGCCGTTTTTCATACCGTTTACATAGTTTTGCCAGCCCACAAAGGTATCGGCGTTTGGCAATTGGAACGGCGTCAGCGCAATGGCCGAGCTGCCTTTAAAGGAGTTGACAAGCACGATCACAATGGGGAGGATCCACACGATCGCCAGCACGGAAAACAGCACGGTCAGCAAACGATTGACCGTGCGGGTTCGACGAGAGATATCGGATGTCCGGCTCATTCCTGTGCCTCCTTACTGCGAGTAAAATAGAGCTGCGCCAACGCGATGATGACCACCACGACAAAGAATATGACCGCCTTGGCTTGACCTACACCCATATTGGTGGTGCTGGTGTAGAAGGATTGGTAGATGTTTAGGGCGAGCATCTCGGTCTGTCGGAATGGGGCGCCGCCCGTGAGGGCGAGGTTTTGGTCAAACAACTTAAACGAATTGGTGAGCGTTAAAAATGTGCAAATAGTAACCGAGGGCATCACGCTCGGGATGGTGATATGCCACAGGATCTGGCGGCCGTTTGCGCCGTCGATCTTGGCGGCTTCCACGTACTCGACGGGGATGTTTTGCAGCCCTGCCACGTAGATGATCATCATATAGCCGATCTGCTGCCAGCAAAGCAGGACGATCAATCCCCAAAATCCGTAGGTGGCGTTTAGCGCCAGTGTTGAGCCCAAAAACCGAATGATCACACCGTCTAAGATCATTTTCCAAATATATCCCAGCACGATGCCGCCGATGAGGTTGGGCATAAAGAAAATGGTGCGAAACAGCGTCGAGCCGGCGATGCCTTTTGTCAGCACATAGGCGATGGCGAACGCCGCCAAATTGATGATTGCCACCGAAATGACCGTAAAGGCGACGGTAAAGAAAAAGGCGCGCAAAAACGATTCGTCGGCAAACGCCTGTTTGTAGTTGTCCAGACCGACAAAGGTGGTAAAGCGCAGGGTCTTAAAACGGAAAAAGGAGAGATAGATTCCCTGCAAAAACGGCCACACAAAGCCGATGCAAAAGGCAAGAAAAGTCGGCATCAAAAACAACGGCGCAAACATACGCATCGAGCGCAGCTGGCTCGGATTTCTGACGGATTTTGACGAGTGTCGGGTTTTCATAGCAGGTCCTCCTTACAGGGTGACGGGGTGGGCGCTTCGCCCACCCCGTCATCGCTTCGGTTACTGATGGGATGCGTTATACTGTGTGGCCCATCCGTCCACAATGGCGTTTTCAACCAGTTCCCAGTCGCCGGTGCCCGCCGAGTAAGCGGACAGCGCCGATACCACCTCGGCGCGCCACGCGTCGGTGTTGGGGGTATAGGGGAACATCCACTTGACGCTGGTGGTTTTTCCCTCTTCGAGCATATCGTTTAAGATGTCGTACAACCCGTTTTCCGGCTTCTGTGCCGACTTAAACGGGCAGGTAAAGCCCATATTGCCGGAAGCGAGCGCCTTGGTAGCCTCCTCATCGGTGGCCAGCCACTTCATAAAATCCAGCGTTGCTTTCTGGTCGGCTTCAGAGACTTGCGAGTTGACCACCCAGTAGTTTTCGGTGCCGGCGCAAAGTCCCTGCGCGGCATCGTCAACGCCGAAATAGATCGGCAGATAGCCGATGTTTTCCTCGCCGATGGCGCTGGCGTTGGCAAATTCCCACGTGCCGTTCTGGTAGAACACGGCTTTGCCTTCCTTAAACTCCGCCACGGCGTCGTCGCCGGTCTTGGAGGTCAGCGTTTTCGGGTCGGTCGCGGAGTTTTGGATATACATATCCCACACCGCTTTAAAATTATCCAGATAGGTGCCCTTGATGGTGGCGGGCTGCTCGGTCACGTTGTCCTTGGTAAACTCGTAGTACAGCGGCAGATTGGTCAGGTGACCGGAGAATCGCCAGCTCGACGAGCCGTCCAGACCGGACGAAGTAAACGCATCAAACCCCAGCTCGTCCGCGCGGGAGTGGATGTCCTCGGCGGCGGCCTTCAGCGAAGCGAAGTCCTTGATGTCCTCCAACTCATAGCCGGCTTCTTTCAGCAGTTTTTTGTTGGTGATCAGGCCGTACGCCTCGTACACAAACGCGATGCCGTACACGATATCGCCCTCTTTGAGTGCGAAATCCTCCGAGATCAGCTCCTGACGGATATCGCTGTCGGAAATGTCCAGCGCGTAGTCTTTCCACGTGGACAGTCCGACCGGTCCGTTGACCTGAAACATCGTCGGTGCGTTGGCTTTTTCGATCTCTACGCCCAGTGTCTTTTCGTAGTCGCCGGAAGCGGCGGTGACTACCTTGACCTCCACACCGGTCTTATCGGTATACTTGGCGGCCAGCGCCTGCCAATCGGCGTCCGCCTCCGGCTTGAAGTTGAGGTAATAGACCTTGCCGGTCTCCTCCTCGGGGTCGTTGCCCATCATGCCGTTACAGCCGGCGAACAGGCAGAGAATCAAGCCCAATATCACTGCCATAGAAATTGCCTTTTTCATTGTATATTCCTCCTTTTTCGTAATCGCGGATGGCTTGGCGTCCGCCCTCTCATCATACGGGCGAGAAAAGGAAGAAATCTGCCAGACGGTGGGGGCGAATGTCGGCGAAGCGGCGGGCGATCGGTTGAAAATCGTCTAATAGACGAACTTAGCATACGCTTTGCAACAAGTAGTATACCCAATAAACAGAAAAAAGCACCTTCTGTGAAGGTGCTTTTTAGAGATAATCTTGTATGGTGCCACCCAATCGTGTGTAATGGGACTCGGCAAGCTTCGGAAACGCCGCGGCAAGCGTGTCGGACTCGTCGATCAATCGGTCCTTAACGGCGCGGTCGGTGTGGTGTAACGCCCACTCCAATCGACGGGCGGCGGTCATATCCGGCGCTTCCCACAATGCCGCCAGTGACTCGATGGTGCGGTAGCGTGTGTATTTCGCACAGGCGGCCGTCTTGTGCACGTGATCGCGTAGGCGCTTGCGGATGTCGGTGGCGATGCCGGTATACAGCGTGCCGTCGCCGCAGCGGAGGATATAGACGTACGCCATCAGATCACCGCCACCGAGAACAGACCGGCCTCCTGCAGCTGCGGCAGCACCGGTGCGCCGGCCTCCACCGTCATGGTGACCGGGTGCGGATACAAGCCGCCGAACAGGCACAGTTCCTCCTCGTCCTCTTCGCCCATACGGCTGATTTCGCAATCGGAGCCGTGGTCGGCGGCGGATTCCTCGCTTTCCAGTCGTTCCAGCGAAGCAGGAATCAGCAACCATTGGATGCGTGCATCGGCAAACACACGGGCGCCGATCACGCGGATGCCGTGCGGAATGGCGAAATGCTCCAGCTCACAGCCGGCCAGCAGATAGGGCGGCAGTTCGGCGGTGCGGTCGGGCAGGATGACGGTATGCAGGGCGGGAGAGTGCTGAAACACACCGGTTTCCAGCGTCAGCGGCCGATCGCCATCCTCGACGGCGACGTCGACCAGCGAGGAATACGCCATCGCGTAACGCGTGATCCGCGTGACCGACGACGGGATACGGAGTTCGGTCAGCTGCGGACAATCGGCCAAATGGAGCGACCGCAGCGTCTGCAGGCCGGTCGGCAAGGTGAGCGAGCGCAGCGGATGCGCACCGGTGCGTCCGGCGCGGAAAAAGCGGTCGGACGGAAAGGCACAGCCGACGGTCACAACCGGCTTGCCGTCAAGTGTACTCGGAATCACAAGGCTGTCCGCCTCGGCGGTACAGCCGGTAATGGCAACACCGTCGCCCTCCGGTTGCCAGATCCAGTGTTCGGTTTGCATAAACGTTCCTCCGATGCTCAAGCGGTCAAGCGATGTCAAACTCGACCGACAGATATTGCCGATTGACTTGCTTCAGTAAACGGTAATGACCGGTCGGCAATTCGCCGTACAGCCACTTCCAATCCGTTGAAAATTTCAGTTCGCCGTTTGGATTGGGCATATATCCCAGATCGTTGAATCCATAGTCATCGATCACGGTGTCGACCGCGAACCACGCGCCGTCCGTTTCTCGTTCGATGGCGTACCATTCCCCGTAGACGTAGGGGTCAGGATTGTCGTCCTGAATGTATACGGTGGCGCCGGTGGGAGAAACGTTGGTTATACGAATGCCGACGTTTTCCACCTCCGTCGGCTGATACGCCGAGGGGATCGGTGCCGGTACGGCCACACAGCCCACCTGCACCAGCAAGAGCAGCAGACACAGCAACGCAATGACGGTTTTCATACCCGTTCCACCTCCGATGAATTGTAAATGGTTTCTTTTATTATACTGTATATAAAACAAAAAAGCAACCAAGCGAAAACAAAACGCACCAACCACAAGGGTTGATGCGTTTTTTGAAAAGGTAGCACAAATTCGATGCACTTTAATTTTTTATCCTATGTGTTCGAACCCCTACATATTTTAAGCGAAATCGTTCGCGAGCGCTCACGGTGAAATCAAAGGCTTACGCCTTTGGTGAAATATTTTGCTAAAGCAAAATGTGAAATTAAATCCACTCACCGCCGCAGCGATTTCACACGAGCGAAGTGAGTATTTCACATTGCGGAGCAATATTTCACCCACCCGAAAGGGTGGATTTAGTTGAAAAACCGACTTGTCGAAACAAGTCGGTTTTTCTGGCCCGCCCGGAGGGATTCGAACCCCCGCTCTTTGGAATCGGAATCCACTGCGATATCCAGCTTCGCCACGGGCGGCGGTACGATTAGTATTTTACACTATCCCGCTCGGTTTTGCAAGAGGGAATTTTCTGTTTTTTCGGCGAGAGGAACAGGGGGAACTCGCTCTCTTGTGATAGTGAAAATAGATGCCGCCGGTTTTGACTTTTTTGGTGTATATTTTGTCAAGTGTATTGTAATTTAATTTTCGGTGTGATATAATGCAAGCAGAGATTTGGTACCGGTTTCACAAACCCAAAAGGAGACGCTATGATCACCGTATTTATTGATCGTGACGGCACCATGGGAGGTGCGCCTGCGGTGGAGTTTCCGCAGGATTACACGCCGTACAACGGCACGCGCGAAGCGTTTGCGTTGCTGACGAAGCACGGATTTTCGCCGATGATATTCACCAATCAATCCTGCATCGCGCGCGGCAAGGACGGCGGGTACGATTTTGCCGCCGAGTTTCGGGAGATCGGCGCTGCCGATTGGTTTATTTGTCCGCACGATTCAGACGATCATTGTCGCTGCCGCAAACCCAAAACGGGGCTTTTGGAGCAGGCGCAGGAGAAATACGATCTGGATATGCAGCAATGTGTGGTGATCGGCGATCGCTGGAGCGATATGCTCGCCGGCGGTCAAATGGGCTGTCGCTTGATCTTGGTGCGGACCGGTCGCGGCGAGGAGTCGCTTTCGTGCGATCGGGAAAAATGGGCGGATTACGCGCCGGAATTTGTCGCCAAGGATCTGCACGAGGCGGCCGAGTATTTGTGTAAAATTCATCCGTAAGGAGGAGTTAAAATGGTCAAATTAAAAATCGGTTTGGTGGGAACCAGTCAGTTGAGCTTCCCCGGCAACAAGGAAGCGGCGTTTGCCGCCTGTGCCGCGGCAATGCAAAAGCACGCCGCTACGATGGGCTTTGATCTGGTTGTGTATCCCGAAACGGTCATTGTCCGCGAGGACGCGGTGGCGGCCGTCAAAGCGATGGAAGCCGAAAAGATCGATTTTCTGATGGTGCAGCACACGTCTTACTCCGCCGGACAGCTGGCGCCGGTCCTCGCCAAAATTCAGAACGCCAACGTGGGCTTCTGGGCGATTCCCGAGGGCGAGCCGGTTGAAGGCGCGGTACCGTTTAATTCGTTGTGCAGCATCAATATGCATATGGGTATCGTCGCGCATTACTTAAAGGACTACAAGATCAAGGTCAAGTGGTTCTACGGCTACGGCGAGGACGCCGAATTTGTCCGCCGCTTGCAGATCACCGTGCGCGCGCTGACCGCGATCAAAAACCTCAAATGCTCGCGCATTGGCTTGGTCGGTGGCGTAGCCCCCGGCTTTAACGATCTGTACGACGACGAGCGCAACCTCAACAAACGCTTTGAGGGCATTTATTTCAACCGCCTGCACGAGTATTCGGAGCTGAAAGATCGCGCGGTGTCCTATCCGATGTCGGAGATCACGCCGATTATGGAGAGCATGGAATCCTGCGCCTGCGGCTATGCCGATCCGGCGGCCAAACAGACGTTGGAGGTTTCGGCGCGCTTCTATAAGGCGTATAAGGAATTCATCGCGGAAAATCAGTACGACGCGTTGGCGGTGTCCTGCTGGCCGAAGTTCCAAGACGATTTCCGTTATTCCATCTGCTCGGTGCTGGGACAGCTCAACGACGAGGGCACCGTGATGGCGTGCGAGGGCGACGTGCTCAGCGCAGTCAGCATGCTGGCGCTCAAGTACATTGCCGGCGGCGAGATCACCACGCTGATGGATCTGTCGGCGTTTGATGAAAAGGACGAGACGGTGCTGTTGTGGCACTGCGGTCCGGCGGCCGCTGCCTACTGCCGCAAGAATGGCTACAAGCTCGGCTGCAACTACAGCGGTATGGCGCACGAGCCGAACAAGGGACTGACCGCCCGTTGCGGTGTGGCGCGCGATATGATCTTCGACGATAACCCGATCACGGTGATGCGTTTGTCGGGTGAGTGCGATAAGATGATGCACATCGGCGGCGAGTTTATGCTGCCGGAGAAATTCTCGTTCCACGGCAGTCGCGGATGGTGCGGCAACCTCACCCTAAACGGCGAGGCAATCTCCGCCAAGGACCTGCTCAACACCATTCTGGTGACCGGTTTCCAGCATCATTTTCCGGTGGTGCTGGGCGATTACACCGACGAGATCAAGGAATTTGCCGCGTGGGCCGGCCTAAAACCCATTCAGAAAGTGCCGTATGCGGATTATCTGCAAATCATTGAATAAGAGGGATCGATATGAAGAATGCCATTACCATTACCGAAATGATGAACGCCGCCAAGGCGTTAAAGGAACAGGGCGAGAAGTTCACGATGCTGGGCATCGGTCCGATGTCTAAGCCGCTTCTCAAAGCGACGCTGGAGCTGGCGCAGGAAAAGGATTTTCCGATTATGCTGATTGCCAGCCGCAACCAAGTTGACAGCGACGAATTCGGTCACGGCTACGTTCGCGGCTGGGATCAGGATCGCTTCGTGGCGGATGTCAAGGAAGTGGAAGAGGAGATCGGCTTTACCGGCCTGTGCTATCTTTGCCGCGATCACGGCGGTCCGTGGCAGCGCGACGAGGAGCGTGCGGCGAAACTGCCGGTCGCCGAGGCGATGGAGCGCTGCATCCGTTCGTATAAGCACGATATGGAAGCCGGCTTCGATCTGCTGCACATCGATCCGACCAAGGATCCGGAGTTTGCGATGGGCACTGTGCCGTTTGAACTGGTGATCGACCGCACGGTCGAGATCATCGAGGAGTTGGAGAACCACCGCAAGCAAAACGGTCTGCCGGAGATCGGCTACGAGGCCGGCACCGAGGAGACCAACGGTGGTCTGACTTCGGTGGATGCGTTCTCGGATTTTATCGATACGCTGGTGGCGCGGTTGGCGGAAAAAGGCATCAAGGCGCCGGAGTTTGTGGTCGGTCAGACCGGCACGCTCACGCGCTTGACCGAAAACGTCGGTCACTTCAACCGCGATAACGCTGCCAAGCTGTCGGTCAACGCCGCCAAACACGGCGTGGGTGTCAAGGAACACAACGGCGACTATTTGAGCGACAAGATCTTGTTGGAGCATCCGGTACTCGGTATTACCGCGATGAACGTGGCGCCGGAATTCGGCGTGGTGGAAACGCGCGCGTATCTGGAACTGGCCAAGACCGAACAGCGTGTGGTGCCGGCGGAGCAATGCTCCCGCTTGACCGCCGAGATGTCTCGCGAAGCGGTCAAGAGCGAGCGCTGGCGCAAATGGGTGGTCGGAGATATGGCGACCGCTTCGGTGGACGAGGTGCTGGCGGACGCGGCGCTGACCGAGCAGATCACCGACATCTGTGGTCACTATACCTACGAAACGCCGTCTGTGAAGGCGGAGATCGAAGCGATGCTTGCCAATCTCCGCGCGGCCGGTGTGGATGGCGAAGCCTACGTCAGCTATATGCTGAAAAACGCCATCGATCGCTACGCGTTCTGCTTTGGTATGCACGGACTGACCTCGAAATTGCTGGCAGCCTGCGGCAAATAAATGCAAATAAAACACGCCGAGAGGAAATTCCTCTCGGCGTGTTTTTTAGTTTTCCTTCAATTCGTTATACAGGGCTTGGATGTCGGGATAAATGAACTCCGGCTTAACGGCACTTGCGTTTGCGTCCGCCATCGTGCCCTCGCCCGACAGCACGAAAATGCTGTGGACGCCGGCGTTGACGCCGCACGCGATGTCGGTGTACAGTCGATCGCCGATCAGCGCGGTCTGTTCCTTGGTGTAGCCGGCTTTTTCCATGGCGAGCAGCGCCATGGTCGGCTCGGGCTTGCCGATGAAGGTCGGGCGCCGTTTGGTGGCGTTAAACAGCATTTCGCTGACCGAGCCGCAATCCGGCACGTAGCCGTACCACGTCGGACACACCCAATCGGGATTGGTGGCGATATAATCCACCCCTCTGCCCAGCAGAATGCAAGCATCCTCCAATTTTTGGAAGGTCAGCTCGGTGTCAAACCCCATGCACAGACAATCGATATCGTCCTCCAACCGATCGGTGATCGGCAGACCGGACGCCGCCAGTTGCTCTTTAAACGAGGTGGTGCCAAACGCATAGATTTTGCGGTAACTCTGTTTTTGGAGATACAGCACCGTCGCGTCGGTCGAGGTCAGAAAATCCTCCGCCGTGGCGGCAATGCCCAGCTTGCCGAGCTTTTCGACGTATTTGTCCACGCTTTTGGAGGAGTTATTGGTAAGAAACATATACCGTCCGCCGATTTGACGGATATACGCCAAAAAATCCGTTACGCCGTCAAACAAGCGGTCGTCTAAATAGATGGTGCCGTCCATATCCAGCAGATACAGCCGTACCGCTTTCAGATCGTTCATCCTACGCTCCTGTTCTGTGTTGCCACCACGTTGCTTCCGAATACGTCCTCTATTATAACATCCCCGATCGCAATTGGCAAGTCGGCGGTCGCCCGATGAATGCGTTCCATACATGCGGCCATGCATTCCTTGGGGATCGGGCGGTCGGTCTTGACCGAGACAAGCCGCCCGTCGACACAGCGCACGGTGGAGGTAACTGTCCGCACCGGCGCGGTGCATTCGGTCTCGGCGTAGGCTTTGCCGCGCGGACAGGTGTTGCCGGTCACAGAGGTAACGGCGCCGTCTTGCCATTGGACGGTCAGCGTGCATCCCAGCGGACAGACGATGCAGGTAAGTGTTCGTTCCATATCAGCATTCCTCCAACGAAAGTGTCAAGGCTTCAACGCCGTCCAGCCATTCAGCTTTCAGGCGAATGGATTCCATTTCGCCCGGCGCGACTTTGGGGCGCTTCTTTTTGAGCAGTACGTGGTCGCCGTCCTTGACGGTCACGCACACGTTTTTGTAGACGTCGGATACGCGGAAGTACACCGACGTGTCTTTCTGCTCGGTGATGATCTGCGGCACGGTGTAGCGCACCTTTCCGTCGGTATACAGCGGAATGCAGATGGCGTTTTGGCGAGTGTTTTGGATGTATTGCGCCGCCGCCTGACCGGCGATCGCTGCCTCCTCGGACACAAAATCCACCAGATCGTGCACGTGCAAGACGTTGCCGCAGGCAAAGACCCCCTCTACCGAGGTCTGGCGGTCCTGATCCACCACCGGTCCTTTGGTGATGGCGCTGATGTCCACCGCAGCCCCTTGCGACAGCTCGTTTTCGGGAATCAATCCTACCGAGAGGAGCAACGTGTCGCAGGGGATGGTCTGTTTGGTTTCGGGAATGGGGCGGCGGTTTTGGTCGACCTTCGCGATGGTGACCGCTTCCACGCGTTCTTTACCGTGGATCTCCACGACCGTATGGGAGAGGAGCAGTGGGATATCAAAATCGTTTAAGCATTGCTGGATGTTGCGTGCCAATCCGCCGGAATAGGGCATCAGTTCGCAAACGGCATGGACTTTGGCACCCTCCAGCGTCATGCGGCGCGCCATGATCAGACCGATGTCGCCACTGCCGAGGATGACTACGTTTTTGCCGGGCAGATATCCTTTCATATTGACCAATTTCTGTGCGGTGCCGGCGCTGTAAATACCGGCCGGTCGGCTGCCGGCAATGGCAAGCGAGCCTTTCGCGCGCTCGCGGCAACCCATCGCCAGAATCACCGCCTTGGCGCGAATTTGAAACACGCCTTCCTCGGCGTTGGTGGCGGTGATCACTTTATCGGCGGTCACGTCCAACACCATGGTGTTGCATTTCACTTCGATGCCGAGCGCTTGCACGCGTTCCTCGTATCGCCACGCATACTCGGGGCCGGTCAGTTCCTCGCCGAAGCGGTGCAGACCGAATCCGTTGTGGATGCATTGCTGCAAAATACCACCGAGACGTGCGTCGCGCTCCATGATCAAAATATCGGTCACGCCGCTTTCGTACGCGGCGATTGCCGCACTCATACCGGCAGGCCCGCCGCCGATAATAACCAGTTCTCTCATGGCGTTATCCTTTCTTCGTCTCGCCGACGACCAGCACCGAGCTTCCACCGCATTTGGTAACCTGCTCATACGGAATATTCCATTCTTCTGCCAACAGCTCGATGACGGTCGGACTGCAAAATCCGCCTTGGCAGCGGCCCATTTGAGCGCGCGTGCGCCGCTTGACTCCGTCCAGATCGGCGGCGCGCGGATGGCGGCGGATGGCCTCGCGGATCTCGCCCTCGGTCACACCTTCGCACCGACAGACGATTCGACCGTACGCCGGATCGCGGCGGATCCACTCGTTTTTCTCCTCGATCGTCGCCTCACGGAACGCGTGCATCGATGGACGGATGGGATGAAAATCGGGGTTTTCAGGGGTGGCCAAGCCCTGCTCTTGCAGGAGAGCCACCACGTACTCGGCGATCGCCGGTGATGCGGAGAGTCCGGGGGATTCAATGCCGGCGGCGTTGACAAATCCTTTTTTCGGTGTTGTCAAGATAAAATCGCCGGTCGAACCCACTGCGCGCAGGCCGCAAAACGAGGTGATCGTTTGATCCGCCGGCAGCGTCGGCACGCTTTTGCGCGCCGTGTTCAACACATCTGCCAACCCGTCCGGAGTGGTGGTCCTATCTGTCTTGTCGGCGGCATCCACCGAGGTCGGCCCCAGCAACAAATTGCCGTCCACCGTGGGCGACACCAGCACGCCCTTGCCCATAGCAGAGGGCGTTTGGAAGATGGTGTGGGTGGCCATTTTTCCACAGGCTTTGTCCAGCAGCAGATACTCGCCGCGCCGCGGATGGATGGCAAAGGATGAGTCGCCGATCACCGCGGCGACGCGGTCGGCGTGAACGCCGGCGCAGTTGACCACAAAGCGCGCCTCCACCACGTCGGTTTCCGAGGCGATGCGGTATCCGTCAGCGGTCTCCCGAATGTCACAGACGGCGAAGTTCCGTTTGAGAGTCACGCCGTTGTCCATAGCGTTGCCGATGGCGGCAACGGTCAACTCGTAGGGACAGACGATGGCGCCCGTCGGGGCGTACAGCGCACAGATCGCGCGCTCGGAGACCAGCGGTTCTTTTTGGCGCAGTTCGTCCGCTTCCAATAGACGCAGACCGGCTACGCCGTTTGCCCGACCGCGCGCCAGCAGATCGTTTAGGGTGTGACGGTCATCCTCGTCGAAGCCGAGCACCAACGAGCCGTTGTTTTGGTATTTTACGCCGAGTTCGCGGCACACCTGTGGCATCATTTGTGAGCCTTTGACGTTGAGCACGGCTTTTAGGCTGCCCTCCTTGGCGTCAAATCCGGCGTGTACAATGGCGGAGTTGGCCTTGGTCGCGCCGGTGGCTACGTCGTTTTCTTTTTCCAGTAAGCAGACTTTTAATGCAAATCGCGCCAACGCTCGTGCGGTCATACCGCCAATAACGCCGGCGCCGATAATCGCTACGTCGTACATATTGTCGCCCTCCTGTTGACAAAAATCGATCACATATATTATAATAAATTGATCGAAAAAAGGTCAATAGATGGCCATTTATTCGATAAACGATCAAAAACGCTCATTTTGGAGGCGATAACGTGAAAGAAGAACGCTATGAGGCCATTTTGGCATTGTTGGAGGAGGAACGCTACGTGTCGGCGGCACAGCTGAGTCGAACGCTGTTTGTGAGTTTGCCGACCATCCGCCGCGATCTGGCGGAGCTGCAGCGGCAGGGGCGAGTGGTGCGAAGCCACGGCGGCGCCAAAAAGGTGCACGCGGAAAATACGGTTTCGCCGCTGGATTTTCGCAGGACCGTCAATGCCTCGGCCAAGCGCGCGCTTTGTCGGGCGGCGGCAACGCTTGTCAAGGATAACGACGTCATTTTTATCGATTCCTCTACCACCACCTTACAGATGGCGGATTTTTTGGGTGATAAGCAGGATATTACGGTCATCACTAACGGCATGGCGCTGGCGACGAGGTTGGCGAAAAAGGGGATCAAGACCTATTCCACCGGCGGCGAGATCTTTGAGAATTCCATGGCGCATTTCGGCAGTTTTGCGGAGGAGTTTATCCAGCGCTTTAATGTGGATACGCTGTTTTTCTCTTGCCACGGTGTAAGCGACAAGGGGATGCTGACCGATCCGTCGCTTCCCGAAACGCAGATTCGTAAGACCGCCATCAGCCAAGCCAATAAAACGGTGTTCCTTTGCGATCAAACCAAGTTGTCGCTTTCCACACCGTACAATTTGGTGCCGATCCGCCGGATCGATTGCGTTATAACCGATACCGAGGCGATCGTGCGCTATTTTGAGCCTGAGGATCCGACCGAGATTATTGTGGTCTAATTTTTTCGGATAATGGGGGCGTTTTCTCTATTTTTTCTCAAAATCACACAAAATGGTGTAAAAATTTCCCATTTAAACGAAATTCAACAAAAAACTTTACAAAGAAAATGTTTTATGGTAAAATTGTGCCAGCACTAATTTTATGTCAATAACGAAGGAGAGAAGAACGTGGAAAAACTTACCAGAAAATATGGATTGCTTACAGCAATCTGCATGGTCGTTGGTACGGTTATCGGCTCCGGTGTGTTTTTTAAAGCGCAAAACGTGTTGGTTGCTACCGGCGGCAATATGCCCCTTGGCATTGCGGCATGGGCCATTACCGGTTTGCTGATGATCATCTGTTCGGCGCAGTTTGCTGTTATGGCAACTAAGTATGAAAAGATCAGCGGTGTCGTTGACTATGCAGAGGCGGCTTGTGGTAAAACTTACGGGTATTACCTGGCCTGGTTTATGGTCAACATTTATTATCCGGGAATGACCTCGGTGCTGGCGTGGGTGTCGGCGCGCTATTTCGGTGTGCTGTTTGGCTGGGATCTGGCTGGCCCCGAAGTGCTGGCGTTGGCCGGTTGCTTCTTGATCGCATCGTTTACATTGAACACTCTTTCCCCGAAGATGGCTGGCAAGTTTCAGGTCAGCGCGACGGTTATCAAGCTGATTCCGATCTTCTTGATGGCGACGGTCGGCACGGTTGTCGGTTTGGTTAACGGTACACTGACCAACAATTTCACGACGATTGTCAGCGAAGCGGTTGGCGGTACCAGCGGCGGCTTGTTTGCGGCCATTGTGGCGACGGTATTTGCCTATGAGGGCTGGATCGTGGCAACCTCCATCAATGCGGAGTTGAAAAACCCCAAGAAAAATCTACCGCTGGCGCTGGTCATCGGTGCGCTTATTGTGGTTGTTGCGTATATCCTGTATTACATCGGCGTGGCCGGTGGTGCCAGCAACGCCGTGTTGATGGAGGAGGGCGCGACGACGGCGTTTTCCAACATTTTTGGCGGCGTGGGCGGTGTTTTGCTGAACATCTGCATTGTGGTTTCCTGCTTGGGAACGCTTAATGGTCTGATGGTCGGTGCCACCCGCGGTATGTACGCGATTGCGGCGCGCGGTGAGGGTCCCTCCCCCAAAATGTTTGGCCAGATCGATAAGACGACCAATATGGCGACCAATTCCTCTGTTTGGGGCTTGTTTGTTTGCTCGTTGTGGTTGGTGTACTTCTACGGCGCCAATCTCACCAGTGGTTGGTTTGGTCTGTTCAACTTCGATTCCTCGGAACTTCCGATCATCACCATTTATGCGATGTACATTCCGATGCTGATCGCATGGATGAAGAAGGAAAAGGAGTTGGGAATCGGCAAGCGGTTTGTGTTGCCGATTGCGTCCATCATCGCGTGTGCGTTTATGGTATTTGCCGCTGTCTATGCACACGGTATTACGCCGTACTTGGCGGCGAAGGCGGAGGGGAAATTCTCCTTCCCGGTGCTGTTCTACCTGATCGTGTTTGCGGTGATTATGATTCTGGGTGCGGTTTTCAAAAATGGTGTTAAGAAGAACGCCGAGGATACGACCGAGGAATAACGGATAATAAGAAAAACCGCTTTCATCCATGGATGAAAGCGGTTTTTTTCTGTTGCAAAGCACGGCGGAGTGTGCTATAATGGCTGTATATTTGGGAAAAGAAGGGTACACGATGATCTGCAATACCATACTGGATGCGATCGGACATACGCCGATCGTTCGCCTGCAACATATGACCGGACCGGAGGATGCGGAGATTCTGGTTAAGTTCGAGGGGTTAAACGTCGGCGGGTCTATCAAGACGCGCACGGCGCTGAATATGATCGAGGACGCCGAAAAGAAAGGGCTTTTACATAGCGACACAATTATTGTCGAGCCCACCAGCGGCAACCAAGGCATCGGACTGGCGCTAGTCGGTGCGGTGCGCGGCTACCGCGTCAAGATCATTATGCCGGACTCGGTCAGCGAGGAGCGCCGCAAGCTGGTGCGTCATTACGGTGCCGAGGTGATCTTGGTGCACGACGACGGCAATATTGGTTTGTGCATTGAGGAATGCTTGAATCTGGCGCTGAAAATGCAGCGGGAGGACCCGCGCGTGTTTGTGCCCCAGCAGTTTGAGAATCCGGCCAATCCGGCCATTCAGCGCGCCGCTACCGGTCGCGAGATCTTGGAGCAGGTAAACGGTCCGATTCACGGGTTCTGCTCCGGTATCGGTACGGGCGGTACCATCACCGGTATCGGCGAGACGCTGAAAGCAGAAAATCCGGATATGACCATTTGGGCGGTGGAGCCGGAAAATGCGGCGATCTTGTCGGGTGGTTCCATCGGTACGCACATCCAGATGGGCATCGGCGACGGTGTGATTCCGGCAATCCTCAACCAGAATATTTACAACGACGTATGCATCGTCAAGGACGAGGAAGCGTTGCAAGCCTCCAAGGACTTGGCGGCCAAAGAGGGCATTATGTGCGGCATCAGCAGCGGCACCAACGTGGCGGCGGCGTTGCGGTTGGCAAAGCAGTTGGGCAAAGGGAAAACGGTGGTAACGGTGCTTCCCGATACCGCGGAGCGCTATTTCTCCACTCCGCTGTTTGGCGACTAATATCGAACATAAAAAGAAGCCTCCAAGCGATTGCTTGGAGGCTTTATTTTTGCGCTTAATCCTTCTTCTTATTGAAGATGGTCATAATGTCCAGATAATCGTCGTTGTTCTGCGCCGGCGGCGTCACAACCGCGCCCGGCGTAGCCGGAGCAGCCGGAGCGTCGTCCTGGCGAACCTTGCGGATGAAATCGTTGACATCCAGATCGTCGTTCTTGGAGGGCTTGTCCGACTCGGTGAAACCGGTGGCGATCACGGTGACCGCAATGCAGTCGTCCATATTCTCGTCAAATGCCGCACCCCAGATGATGTTGGCATCCGGATGCGCCATACGGGAGATCTCGCCCGATGCCAGCTCGACGTCTTCGAGGTCGATATCCGGCGAAGCGGTGATGTTGATCAGCACGCCGCGCGCGCCGTCAATGGTGGTCTCCAGCAGCGGACTGGCAACCGCGCTCTTGGCGGCTTCGATCGCCTTATCCTTGCCTTCGGCGCGGCCGACGCCCATGTGCGCGTAGCCGGCATCCTTCATAACCGAGGTCACGTCCGCAAAGTCGAGGTTGACCAGCGACGGCACCTTGATAAGCTGCGAAATGCTCTGCACGCCCTGACGCAGCACGTCGTCTGCCACTTCAAACGCATTGGCGAGCGTGATGCGGGTCTCGCTGACCAGCTTCAAGCGATCGTTGGGGATGACCACCAGGCTGTCCACGTGCTCGCGGAGAGTGGTGATGCCCTCTTCGGCCTGCTGCATACGGCGGCGACCTTCAAACGCAAACGGTTTGGTAACGATGCCGACCGTGAGAATGCCCATCTCACGCGCGATCTCCGCCACGACCGGAGCCGCACCGGTACCGGTGCCGCCGCCCATACCGGCGGTGATGAACACCATATCGGTGCCTTTGAGCGCGTTGATGATCTCGTCACGGCTTTCCTCCGCCGCGCGCTGACCCTTGTCCGGATTTGCGCCGGCGCCCATGCCGCGGGTGAGTTTTTCGCCGATCTGGATCTTCTGGGTGGCCTGCGACTGCAGGAGCGCCTGACGATCGGTGTTGATTGCCACAAACTCCACGCCGACCATGCCGGAACGTGCCATACGGTTGACCGCGTTTCCGCCGCCGCCGCCGACACCGATTACTTTAATTTGGGTACCATCCATGAATTCTTCATCAAACTGCAAACCCATGCTCATTGATACAACCTCCCGTTTTTGTAGTCACACGCCTGCCGAAGCGGGCGATTTTTTTACAACCTGTATATTCTACTTTATAATAACATAGTTGTTGCCGAAATTCAATAAAAAGCCGAAAAAAATTCCGGCTTTTTAAAAAAAATTTATAAATGATCAGTTTGCAGAGGTTTCCGTCCCTGTCGCCGAGGTTTCAGAGCCTGTCATACCGCTTTGCGTGGAGGAGGTTGTGCTGATTTGCAGTAGTCCCTCCGGTGTGTACAGCATCTGGTTGGCGGAATCGCTGTTGGAGTAGGAGGAGAGATCCATCGTCCCCTCCGCTTGCTTGCCGTGATTTTTCAGCACCATCGGCAAGGTGGCGTTCATCACCTTGATTTTCTGCGCCAAATTGACCTCGGTGCCCAACTTTACGCGGATCTGGTGGTTCCATTCCAGCGCCAGATCGCCGGCGTCGGTCAGGTCAATGCAGTTGATGCCGGTGATCTCCTGCGCGTTTAACTCGGTCAGGATCGAGCGCAACACGCTTTCGTGGTGGGCGGACAGCGCGGCTTCTCCCAGTTTGCCCCCGCTGGATTCGGCACCCTTGATGTACAGGTATCGGTCGGGAGTATCGCCGTGAACGGTCAAGTAACCGAGCGCGGTGTAATCCTCGCCCAGCACCACCCAGTTGCCGTCGGCGTACATCGCGCCCAAGGCGTCCTTTTCCTCCACGGCGATGACGTAGCTGTCGTAGGTGGGGGAGGTGATGCGCACGCTTTTTACGTACGGGCAGTTGGCCAGAATGTTGGCCTCCGCCGCGTTTTTACTGATGGTCATAAAGTTTTGCCCCACCTTCAAGCCGGAGGACAAAATGATGTTTTGTGCCGAGAGATGGCGGTTGCCGGTCACCTCGATGCTGCGGATGACGACGGCGTTGTCCGGCACTTCCTCGGACGAGGCGTATTGTTGTTTCTCCGCCAGCTCGCGCGACATCGGATAGAACACGGCAATCAGGATGCAAACCGCCACGATCAGAAAGAACAGCACGACCGAGGTCAGAAAGCGCCGCAGGCCGGCGTTCATCCGCTTTTTATGCGATTTTCGCGAGATCTGTGTCACTTTCACGGGGCGATGTCTCCTTTGTTATTTACTTCCTTTGGACGCGCGCGCCGAGCGCCGTCAACGTATCTTCCAAATGATCGTAGCCGCGGTCGAGATGCGTCAGCTCGCCGATGACGGTACGTCCCTCGGCGGCCAATGCCGCGATTACCAGCGCTGCGCCGCCGCGCAGATCGGTACAGTCCACCGCCGCACCCGATAACGAGGGGACGCCCTCGACAATGGCGACGCGACTTTCGATTTTGATGTGCGCGCCCATTCGCGCCAGTTCGCCGACGTACTTGTAGCGGCTTTCAAAAATGCTTTCCACGAACACGCTGGTACCATTGGCGACCGTGGCGGCCGCCAACAGCGGCGCCGCCGCATCGGTGGGAAATCCCGGATACGGCATGGTGCGCAGAAACGGAATGCGGTTTAAGCGCGCGGGCGCGTTTAGCACGATCTGCTGCGGAAATTCGCTGATGCGGCAGCCCATTTCGGCAAAGACCGGCAGCACGGTGGCGATGTGCGCGGGGCATAACCGTTCCAATACGGCCGATCCGCCGGTGACAGCGACCGCCGCCATATATGTGGCGGCTTCAATGCGGTCGGGGATGACCGTGTGCGTGCAGGCGGTCAGGCGCTCGACACCCTCCACGGTGATGGTGCCGCCATCGATGTGGATGCGCGCGCCGCAGGCCGATAAATACGCCGCCAGATCGATGATCTCCGGCTCGCGAGCTGCGTTTAGAATGGTGGTGGTACCCTTGGCGGTCACGGCAGCCAGCAAAATATTTTCGGTGGCGCCGACGCTGGGAAAGGACAGCGAAACGGTGTTGCCGAGAAAGCGTCCCTCCGGCAAAAACGCGTGAAGTTGACCGCCCTCCTCGTGAATTTCCGCACCCATCAGCCGAAAGGCTGCCAGATGCAGGTCGATGGGGCGCGGCCCCAGTTCACAACCGCCGGGGTAGGACAGATGCGCTTCGCCGAAGCGCGCCATCATCGCGCCCAAAAACACGATGGACGAGCGCATTTTGCGCATCAGCTCATCGGTGATGGACGGCGTATCGGCGGCGTCTGCACATACGGTGATGGTGTCGCCTTCTTGCGTGGTGCGACAACCGAAGCCGGAGAGGATCTCCAGACAACCCTCCACGTCCGACAGCTGAGGGGCGTTATGTAAAACGCTTTCGCCGTCGGCGAGGAGCGTGGCCGCCAGTAGCGGCAAAACGGCGTTTTTGGCGCCGTGAATGGCGACGGTGCCGTTTAGGCGCCGACCGCCGTCAATCAGTAAGTGAGGCATGGTTTTCCCTCCTTATATAGGCGGGAAAACCTATGCATTCTCCCGCACTGTCAAGGTATGACAGGGCGGGGGTAGGGGTGACTGTTATTTAATCAGCGGCTGGATGACCGCCCAAATGCGATCGGAGCCGTCGAGAATGGCATCGCGGCGCGCATTTTGTCCCATTTGGGCCAGTCGCGTCGGGTCGGCGATAAGCTCGCTCACCGTTTGCCACAGCGCCTCGCCGGACAGATCTTTTTCTTCAATACACACGGCGGCGCCTTTGTTGACAAGCACCATCGCGTTGTGGAATTGGTGGTTTTCCGCTACATACGGCGAGGGGATGAGTACCGAGGCAACGCCGCAGGCGGGGATCTCGCTGATGGTCATGGCGCCGCAACGGCAGATGACCAGATCGGCTGCCGCCATGCACAGAGGCACGTCGTCAATATACGGGCGTACCGAAATCAGCTCGCTGTCGGTGGGGATGCCGCGCTTGGCAAGTGCCGCCGACATGGCGTCCCAGCCGGCTGTGCCGGTGCCGTGGATGTGGTGGCAGGCGTGGAGCTTATGGCTTTCGGCCAACACCTCGGTCATCGCTTCGTTTAAGCGGCGAGCGCCCAAGCTGCCGCCAAAGGACAGCACCAACGGCTTGTCGTCGGTGAGACCGAGGGCGGCACGCGCCGCGGCCTTGTCCACGTGGTGGAACTCCTCGCGCAAGGGGTTGCCGGTGACGATCAGCGGACAACTGTCGGCCGGCATTTTAGACTTGGATTCTTCGGTCGGCAGACAGATCGCGCTCGCGTATTTGGCAAGCATTTTGACGGTCACGCCCGGCAAGGCGTTGGATTCGTGCACAACGACCGGCACGCCCATTTTGGCGGCCTCGCGGAGAATCGGACCGGATACGTAGCCGCCGGTGCCGATTGCGATGTCCGGACGAAATTCCTGCAATATCTTGCGGCAGGTGTGACCGGCCGCCACCGCATGATAGGCGGCGGTCAGGTTGTGCATCAGAGATTTGGGGGTAAGTTTTCGGGAAAAGCCCTCCACCGTAACGGTTTTGAGGGGATATCCGGCTTTCGGCACCAGCTTGGTCTCCATTCGACCGGTTGCGCCGACAAACAGAAATTCGGTATCCGGCATCCGACGGCGGATGTCGGCGGCGATGGCCAGCGCCGGATTGATATGACCGGCGGTGCCGCCGCCTGTCAGAAGTACACGCATAGCGAACCTCCTTTATCCTTGGGACGTGTTGCGTGCCTGTCGCGAAACGGACAGCAGCACGCCCATCTGCATCAGTAACATCATCATAGACGATCCGCCGTAACTGAAAAACGGCAGACCGATACCGGTATTGGGCATCAGGTTGGACACAACGGCGATGTTTAAGACGACCTGCACACCAATCTGCGCGCAGATGCCGACCGCCAGCATGGCACCAAACTTATCGCGGGCGCGCATACTGAGGACGATGCCGCGCCATACCAGTAAGGCGAACAAAATGATGATGATGGCGGCGCCGACAAAACCAAGCTCCTCGCACACAATGGAGAAAATGAAGTCGTTTTGCGGTTCGGGGAGGAACAGGTGCTTTTCGCGCGAGTTCCCTAAACCTAACCCCATTAATCCGCCGGAGCCGATGGCGTACAGCGATTGCACCGTCTGCCACGCAAGGTCGCGACCTTCGGCGCCGCTGTTATAAACAGCGATGGGGTCTTGCCACACCATGATGCGGTCCGCCTCGTAGCCGAGGACACCGACCATCAACACGACCGCGCCGACCGCCAATCCGACGGTGGCCGCCAGATATCCGACACGAGTGCCGCCGACGAACATCATAATGCCGCCGATGGCCACCACCAGAATCGTACCCGAAAGGTGGGGCTCCGCAATGATAAGAACGGCCGTGACGCCCAGAATCAACACAAACGGCACGTATCCGACGGTAAATTTTTTCATTTGCTTATGGTTGATGGATATGAGGTGCGCAAAGGATAGGATAATGGCAAACTTCGCAAGTTCCGATGGCTGGAAGCCGCCCACAAGCGGCAGGTTGATCCAGCGGTGGATGCCGGTTGGCGCCGGTAAAAACAACACCAATACCAACAGGAACAGCGAGATTCCCATAACGATCCAAGTAAATTTATGCAAAACGTGATAGTCGATACAGGAGACGCCAAACATCGCCACCAAGCCGATAACCGCAAACAGCGCCTGCTTCTTGATGTAGAAGTAACTGTCGCCGTCGTAGTAATCGGCGTAAACATAGCTGGCGGAAAACAGGCAGATAAGTCCGATCGCCAACAACAGCAGCAGCGTCATAATGAAGAACGTATCCAAACTGCCGCCGGTGTAAATGAATTTGCGCCAACCGGTGCGCGGACGATTGTCGGCTGCGGTCGCGCGACGAGCGTTGGTGGCCATGGGATCTCCTCCTTTCAAGAAATAAGGGGTATGTTTTAGAAAATCAGGAGTAACGCGATCGTGATACCGGATACAACCAGCGTGATGCCGCAGAAGGTCAACACGATGCGGTTTTCGCTCCATCCGCCCATCTCAAAGTGGTGGTGGATCGGCGACATCCGGAACAGGCGTTTGCCGTGAGTGAGTTTGAAATAGGTAACCTGCAAAATAACCGACAGCGTTTCCATAATATAGACCACGCCGAACGGGACCAGCAGCAATGGGTGGCCGGTGCCAAACGCGATCGCGCACAGCGTACCGCCGATAAACAGCGAGCCGGTATCGCCCATAAAGACTTTGGCAGGATGCAGGTTGTATACCAAAAAGCCCATCAGACCGCCGATCAGCGCGGCGCCCATCAGGCTCTGGTAGAACGCGCCCTCGATGCCGGCAACCGCCATAAAGGCGGCGGCGGCAAATACCGAAACCGAGCCGCACAGACCGTCCACGCCGTCGGTGAGGTTGGTGGCGTTGGAGGCGCCGACGACAATCAGCATTGCCAGCGGGATCACCCAAATACCAAAATCTACCCACCCCAAGAAGGGAACGGCAAACGTGCGAGCGCCTTCGCCGCCGATGTACAGCAGAAGTCCGTAGCCAAACGAGAGGAGCAACTGCAAAAACAACTTCTGCTTATCGGTCAGACCGAGATTGCGTTTTTTTCGAATTTTCACATAGTCGTCCACAAAGCCGATCGCGCCGCACCCAAGTGCCAGAATCAAACCGGCGATCAAGCGGATCTGCGTGGGGACGCTCTCTTTAAAGAGATTGAACTGGAGCGCTGTGCCGCAGAACACCAACGCCAACAGTACCGCAAATAGCATACCCAAAATGAACAGAATTCCGCCCATGGTGGGGGTGCCTTGTTTGTTTTTGTGCCACGACGGTCCGATGTCCAAAATGGTCTGCCCAAACTTCAGTTTGTGCAGCAGCGGGATGAGCTTGCGGCCGAGAATGGCAGCAACCGCAAACGCCACGGCGGCGGTTGCCAACAGTACGATCGGTTTGGTGTAAGGCATAATCAATCCTTCTTTCCGGACAGCGCATCCTCGATGATCTCGCGTTCATCGAGATGGATGGTGCCTGTTTTAATGACCTGATAGGTTTCGTGTCCTTTGCCGGCCAACAGGATGGTATCGTTCTTTTGGGCGTTGAGGATGGCCCAGCGGACCGCTTCGGCGCGGTCGGGAATAACAACGTACGGCGTATCGGCCGGAATGCCCGGCAGGATCTCCTCGATGATCGCCTCGGGATCCTCCGAACGCGGATTATCTGAGCTGATGATGAGGAAATCCGAAAGCGCGGCCGCCGCGGCGCCCATCTTGGGGCGCTTGGTGCGATCGCGATCGCCGCCGCAACCAAACAGCGTGACCAATCGGCCGGACAGTCCGTGCCGGAGTGCTTGGCAGATCTTTTCCAGACCGTCGGGGGTGTGGGCGTAGTCGATCACGACCGTGAAATCGCGGCCGGTGGGAACGATCTCCGCGCGTCCCTTGACGCCGGTCATTTCACCGACCGCGGCGGATACCGTGTCAAACGGCAGACCGAGCGCCAGCGCGGTGACGATGGCGCCCATCGCGTTGCAGACCGAAAATTCTCCCGGAATGGGCAGATGCACGCGTCCGCTGACATCGGGACCGGATACCGTAAACGCCACGCCGTCCGGACGATAGCTGACGTCGCTCGCCGCATAGGTGCCGCCCTCGCCGTTGGAGAAGGTGAGGATCGGGCAGGGGAGGTCGCGCGTCAGACGTGCGGTCCACGGATCGTTTGCCTGTACGACGGCGATCTTGCTCTGCAAGAACAAGCGACGCTTGGCATCGCAGTAATTTTCCATGGTTTTGTGGTAATCCAAATGATCCTGCGTGAGATTGGTAAACACGCCGACCGCAAACGGTATGGCTGCCACGCGGTGCTGATCGAGTGCGTGGGAGGAAGCCTCCATCACCACGTAATCGCAGTCCTCAGCGAGCATCGCGGCGAATAATTCCTGCAGTTCGTAAGCGTCCGGTGTGGTGTGTCCGGTGGCGACCGCGCGGTCGCCAATCAGGTTTTGAATGGTGCCGCAAAGACCGACCTTGTGGCCGCAGGCCTCCAGCATTTGCTTGATCATATAGGTGGTGCTGGTCTTGCCGTTGGTGCCGGTCACGCCGATCACACAGAGCTTTTCGGCAGGACGACCAAACCAGTTGGCAGACAACTGCGCCCACGCCAACCGTGTATCGTCAACGAGAATTTGGTGGGGAAGCCCCAGATCGCGCTGGACGACCAGCGCAACTGCGCCGGCTTCCAAAGCGGCGGCGGCAAAGCGGTGACCGTCCACCGATACGCCGTCAATGCACACGAATACGCAACCGGGGGTAACTTTTCGGGAATCGCATACCAGCGCGGATACCGTGGGGTTTTCTTCGGCGACCGCTATGCCGGCCAAAAGTTCTTGGAGCGTTTTCATCGCCGTTCCTCCTTTTTCATACAGAGCTTTAATCGTCTGCGTCCTGATACACAAAGCTGAGGTTGATGACCGTTCCGAGTGGGGCGTTGGCGCCGCTTCCAATGCTCTGCGAGGAGCAGACGGCGGTACCGCTGTCGACACTCAAGCCGGAAATGACCAAGTTGAGATCGGCGGCGTGGGCGGCGGCGCTGGCTTGCGTCAGCGTCATTCCCACGAAATTGGGAACGGTGGTGGTGCGATCCAACGCATTCTCGTCGGTATACAGCACCACGGTGCCTTCTTTCGGAATGGTGGCACCGGCGGTCGGCACCTGCGCCAGAACGGTCGAGCCGTCGCCGACGCGCGTGTAATCCAGACCGGCGTTTTGAATCATCGAGATCGCCGTTTCCACACTCTTATCCGACACATTCGGCGTGGAGGTGGAGAGGTTGGCGAGTTCTTTTTCGTTGTAGACCGGCTCGATGCCCAGATAGGGCAGGGTATCCTCGATCACCTGACGCACGACCGGACCGGCGACCTGACTGCCGTACACGACCGCCGCGTGCGGCTGGTCGACGATGCACAGCACCGCGATCTCCGGATCGTCGCCCGGTGCGTAGGCACCGAAGGACGCCCATACGTCGTCTTTGGTTTCGGTGTAGTCGGCGGTGCCGGACTTGCCGGCTACCTGATAGCCGGCGACGTACACGTTTTTGCAGCCACCGCCGTCCACGGCAAACTGCAGCATATCGGTCACCTTGGCCGCGGCTGCGGTGGAGATCACCTGCCGCTTGATGACCGGCTCGGTGGTGGATACGATGTTGCCGTCGATATCCAGCACGTTTTGCACCACGTAGGGTTGGACCAGATGTCCGCCGTTGGCGACCGCCGACAGCGCGGTGATCATCTGGATGGGTGTGATCTTAAAGGTCTGTCCCATCGCGGAGGTGGCCACCTGAATGTCGGTCATATTCTGCCCGTGGTACAGCGCGGAGGAGGCGGCTGCCTCGCCCAGCATATCCACGCCGGTTTTTTCGGTGAAGCCGAAGCCGTTGAAATACTTGTAGAACAAACTACCGCCGACCGCTACGCCGATCTTGGCAAAGGCGGGGTTGCAGGAGTGCGAAATGGTATCCGCAAAGCTCTGCGAGCCGTGTGCGCTGGCGTGGCAGTGGATGGTATCCGGTCCGAGCCGGAAATAGCCGGGGCAGTAGAAGGTATCGGAACTGAGCTGAATGCCGGCGTCTACCGCCATGGCAGAGGTAAACACCTTAAACACCGAGCCGGGCTCGTAGTAGTCGGTAACCGCTTTGTTGGTCCATTGGAGCGCCTGCGCCGCGGCATACGCGTTGCTGTACTCCTCGCTTTTCTTGTCGGTGATCTTTTCCAGCTCGAGCTTGGCGTGCTCGTCGTGGATGGTCATCGGATCGTTCGGATCGTAGTCGCCGGCGACCGCACAGGCCAGAATGGCGCCCGTCTTGACGTTCATCACAATGCAGACGCCGCGGTTGGTGGCGTTAAAGCTGGCAACCGCCTGATCCAGATACTTTTCCGCATAATGCTGAATGGTGGAATCGATGGTCAGCACCAGACTGTTGCCGTCCTCGGCATCCACCGTTTTTTCGTAGGTCAGCGACACCGACATATCGTTGCCGACGCCGTTTTGTGCGGTCACGATGCGTCCGGGAGTGCCGGCCAGCACATCGTTATACTGCGCTTCCAAGCCGTACAAGCCGTAGTAATCGGTGCCGCAGAAGCCCAGCACGGTCGAGGCGAGCGAGCCTTGCGGATAGGAGCGCGTGTAGTCGGAGATGATGCGGAAGACGCCCTTGTCGGACATACCTTTCTGCTCCACCCATTCAATAAACTCCTCCACCAGCGGACGCTCGATCTTGGAGACGATCACCGCGTACTGCGAGCCGGTGTCGGTGGCGCGCTTGAACAGGCGATCGCGGTCGACCTTCAACAAAACGGAGAGCTCATCCGCTACGGTAGCGGCAATGTTTGGTTGCTTGGTTTCCTCGGCAAAATCCTGCAGGTTGCTCGGGTCCATGATGATGGTCCACACCTGCTCGGATTCCGCCAACACGGTCATATTCGCGTCGTAGATGGTGCCGCGGGCGGCATCCACCGGTGTATCGCTGAGCTGCTGGGATACCGCGAGCTTAGACCAGTAGTCGTGCTCGAAGATCTGCACGTAGGCCAACCGACCGAGCAAGAGCACGACCAGTAGTGCCAGTACGACCAACACGACGATCGACCGCCGCCACATCGAACGGGTAGGCAGTCGGGTGGCGTTTCTGCCGGTTTCGTTTGCCATGGTGCTTCCTCCTTGATGGATTAAAATAAGAAAAGGTCTAAGACTGTCCCAATCTCAGACCTTTGGCCGTCTAACTCTATTGTATGTCCGGCGACGGTGAATATTACCGGAATAAACCGGTGATGCCCTCCCAAAGCGAGACAAGGAAATTGCCATTTCCGTCGGTAGGGATCTCGGCGCTGTCGGTATCGTCTACCGAGAAATACCGCACCTGATGCGGCTCGACCTTCGTCATGCCGTTTGCCTGTGCGTAGTTTTCGACGCTTTCAGCCGAGGCGATGGCGACGATTTCGCCCTTCAAGCGAACGTTTTCGCTTTGCAAAATGCTAATCTCGTCCTCCAAAGCGTTGATCTCGCTGTTGATCTGGGTGATGCGGACGCGGCTGATGATCATCAGCAACACGATGCTCATCGCGGCGGCAACCGCCAACGCGGTAACCACCGCATTGACTACCGCTTGCGCGCGGTGTTGACGAGTCTGGGCGCGCTGGGCTTTGCGATTCGGTTTTAAGGCAACCACTGACGGCTTCCGTTCTTCGAACGCCGACAGGTCGTATGCATGCTGCGCCATAGTCCTCTATCCTTTCCTCATTTAATAGGGATCGTGCAATTTGGTCACACACCGCAGTTTTGCGCTGCGGCTGCGCGGATTGGCGGCCTCCTCCTCGGGAGTGGCCGTCACCGGCTTACGAATGGCCGGCTCCGCCGCCGGCGTCCGTCCGCAGACGCACACCGGAAATTCGCGTGGGCAGGTGCATCCCTGCCGCCAGGTCTGAAAGCGTTGCTTGACAATGCGATCCTCCAGCGAGTGGAAGGTGATGACCGCCAGCCTGCCGCCGACCTTCAAGCAGCGAAACGCGGTATCCAGCGCCGCCGACAGACAATCCAACTCGCCGTTGACGGCGATGCGGATGGCCTGAAACGATTTTCTGGCCGGATGTCCGGCGCGCCGCACGGCAGCCGGTACGCTTTCGCAAATGATATCCGATAATTCAAATGTGGTGGTAATCGGCTTGTCCGCCCGCGCGGCAACGATGTTTCGCGCGATCTGACGGGAAAATTTCTCCTCGCCGTACTCCCACAGGATGCGGGCGATCTCACGCTCGTCGGCGGTGTTGATCAGATCCGCGGCGGTCGGGCCGGATTGGCTCATCCGCATATCCAACGGTGCATCCATATGAAACGAGAATCCGCGGCTGGCGGTATCCAACTGATGCGAGGACACGCCAATATCCAACAAGATGCCGTCCACACCGTCAATGCCTTGGGCGGCCAGCACCTTGTCCATTTCGGTGAAGTTGGATTGCACCACCGTGGCGGGCAACCCCTGCAAACGTGCGCCGGCTTCGGCAATGGCATCCGGATCGCGATCAAGCGAATACAGATGACCGGTGGTCAGCCGCGAGGCGATGGCGAAGGAATGTCCGCCGCCGCCGGCTGTGCCGTCCACATACAAGCCGTCCGGCTGAACGTTTAGCGCGTCAATCGTCGGTTCCAGCAGAACCGGCAGATGGTAAGCTTGTCCACTCATACGCGCCTCAGAACATCGCTTCCGCAAGCGCGGCTTCGATCTCGTCGTCGTCGATCTCGGCCATGGCCTGTTCGTACATCGTCGGGTTCCAGATCTCCGCGCGCGTGCCGGCGCCAATGACCAGCACTTCCTTTTCAATACCGGCGTATGCCAGCAACTCTTTGTTTAGATTAATGCGTCCCTGCGCATCAATGCTGACCTCGTCCGAACGAGAACCGAGCAAACGAGAAAGCTTGCGGACCTTTTCGGTCATCGGCTGATCGCTCAGCTTGGCCATGCGGGCGCCCCACTCCTCGGCAGAGTACAGGCAGATGCAGTGATCCATCACAGCGGCGGCAACAAACGCCTCGCCAAGCTCTGCACGGAATTTGGCCGGAACGAACATTCGGCCTTTGGTATCCACGTTATGGCGGTGTTTTCCCAGCATATTATCTGCCTCCTTTCTGTCGAATTTAGGGTTGTTGAAGTTTTGGTTGAAACAGTTGAAAATTCACCACATCGAACCATTTTGCGCCACTTTGCACCCTTATGGAAACATTATATACTCATTTCAATGAAATTGCAAGCGTTTTTGTAAAAAAAGAAAAGGAATTTTACGGCAATTTTCATAAAAATTTTTACAAAAAAAGAACCCTCCCAAAGGAGAGTTCTTCGGGAGGGCTCTTTTTAAAATTATGGTTGCAATGCGGTGAAATCGTAGGTGCCGTTTTCAGTATACAGCACAAACGGCGCGCCGCCTAACGCGGCGATTTCTTCCTTCACTTGCGCGGCGGTGGCACCGTCGGCGGTCAGCCACGGCAACAACTTCGGCGCGGCGTTGTTCAGCAGTTTGACGCGGTCGTTGACCAGTCGATAGGCGGCGGCTACCGCTGCGGCCGGTTGGCCGGTCGGATCGGTCACCGTCTGGGTGCCGACCGTCAGCGAGGAGCCGAGCGTCTCCGGATACAACAACGGCGAGACATAGCGACTGCCAAACGAGAGGGGGTTGCCGCCGTAAGCGGCGGTGTTCTCACCGATGGTGGCCGCGCCGTTGGCGCACACGCTGATCTCGCAGCCGGCCAGCGCGTCGGTCAGCGATTTCACAAAGGTCTGCAGGACCTCCAACTTGCTCATGGAGGTGTAGGCGGACTTGCCGAAATCGGCCAACGAATCCAAGCGATTGGGGAACTGCACGCCGTCAAAGATCATAGCGGTGCAGCCCCACTCGTGCAGTTGTTTGGCCAACTCGATGAGGTAACTGTGTGCTTGCGGCGAGTAGGGGTTGAGCCACGGCTTGCCGCCGTTTTCGGCATAATCGTCCAGCCAGTCGATCGTAGGCGATCCGCTGATGGCGATTCGCGCGGAAACCAGTTTTTTGGAAGCCGTCGCGTCCAAAAACCCGTACATTCGCGGAATGGCGAGCATCTTTTCTGTTTGGCAGAGAGCCAAGACCGCCTTGAATTCCGTTTCGGTCAGCGGTTTTTCCACGACCGCTTGGGCTTCCTTGGCAAGCGCCCCGTCTGCTGCAAACCACACGTTGCCTTTGGCGTCCTTCATATCGAACACGATGCCGGTAAAGCCGGCTTTTTTAGCAGCTTGCAGCGTGGTTTTGAGCGTTTCGGTGTTTTTCAGCGCGTCGGTCGACAGCACCACCGCTTTCACCGAGGAGAGAGACAGCGCGCCGTTGGTTTGCGGTGCGGTCGTCGTCGTGGCAGAGGAACTGCCGGACGGCACCGTGGTCGTGGTGGTAGTAGAGGACGGGGTCGGGCCGTTGACTTCCGGCGTGCTGTCGCCAAACAGCAGTTTGCCTGCAAAGAAGCCGGCAGTCACCACGACCGCCAACGCGGCGACTGTGCCCACAATCTTCAATATGGGAGTGCGCCGACGAAATGCCGAGCGCCGATAACCCGTCGAACGACGACGGATCTTTCTGGGTTTCATAGAATGCCTCCTATCAGATAAAGGAAATCGACGAGGAGAAGCCCATCACGGCCAGCGCGATCAATCCCAACCACAAAAGCAGGATGGGCAGACCGCGGAACGCATGCGGCAGATCCGAGTGGTCAAGTTGCTCGCGTGCTTCTGCGACCAACAACGACAGCAACGTAAAACCAAGGCTGGCGCCGATTGCCAGACCAATGGTGCCGAGCAGGCTGATCGCGAACTGGTGGTTGGCGATCAATGCCACGCCCACCACGATGTTGTTAAACGCCGCCATCGGCAGCCATAACTCCATACGGGCATACAGTTTGGGCAGGGCGAGCTTGGTGATTAACACAGTGAGCAGATACCACAGTGCTACCACACCGACGAGAATCAACGGTCGCAGAAAGTGAATGTCGGCGGCATTGTCGAGAAACAGGTCAATCCAATAACCCGATAACACTGTCAGTACTGAAAAATAGGTCATGGTCGCGCCGAAATACAAAATATCGCGCGGATGACGGACGATGCGCAGGATCATCGAGGTGCCAAAGCCGGTGGACAGCACCAGATTGGAAAGTACCGCCGCGGCAAAGAAATACAGCAATAACTCAGTCACGGGCATCCACCTCCTCGTCGGATACGATGAATGCCGGATCGGCGTCGTCTTTCTTTCGGTGCGCGTGCACCTGCAAGGCGGCGGCCATAAATCCTAACAAAATAAACGCCAAAAACGGCTCGGCGGCTTCGGTCAGCGTGAGTTCGATCGGCACCGGCACACCCCAAATGGTGTTGGCGCGCAGCAACTCGCGCAGCAGACCGACCAGACAGATCACCAGACCAAAGCCAAACGAGGATCCCAGCGCATCCGCGATCGCGGCCGCCGGTCGATTGCCGATGGAAAAGCCGCCGACACGATAGGTAAAGATCGTGTTAACTGCCATCAACGGAATAAACAAATGCAGCTGTGCGTACAGCGTGGTGGAGATGAAGTTATCCAGCACGAATGCCGCGCCGGTCAGCAGGATCGATGCGGACAGCGTGTAGATGACCGGATGCAGCCAGTTGGGCAAGCGGTTGCCGATGAGCGACATCAAAAAGCTGACGGGAAGCAGCACCAGCAGGGTGCAAACGGTCAGCACGACGCCGCTTTTCAAATCGGTGCCGGCCAAAATGATGGGGCAGATGCCAATGGCCTGCGCCAACACAATGTTGTCGCGAATGGCGGAATCGAGGAAGATCTGTCCGAACTTCCAGCCGGTATGAGAAGCGGTGGGTTTATACACGATGCAGCCACCTCTTTTCCACAAAATGCGATACCTGCCACGCCGCGCGGTCGATGACAGAGGAGAGGGGATTCATCAGCAAGATCGCAAAGCAAACGCCGTCCTCAAAGCGCCCGAAATGGCGCATCAGCATCACGGCGATGCCGGTCAAAATACCGAAGATCACGCGGCCGGAGGCGTGGTGTGGCGTCGTGGTCGGATCGTTTAGCATAAAGATGCCGCCAAACAGCAACAAGCCGGAGGTGAGTTCCAAAAACACGCCGTTGAGCAGGTTGCCGCCGGTGCGCGGAAATACCAACGCGATGACCGCGCAGGTGAGAACGTACGGGATAAAAGCGTGAAGCGACACGGTGCGGCGACAGGCCAGGTAGATCAGTCCTGCCAGCAGCACCAAAATCGTGGTCGCGCCGATGGCGCCCGGCGTATTGCCGAACAGCATATTCATCGGCGTTTCAAACGAGGCGCCGCCGCTTTTGAGCACCGAGGCAACCGATTCCTGCGGAATGACTGCCGTGGTATCCCACAGCAGACGCAGCCCTTGATCGGGGTTGGGGTAGGTCAGCACCGAACGCGGAAAACAGAAGGTGGCAAACGCCACGCCGGCCGCGGCGGGATTGAATATGTTGCGACCGCTGCCGCCAAACGGCATTTTGGCCACCCAAATGGCAAAGGCCGCCGCCGCCATCGCTGCCCAGACGGGCGTGATGGGGGACATCATCATGGCGATCAGACCACCGGTGACCAGCGCGGTGCCGTCCCCGAAGGTCAGGCGGCGTCTGGACAGCAGACAGGCGATCGCTTCGCACAGCATCGCCGTGCCGATGGTGATGAGGGTGAGCAGGACTGGCCGCAGACCGTAGATAACGTACGAATACACCGTCAGACAGGCGATGATGAGCAACACGTCAAAGGAATAACTGATAACACTGCGTCCCACGCGTAACGAGGGTGTGATGATCGGTTCCATTACTCATCCCCCCAATCCACAAAGATCGTACCCATCGAATGGGCGGCTTGTTGCACCGTCTGCACCAGCGGACGGTGCGCCGGACAAACGGCGCTGCAAGCGGCGCAGGCGTCGCATTCTTGCGGCTCTAACGCCGACAGACGCTCGTATTGCAGGTTTTCATAGCGGCGCGCGATCTCATAGGGAAGCAATCCCTTGTGGCAGACGGCGGCACATTGGCCGCAGCCGATGCAGCTGCGCATCCGCTTTTTGATCGGATCGGAAAACGCCAGCAGACAGGTCATACCCGGCAAGATCGGCAGACTGCGGTCGGTGATTTCCACGCCGCTGAGTGCGTCGCCCAGCAGAAGCAGACCGACCGTCTTGTCCACACCGCACGCCTGCAGGGCTGCTTCGATCGGTGTGCCGAACGGCACCAATAAATTGCGCGGCTCGTCGATCGCGTCGCCGGTGACGGTGATGACCGTGCTGGTCTGCGGCGTGCCGTCGGTGACCGCGCGGTACAGCGCCAAGCAGGCCTGTACACCGATAAATCCGCATTGACCGCGGTACTCGGCGGGCTCTTTATCAAACAGCGGATACCGCCGACGGCGGATGCTGTGAATATCGTTGGGATCAAAGCGCTCTGCCAGCTTGCGACCGCGTGAGTAGGAGGTCTGAAGCGCAATTCGCGTAGCCGGAATGCCGGCAGCCAGCGCCGCGAGGCGCAAGCCAAACTGCACCGGTTTGCTGTGTGCGCGCAGTACCGCATAAGCCGAGGACTGGAACGGCTCCGGCTCGGTGGCATCGGCGATTAGGCAGGGAGTGGTGCCGGTGGCGGCCCAATCCGCCAGCTTAAGATGCAACTGGACGCCGTCCAATTCGTCCACAATACCGGCTTGCTTGCAGCATTTCATAATGGTATCGGCATCCACGTCCTCCGGCATGGTCGGGGTGACGGGATCCGTCGGGGATTCAAACAGCATGGCGTCGATCGCCGAACAGGTCAACTGCCCGTACAGCGGATGGAACATTTCGCTCATGCCGGCGACTACGCCGGTCACCGAGCTGATCAGCGGCACGTCGTCTAAATCGATCGGCTCTGCCAATACCGAGCCGGCCATAACGGTGTCAAAATCCTTGACGACCGGACGGCATCGCCGCTGGTCGCCATAGGAAAGCGGCAGATAGACGCGCTTGACGTCGCCCAAAACCACAATGGGTTTGGCGGCCGCTACGCCTTTGTCTAGCAGCATCGGGATGCCGCGCTTGGCGCTGTTCATAGGGGTCACTCCTTTCCGAAACCTTCGGTTTGTCCTGTACATAGGATAAAACGAGGGGGTGTGTGGGGTGGCGAAACGGTTGGTTGACGGACGGGTTCGCAAAATGCGGGATACGCGTCCGCTGGTGTTTGCTTTTTCCGACAGCGATGCGCTGTTGCAATTCACGGTCGGTTGCCGTCGTTTGGCGCTGTCCGCACCGACGATGGCGTTGTATCGGGTAGCGGGTGGATATCGGTTGATCTTTTGGAAGCACCAGCCGATCCCGCCCGCTTTGTTTGCGTTGTTGACCGAAACCGCCCGTATGCACGGAAGCGGCGAACGGTGTGTGGGGGGGGTCACCGGCGAGGGTACGCCGTTGACGACCGATCTGTTAGCTCGGCTTTAATTGCCGTGAACGATGCTCACCAAGCCGACGGGATCGTCGGTTTTGAAAATGGCGCTGCCCACCACGACGCAATCCGCGCCGGCTTCGGCGCAGATCGGGGCGGTGGCGGCATCCACGCCGCCGTCCACCTGAACGATCGTGGACAAGCCACGGCGGCGAATCTCCTCTTTGAGCGCGGTAACCTTGGGCATCATATCGTGCATAAACGACTGACCGCCAAAGCCGGGCTCTACCGACATCACCAGCACCATCGACACTTTGTCCAGATACGGAAAAGCCGCTTCGACCGGCGTTTTCGGTTTGATGGTAATGGCGGCTTTTTTGCCCAGATCCAGAATGTGCTGAAGCGTTTCGTCGATGGGCGCGTCGCTCTCGACGTGGATGTTGATGCTGTCCGCCCCCGCCTTGGCAAACGCGTCGATCAGACGATCGGGGTGCTGCATCATCAGATGTACGTCAAACGGCAGATCGGTCAACGGGCGAAGCGCCTCGATGACCGGCGGACCAAAGGACAGATTGGGCACAAACACGCCGTCCATTACGTCCAAATGGATCATATCGGGATGAAGATCTTCCAAAAACCGCATGACGGCGCGAAGATCGGTGTAATCGCAATTTAAGATCGAGGGAGAAATTTTCACAGGGATCCGTCCTTCCTTTTACCTTTATTATAATAAGGAAAATAATTCTTTCAGCTCGGTAATCCGCGGCACGTCGTCGCCGACGGGGAAACGCTCGTCCGTACGGTCGATGTATACCGGTCGCAGTCCGGCCGACTTGGCGCCGCCGATGTCTGCGCGCGGATTGTCGCCTACGTATACGCAATCCTCCGGCGCCACACCCAAGCGGAGCGCCGTGCGGATAAACAGTTCGGGGTCGGGTTTGCTGACCCCCTCGTCGCCGGCGACCACCGCGCAATCCATCAGCGGCAGCAGACCGGAGAAATGCAGCTTGCGGTTTTGCAGGAGAGAGGGACCGTTGGTGATAAAGCCCACCTTGTACCCTTGCTCGCGCAAGGTGACAAGCGTGGGGACGGCATCCGGAAATACCGTCGTGTGCTCGGGAAACATCGGCAGATACAGATCCACCAATTCCTCCAGCGATTGCGGTAAACCGGCATCCTCTTTTAAGCCGGCGATTAGGTCAGGGGTATAGAAATCCACAAAATCGGTGGTGGGATAGCCGTGTCCGCAACCGCCGCGCTCCCACAGCCGATGGGCGTGAGCGGCGCGCTCCGACTCCGATCGGTCGGGCAGCAGGCGGTCGACGTAGCGACGCGCAAACGCACGCCAGGCCTCCACGCGACTGTGGAGCGTATCGTCTAAATCAAACAGCACCGCCCGCGTTTTGCCGGTCGGGCGGAACATTTCGCGGATCATCTCCGCATCTTTGGCTACCTGCGCAAACAACGCGTCGGTGGTGGGGAAGGTGCGCTCCGGTCGAATAAACTTGACCGGCCACAGCGTCAGCGTCCGCCCGTACAGATCTCCCTCGTAATCGAGGATCCACGTTTCAGCCAGCGGGCGATCGGAGCCAACGGTCGGTTTTCGACCGATGTTGGTCACACCGATATACGATTTGCCGTCCACCAGCACGGTGGCGGCGTACACGCCGAATGCCGGCCAGACTGCATCCTCGGGAAGCGGCTGGTTGACGGTGGGAAAACCGGCGGTACGGCCTAAATGATTGCCGTCTACGACCGTTTCGCGAATGGTGTAAAACGAGCCGAGCAGACGATTGGCTTCCGCGATATCGCCGGCGGCGATCAAGCCGCGGATGCGGGTGGAGCTGATGGGCAGACCGCCGTCTAACAGCGTCGGTACCGCGATCACGCGGATGCCCAGCGGCTCACACAAGGTCTGCAGCGTGTGCAGATCACCCGAGCCGCCGTGTCCAAAGCGGAAATTTTCGCCGCAGGCCACCACGCCGGCGTGCAGTTTATCGTGCAAAATATCCTGTACAAACGCGGTCGGCGACAGCGCGCGGATCTCCTCAAAATCCAGCTCCAGCAGTTCTTTTACGCCGAGATTTTGCAGCAGCTCCTGCTTGCGCGTTCGCGTAGCCAATGCGCGCGCGTGCTTGGGCAATTGATGGGGAGATCCCGAAAAGGTCAGCACCGTCGGGGTCATTCCCTCCACGCCGATGACCTGCTCGATCACCTCGCGGTGCGCGCGGTGCACGCCGTCAAACACCCCGATCGCGATACTGCGCGGGTGCGCCGGCAGATTCGATTGTTCGGCAGATAGGCGGTAGATATCCATGGTGTACTCCTCAGGGGAACAGTTTGGTGACTTTCAGTTCGTTTTCGGCAGGGTGCCCGATCCCCAAAAATCGGCCGTCCGGCGCGTACACGCGCACCCTGCTGTTGACAGCGAATTTGAGCCGGTCGAGCGCCAGCGCGCCGCCGTTGGAAAAACGGACGGCTTGCGCCGCCGAAACGGTCAGAGCCGGCCACACGGAAAACAACGAATCGGTGGGGAGAAGGCGCTTAAGGCGCTCCTCTTGGCTTAAGGCGCGCACGTCGTCTAAGGTCAGACAATCGGCCAGCGAGTAACCGGCCGCTTCGGTGCGGCAGAGCGCGGTCATCACCGCGCCGCATCCGAGCATCCGCCCCAGGTCGTCGCCAATGGTGCGGATATAGGTGCCTTTTGAGCAGGCGCAGTCCAGCGTCAGCTCACCGGATGCCTCGTTGTATTGCAGCATATTCAGCGCATACACCGTGACCGAACGCGCTTCGCGTTCGATCTCGATGCCCTGGCGCGCCAGTTCATACAGTCGCACGCCGTCCTTTTGAATGGCGGACATCATCGGCGGCACCTGCAAAATATCGCCACGAAAAGCGGGGAGCGCCGCCTCGATCGCTTCGACGGTGGGCAGTGGCTTACCGGTGGCGGTCGCCTCGCTCCACACGTCCAGCGTGGGACTGACAAAGCCGAAACGGAACGTGGCGGTATACCGCTTGTCCTGCACCGGCAACAGATCCAACGCACGGGTGGCGTTACCGCACAGCACCGGCAACACGCCGGTCGCGTTCGGGTCCAACGTGCCGGTGTGTCCGACTTTGGAAACCCCCAATTCCTTTCGCAACAGCCGTCCGGCCAAAAACGAGGTCATTTCGGGGGATTTGTTCAGCAAAAATAAGCCGTTCATACGCGTTCGATCTCCGGTACGGTCTCGCGAATGGCTTCCAGTACACGCTCGCACGCGTCCTCCAGCGAGAGATTTAGCGAGCAACCGGCCGCGGCTACGTGTCCGCCGCCGCCCATCTTTTGAGCGATCGCCGATACGTTGGCGCGGTTGTCCGACCGCAAGCTGACCTTGTAGCCGCCGGCGATACGCTCGCGCAGCAGCACGCCGATCCACACGCCCTCGATCTGGCGGGGCAGCGGGGACAAGCCTTCCATGTCGCCCTCGGTAGCGTTGGTCTGCTCGATCATCGCACGGGTGACCGGCATCAGCGCAACGCGGTCGTTGCACGCAAAGCGGATGCCGGAAAGCGCCATGCGCTCCAGCTCCATTCGCGCACGGGATTTGATGTCAAACATCTCCCGATTGATCGTTTCGTAGCGGATGCCGACGTCCATCAATTCCGCGGCCATCCGATGGGTCAGCGCGGTGGTATTGCCGTACTTAAAGCAACCCGAATCGGTGGCGATGCCGGTGTACAGCGCTTCCGCCATCACGGGATCGAGTGCTACGTTCATTTCGCGAATGATCTCCAAGACGAGCATGGCAGTGGCGGCGTAATCCTTCAGCAACAGATGACGGGCGTAATGCAGGTTGGAAACGTGATGGTCGACACACAGATCAATGCGATCGGCGTAGGTTTCCTCCAGCGCCTTGCCGAGCAATTTGGGGTCGGCAACATCCACCGCACAAATATGCTCGCCCGACACCTCGTCGGCGGACACTTCGGCAGTGAAATACGCGTATTTATCCGGAATGTTATCGGCGCAAAGCACGCGCGCGGCGCGGCCGGTTGCCTGCAAGGCGCGGCACAGCGCGAACGCGCTTCCCAGCGTATCGCCGTCCGGATAGTGATGGCACAGGATCAACCAATCCGGTTGCGAAAGCAGCATATCGACGGTTTTCGCAACGGTCAGTTCTCTGCACTTGTCATTCGTCATCGGCCGGAGCCTCCTCGCGCTGAATGTTGTTCAAAATGGTCGCAATATGCGCGCTGTATTCAATGGAATCGTCCGGAATAAACCGCAGCTCCGGCGTGTGGCGCAGCTTGAGTGCCTGCCCCAGCGATTTCCGCATATAACCGGCGGCGGATTCCAGTCCCTTGACCGCGCGCTTGGCGCTCTCCAAGCCACTGAGCGACGTGATGTGCACCGTGGCGTAGGAGAGATCGCGCGTGACGTCTACGCGAAGAATGCTCACCATGCTGTCCGCCACACGCGGATCCTTGACGGTCCGCAGGATGGCGGTCAGTTCACGGGCGATATCCTCGCTGATATGACTCATATGATAGTTCGGCATACTGCCTCCTTAAGCAAACGCGAGTAATCCGAACCTGATTTTAGAGGAGGGATTTCCGCCTTTGCTTTGTTAAAATACTCGTGAATCCGTCAGGATTCACTGCGTTTTGTGCCTCGCACAG
Source organism: Clostridia bacterium (assembly GCA_017414965.1). Taxonomy (GTDB): domain Bacteria; phylum Bacillota; class Clostridia; order Oscillospirales; family Acutalibacteraceae; genus RGIG426. Next base: position 98,726 of record JAFQJL010000031.1, read on the forward strand.
CCAAAAATCCCAACCTCTAAAATTCTACGACCCTAAACGAGCAG
>JAFQJL010000032.1 GCA_017414965.1 Clostridia bacterium
CTGCTCGTTTAGGGTCGTAGAATTTTAGAGGTTGGGATTTTTGGCTGTGCGAGGCACAAAACGCAGTGAATCCTGACGGATTCACGAGTATTTTAACAAAGCAAAGGCGGAAATCCCTCCTCTAAAATCAGGTTCGGATTATTCGCGTTTGCTTAAGCAAAAACTCGCTTCGATTTTCGAAGCGAGTTTTTACTTTATTATAAAAGAAATATCCTATTTTACACTTGAAAAATGACTGTACATAGGTTAAAATAAATCTGTATGGTCGTTCATAACGACAATTTGTATCAAGAAAGGAATGTTTCCTAATTATGGCGTATTTGAGCAAGAAGAACGTAGAAGATCTGCAGGTTGCCGGTCAGCGCGTGTTGGTGCGCTGCGATTTCAACGTGCCGATGAAAGAGGGCGTGATCACCGACGAGAATCGTATCGTGGCGGCACTCCCGACCATCCAGTATCTCATCAAGAACAAGGCAAAGGTGATCCTTTGCTCGCATATGGGCAAGCCGAAGGGCGAGCCGAAGCCGGAGCTGTCGCTGGCGCCGGTGGCGGTCCGCTTGAGCGAGAAACTCGGTCAGCCGGTGGTGTTTGCCGCAGATGACGAGGTCGTGGGCGACAACGCGCGCAAGGCGGTTGCGGCGATGAATGACGGTGACGTGGTGCTGCTGCAGAACACCCGCTATCGTGCGGAAGAAACCAAGAACGGCGAGAATCTTTCGAAGGATCTGGCGTCCTTGGCGGATCTGTTTGTCAACGACGCGTTCGGTGCGGCGCACCGTGCGCACTGCTCCACGGTGGGCGTGGCCTCCTATGTGAAGGAGTCGGCCAATGGCTACCTGATGGCGAAAGAAGTGAAGTATCTCGGTCAGGCGGTCAACGATCCGCAGCGCCCGTTCGTCACCATCCTCGGTGGCGCAAAGGTATCGGATAAGCTGGCGGTTATCGAGAATCTGCTGGACAAGGCGGATACGCTGATCATCGGCGGCGGTATGGCGTACACCTTCCTCAAGGCCAAGGGCTACGAGATCGGCACCTCGCTGCTGGATGCGGAAAAGGTCGATTACTGCAAGGATATGCTTGCTCGTGCGGAGGAAAAGGGTGTGAAGATCCTGCTTCCGATCGACACGGTCGTGACCACGCACTTCCCGTCCCCGATCGATGAGGACATCGAAACGTGGGCGGTAGCGTCCAACGAGATTCCGGCGGATAAGATGGGTATGGATATCGGTCCGAAGACGCAGGAACTGTTTGCGGAAGCGGTCAAGTCGGCCAAGACGGTTATCTGGAACGGTCCGATGGGCGTGTTCGAGAATCCGAAGCTGGCGGTCGGCACCAAGGCGGTGGCCGCGGCGATGGCGGATACCGATGCGACGACCGTAATCGGCGGCGGCGATTCCGCGGCGGCAGTGGCGCAGCTCGGCTATGCCGATAAGATGAGCCACATCTCCACCGGCGGCGGCGCGTCGCTCGAGTTCCTGGAAGGCAAGGAACTGCCGGGTATCGCGGCGATGAGCGACAAAGACTAATCAAATCAATTTTTGGAGGATAAAACAATGGGACAGTATGTAATCGCAGGTAACTGGAAAATGAATAAGACGCCGGCGGAGGCGGCCGAGTTGATCGAGGCCATCAAGCCGTTGGTGAAGGACGCGACCTGCAAGGTCGTGGTGGGCACTCCGTTTATCGATCTGCGGGCGGCGCTGGATGCGACGGCCGGCACCAACATCGGTGTGGCGGCGCAGAACTGCTACTGGGAGAAATCCGGTGCGTTTACCGGTGAGATCTCGGCGGATATGCTGGCGCAGATGGGTGTGCAGTACGTCATTCTCGGTCACTCCGAGCGCCGTACCTTCTTTGGCGATAACGACCTTACCGTGCAGAAGCGTGTGCGCGGTGCGTTGGATGCCGGTCTGACCGTCATTCTGTGCGTGGGTGAATACCTCGAGCAGCGTGAGCAGGGCATCACCGGCGAGATCTGCGCGATGCAGACCAAGATCGCGCTGGGCGGTGTGTCGGCAGACGAAATGAGCCGCGTGATCATCGCTTACGAGCCGGTCTGGGCGATCGGCACCGGCAAGACCGCGACCGCTGAGCAGGCGAACGAGGTATGCCATCTCATTCGTGAGACGGTGGCCGGTCTGTACGACGAGAAGGTGGCGGCGAATGTCACCATCCAGTACGGCGGTTCGATGAACGCTGCCAACGCTGCCGAGCTGCTGGCGCAGCCGGACGTGGACGGCGGCCTGATCGGCGGCGCTTCGCTCAAGCCGAACGATTTCGCGACCATCGTTGCGGCCGCGAAATAAGGAGACACTATGAAATCTCCTACCATTCTGATTATTATGGATGGCTACGGGCTCTCGCCGGCGGGCGAGGGCAACGCCATCTCGCTGGCGAACACGCCGAATCTGGATAAGCTGTTCGCCGGCCATGCGTATACCGAGATCGCGGCGTCCGGCTTGGATGTCGGTCTGCCGGATGGACAGATGGGCAACTCCGAGGTCGGTCACACCAACATCGGTGCCGGCCGCGTGGTGTATCAAATGCTGGTGAAGATCTCGCAGGATATCAAGACCGGCAAAATCCTTGGCAATCCCGCCATCAATGCGGCGATCGAGAATTGCAAGGAGCACGACAGCGCGCTTCATTTGATGGGCTTGGTGTCGCCGGGTGGTGTGCACAGCCACTTGGATCACCTGATCGGTCTGGTCAATATGGCCAAGGCGCAGGGACTCACGAAGGTGTATATCCATGCGTTTATGGACGGCCGTGACGTGCCGCCGGCTTCCGGCGCGGACGATATTGCGGCGCTGACTAAGACGCTGGAGGAGATCGGCGTAGGCCGCATCGCGACCGTGTCCGGCCGCTACTACGCGATGGATCGCGACAAGGCGTGGGATCGCGTGGAGAAGGCGTACGCCGCGATGGTATACGGCGAGGGCGAGACCGCCTGCTGCGCCAACAAGGCGATGAAAAACAGCTACGACCGCGAGGAATACGACGAGTTCGTGTTGCCGACGGTGGTGGACAAGGACGGTACGATCAAGGATAACGACAGCGTAATCTTCTTTAACTTCCGTCCCGATCGTGCGCGGCAGATCACGCGGGCGTTTGTGGATCCGGCGTTTGATGGATTCTCGCGTCGCGGCGGTATGCTGCATACGCATTTCGTGTGTATGACACAGTACGACGCGACCATGCCCAACGTCAGCGTGGCCTATCCGCCGACGGCGCTCACCAGCACGATGGGCGAGGTGATCGCGAACGCCGGCAAAACGCAGCTTCGCATTGCGGAGACGCAGAAGTATGCGCACGTTACCTTCTTCTATAACGGTGGCGAGGAACGGCAGTTTGAGGGCGAGGATCGCATTTTGATCCAGTCGCCGGACGTGCCGACCTTTGATCTGAAGCCGGAGATGAGCGCGTACGAGGTATGCGATGCGGTTTGCGAACAGATCCTTGCCGGTAAATACGATATGATCATCCTCAATTTCGCCAACTGCGATATGGTCGGTCACACCGGCATTATCGAGGCGGCGGTCAAGGCGGTCAAAGCGGTGGACGAATGCGTCGGTCGTGTGGTGGACGCCACCCTGCAAATGGGCGGCGTGGCGCTGATCACGGCGGACCACGGCAACGCCGATCGTCTGATCGATACCGACGGCTCGCCGTTTACGGCGCACACCACCAATCCGGTGCCGCTGTGCGTGGTCGGTTATCCGTGTAAGCTGAAAGAGGGCGGCCGCTTGGCGGATCTGTCCCCGACGATGCTTGAAATTATGGGTTTGGAAAAACCGGCGGATATGGACGGCGAAAGTCTGATTATGTAACAAAAAATCCCGATGCGTGTGCATCGGGATTTTTTATTGCAATTTTTAGGCGGGCGGTGTATAATGAGGGCGATAACGAAAGGTGGTCTTTTTTGTGGTTATTCATGAAATCAATTTGAAAGAACAATATTCCTTTCTGGAGATCGCACACCTGACGGTGTACGTTCCCACTCTGGAGGGGGATTATCCGCTGGCAGCCGGCAAACGCCCGACGGTGTTGGTCATTCCGGGCGGCGGTTATAACCACTGCAGTTCGCGTGAAGCGGAGCCGATCGCACTGGAGTTTATGAATGCCGGTTTCAGCACGGCGGTGCTCCGCTATACCGAGCCGGGCGACCATTTCTATCCGTCCCAGCCGTTGGCGGTGGCGGCGGCGTTGGAGCAGATCGCGCTTCACGCGGAGGAATGGCAGATGGATCCGGATCGCGTGGCGCTGTGCGGGTTTTCCGCCGGCGGACACCTGTCGGCGTTTTACGCCAACGGCTACGATCTGCCGGAGATCAAGGAAAAGATCAACAGCCGTCCGGTGGCGGCGACGGTGCTGGGATATCCGGTCATTTCGGCCGATCCGGCGGTGTGGCACGAGCCCAGCTTCTGCAATTTGCTGGGACATTCGCCTAAGGGTGCGGAAGCGGAAAAATTCTCCTGCGAGAAGCGCGTGACCGAGAAAACGCCGCCGGCGTTTATTTGGGCGACCGTGACCGATCAGGTGGTGCCGGTGCAAAATTCGCTGGTGTACGCACGGGCGTTGACGGATCATCGCGTGCCGTGTGAACTGCATTTGTTTCCGGCCGGTCCGCACGGAATGGGCACGGTGGACGAGCGCGTGAATATGCCGCTAGAGCCTCGCGTGGCGTATGCGCGGTTGTGGTTGCCGTTGGCGATCCAATGGTTGAAAGACACGCTGTAATCAAAAAGCCGATGCAAGTGAAACTTGCATCGGCTTTTTTTTATTTCACAAAAAAGGAAAGATGACCGCAGTCGTTACACACAAACGCGGTAAGATTTTGTGCCTTGGGCAACAATTTCTTCCGTTGATCGTCGGGCACAAAACAGAGTTTCAGCGCGTCGGCCGTCTGTACGATGCCGGCGGTGAGGTTTTCGGATTGGCAATGGACACAATGCTTGTTCACGATACGACCTCCTTTTCAGTGGGTGATACTTGATTTTCCAACGGTCGGTCTTTTTCGGCCAACCGATAAAGGAGCAGGAACAACACGACCGAAACAACAGCCAGTCCGGCGGCCAGCCAGAAGGCCGGACGGTACGAGCCGAGCAGATCGTGGATGAGGTTGGTGACGTATTCGCCAAGGAATAGCGCGGCGCTGGAGATCGCTAGCAAAATGCCGGTGTATTGCGGCTGTGCGCGAGTGCCGAACAGGGAGAGTCCAACAAGTGGAATCATCACGGTGACGGCGGGCAACGCGAGGGCGTACACCACGATGGCCGCAATGGCCGAGAAATAGTTGCCTACCGTTGCCAGCAGGACAAGCGATAGAATGGTCAGCACGGCGCAAGTCAAATTGATGCGCTTAGCACCGAAGCGGTCACACAAGAAACCGACCATAAATTTCGAGCCGGTGAGCAACAGCATCATGGTGCTTTGCAGACCGCTGGCCTGCGTAGAGGAAAAGCCGCAATCCACCAGAAACGGGCGAACGACCGTAAATGCCATATAAATGCAAAAGCATAAAAGCAGGGTACAAAACATCATCAGGTAAAAAGCGGGGCGCTTCCAAAGAAGCGGCATCGGGAGTCCGGGGTGGGCGTCCTCCACGGCCTTCCGCCGCTTAGTCGGAGCGACCTCCTCGCCTTCACCCAACGGCAGAAGCCCTTTTTCGTGCGGGTGGCTGCGCACCAACCACAGCGCCAGTACGGTGACGACGGCAATGACGATCGCACAGGTATAAAACGAGGCCCGCCACGAAAACGTATCCATCGCCCAAGTCTGTATGATGCATAGGACGCTGCCGCCTATGCCGGAAGCGGAGGTGACAAAACCCAGCACCGCGCCTTTATGGGCGTGGAACCAGTCTTGCACGATTTTGGTAGCGCCGGACGTCGAGCAGAAACCATAGGTGGCACCCAACAAAGCGCCCCCTAGCACCAGCATAGCGTAGTTTTGTGCGGTTGCCAATATGACGTATGCGCCGGCGGCGGAGAAGAGTCCGATGGACAGCGCCGCGCGCGAGCCAATATGGGAAATGAGAAATCCCGATAAAAAGGTGGATATCAGCGTGGTGATCGTTTTGCCGACCAGCGCCAGCGAGAACGCCGAACGGCTGATGCCAAGGGCTTCACCTACCGGAACAACGTGTAGGCTGCTGAGGTTGTTGCAGGAGCCGCCGTGTGTAAACAGCGCCAAAACCAGAACGGCGGCGACTACCCAATGGTAATGCTTATTGACGTAGGTTTTTAACCGGTTGGTTTTCATCAAAATCCGACCTTTCGGGTTACAGATCGTACACGTCGATGCAGATCTGTGTGAGATAATCGATGTAATACTGCGGTGAAAACGGCGCACCGCACACGCGATTTAACAGGTCACTTGGGGGATAAAGCGCGCCGTGTTGCCACACGCGCGCGCTCAGCCAATCGGTGATGGCGGACAGATCGCCGGCGGCGACTGCTGACCAATCGACCGGCATGGAGGCGAGCATCTGCGCGCCATAGGCGCTGCCCAGCGCGTAGGTGGGGAAATACCCGAACGCGCCACCGGCCCAATGGGAGTCCTGCAACACGCCGTGCGTGTCGTCCGGCACGGTCACGCCGAGCGTCTGCTTGTACAGCGCGTTCCATGCCTCCGGCAGTTCGCGCGTGGAGAGGGTGCCGTCGATCAACTGCTTTTCCAACTCGTAGCGGATTGCCACGTGCAACGAATAGGTGACCGGATCCGCCTCGGTGCGAATGAGCGACGGTGTGACTTTGTTGACCGCCAGCCAGAAGCCGTGTTCGTTCACGTCCGCGAGTTGCTCGGGGAACAGCTTCTGCAGGGCGGGGAACAGGAAATGGATAAAGGGCTTGGAACGCCCGACAATATTCTCAAAAAACCGCGATTGACTCTCGTGGATGCCCATCGAGGCGCCGTCTGCCAGCACCGAGCCGTCCAGCGATGCGTCAATGCCGAGCGCGTAGCGCGCGTGGCCGGCTTCGTGAATGACGCTGTACAGCGACGAGGCGAGGTCGTTTTCGTGATAATGGGTGGTGATGCGGGTGTCCTGTCGGCAGAGATCGGCGGTAAACGGATGCTCACTTTCGCCGACCGCGCAGACGGTGGGGGATAGTCCCATCGTCTTGGTGAGGATGGCGGTCAGTTGTCGCTGACGGTCGATCGGATAGTGGCGGCGCAGGAATCGGTCGTCGATCTGTTTGGGGGAGTCCGCCACCATCCGCACCAGCGGCGATAGCCGCGGCACCAGCATAGAGAAAAAGCGATCCAGCGTTTCGCGCGTCTGCCCTTTTTCGTAGTCGTCGAGCATCGCGTCGTACGGGTGCTTGTTCGGTTGCGTGTAACCGGCCATTTTCCGCTGTGCATCCAGCACGCGTGCCAGATACGGCTCCCATTTCGCGTAATCGTTTTGATGTTTGGCTTCTTCCCAAACCGATTCGCTTAGCGCCAGCAACCGCTGAAACGCCGCCCACTCCGCCGGCGGAATGCGCGTTTGCCGATCGTATTGCTCGACCAGCATCTCCACCTCGCGGCGAGTTTGTTCATCCAACTCGTCTGCGTGCGTTTGCAGAAATTCCAGCAGTTTTCCGGTTTCATGCGCAGTAAATTCGCGCAGCCTGGCTTCCGCCAACTGCGCGAGAGCATCGCCGCGCGGTACGGCCGAGGACGACGGTGCCACGGTGGCACCGTCGTGACTCAGCAGTCCGCTGGCATAATCCCAAGTTTTCAGCCGCCGCTGTAACGCTTTGACAGCGGCGACCGCTTGTGTCAATTCCATTGCTTACAGCACACAGTACTGTGCCATGTAGGAATCCATCAGCGTAAGCACCTCGGCGTACTCCGGCTTGTCGGCCAGATACTCGCGGATGTCGGCGACGGTGATAAGCGAATGGACCTGAATGCCGAATTCCTCGGCGACCTGCATGACGGCGGTCTTGCCGGGGACGTTGCCGACTTCGCAGCGGTTGACCGAGATGAACATATGCGGCACGGTCACGTTGCCGCAAGCTTGCAGGATGGGCATCGTTTCGTGCACGGCGGTGCCGGCGGTAATGACATCCTCGATGATGATGAGACGATCGCCGTCAACCGGCTTGTAGCCGACCAAACTGCCGCCTTCGCCGTGATCCTTGGCCTCCTTGCGGTTGAAGAAATACGGCTTGTTGATGCCAAACTCCGTCGCCAGAGCGCCGGCGGTGGCGGTGGCCAGCGGAATGCCTTTGTAGGCCGGACCGAACATCGCGTCAAACTCCTCGCCACAGGTGTCCTTGACCAGTTTGGCATAGAACTTACCGAGGGCGGCGATCTGTGCGCCGGTCTTGTAGTTGCCGGTGTTGACAAAATACGGCGACAAACGGCCGCTTTTGGTAGTAAACTGTCCGAAGCGGAGCACGTCCGCGGACATCATAAACTCGATAAACGCAATTTTTTCAGCAGTCAACATAAGAAATTCCATCCTTTTCCTTCATTTGGTTTCAGTATAACACGGAACGTCCGAATGTGCAAGAAAAATCCGTTACAAACGCGATAAACTGTTTATTGATTCGGACTTTCAAAAAGAGAATCGATGGATACACCGAATACAAAATGAATTTTCAGCAAAGCAAAGCAGGGAATCCATTCACAGTTGTCTGCGCGTTCCATTTTCGCATACAATGTCGATGATATACCTAATGCATCGGCCATTTCCGCTTGCGAATATCCATGCTTTTTTCGCAGATCAAAGAGATTGTTGGAAAGATTGATAAAAATTTCTTGGTCAAGCATACGATCACCTCGGTTAAACGATAACACTTTGTTTGTATACAGTCAAGAGAAAAACTCTTAAAATGTTATCAAATAATTAGCGAGGTGTTATCGGTATGGCGACAAATAAGATTCAGACCGGCATTCGTTTTGAGCCGGAGTTGTTACGGAAAATTTCGATCATTGCTAAGGAAAACAAGCGCTCGTTAAATGCGCAGTTAGAGTTTTTGGCGTTGCAGTGCGTGAAAACCTATGAGAAAGAAAATGGAGAGATTTCGATCGATCCGAGTGACTTGTTCAATCAATAATCGAAAAATGTGCAAGAAAAAATCCCGACCATCGGTCGGGATTTTTTGATGCTTTCTTAGATGTCAGCGTAGGTGCTTTCGCCGCTCCAGCTGTACAGCGCGCGCAGGCTCGCACCGACCTGCTCGAGCTGATGCTCGGAGGCGTTGCGGCGGCAGGCGTTGAAGTGAGCGCGGCCAACCATATTTTCGTTGATCCACTTAGCCGCGAAGGAGCCGTCTTGAATCTCGGCAAGAACCTTCTTCATCTCGGCCTTAACCGCCGGCGTGATGATGCGCTTGCCGATCTCATAGTCGCCGAACTCGGCGGTGTCGGAGATGGAGTGACGCATCAGGCTGAAGCCGCCACGATAGATCAGGTCGACGATCAGTTTCATTTCGTGCACGCACTCGAAGTACGCGTTCTCCGGCGCATAGCCGGCTTCCACCAGCGTTTCGTAGCCGGCGGTCATCAGGGCGGTCACGCCGCCGCACAGAACGGCCTGCTCACCGAACAGGTCGGTCTCGGTCTCCACGCGGAAGGTGGTCTCGAGGATGCCGGCGCGCGCACCGCCGACACCGGCGCCATAAGCCAGCGCCACGTCCAGCGCACGGCCGGTGGCGTTCTGGTGGATGGCGACCAGGCAGGGCGTGCCCTTACCGGCCTGATACTCGCTGCGGACGGTATGACCCGGTGCCTTCGGCGCGATCATAAACACGTCCACATCCTTCGGCGGCTGAATGGTGCCGAAGGTGATGGCGAAGCCGTGAGCGAACGCCAGCGCCATACCGGGGCGCAGGTTCGGCTCGATATCTTTCTTATACATCGCGCCCTGCTTCTCATCGTTGATGAGGATCATCACGACGTCAGCGGCTTTGACCGCGTCGGCGGTATTCATAACCGTCAAACCGGCGGCTTCCGCCTTGGCTTTGCTCTTCGAGCCCTCGTAAAGGCCGACGATGACCTTCACGCCGCTCTCGTGCAGGTTAAGCGCGTGCGCGTGGCCCTGCGAGCCGTAACCGATGATGGCGACAGTCTTGTCCGCCAGCACGTCGAGGTTGCAGTCAGCCGCGTAATAAATTCTCACTTTTCCGGGTTCCATATTCCAATTCCTCCTTGGATAAAATCGTAGACATATGAAAAAGTCTGATTACAATCTATTATATCGCGCGATTTTCGCGCTGTCAAGCGCTAAACTCGCAAAAAAGAATATTTATACGAAAGGGTGGTAATTTTTTTACAGCTGTGATATAATACCTCAAAGGAGGGATGATCGTGAGAGATTATCGCATCGAAACCGAAAACCGCGTGGCGTTTATCCGAAAACTGCTTCAAGAAAGCGGTGCCAAGGGCATTGTGTTTGGCAATTCCGGCGGCAAGGATTCGGCGCTGGTGGGTATTTTGTGTAAAATGGCGTGTGAGAACACGGTTGGCGTGTTGCTGCCGTGCAGCTCCAAACGCAATTACGGTTTGGATGCCGAGGACGGACGCGTGTTGGCCGATCAATTTGGCATCGAAACGCGGATGGTGGATCTCACGCCGGTGCGTGAGGCACTGCTTTGTGAGCTGAAAGGCGTGACCGAGCCGACGCCGATGGCGCTTTCGAATATTGCGCCGCGTCTGCGGATGACCACGATGTATGCGATCGCGGCCAGCGAAGGTCGTCTGGTGGCCGGTACCGGCAACCGCAGCGAAGCGTATGTCGGGTATTTCACCAAGTGGGGCGACGGCTCGACCGATTTTAACCCCATCGCGGATCTGACGGTGACCGAGGTCTACGAGTTTTTGCGGTATCTGGACGCGCCGTCGTGTATCATCGACAAGGCGCCGTCGGCCGGCTTGTTTGACGGTCAGACCGACGAGGACGATATGGGCGTGTCTTACGCGCAGATCGACGCGGTGATTGCCGGTGAGGACGTGCCGGCGGACAAGGCGGCGATCATCGAACGGATGCATCGCGCGTCGGCGCACAAGCGCCGCGGCGTAGCAAAATTCAAGGATATCGTGGAATAAGAAAAGAAAAACCAACCCCCGAGGAAGGCTCCTCGGGGGTTTTGCTTTTATTTGTAGGTTTCGCTGGAAACGGCAATAAACCGATCGTTGCAATCAAATAATAGCACTATGTGGTAGCCGACAGTTGACCATTTTCGGATTGTGGCAGTATCGCCTGTAGGTAGTTTTTCTGTTAAACAGACCGTTTCTTCACCTACAACGCATTTGATTTGCGCGTATGATTTCCCTGTCAGATCTCCAAGGGAAGCAAATTTGGCCGCTAATCGCCGCTTCGGCACTTGTATGGTGAAATGTATCAATAATACAAATAGAACGCCGCATAGCAACCCGAATAGAAATAATCGAACGGCTTCAACATCCATTGCGGTTCCTCCTCAAAGGCAGAGGCAAAAGAATTCAACATCAGTATATGACAATCCGTCATATTTGTCAAGGAGAAATATGACATAATGTCATTAAGGGGTGAGGGTATGGAGAACAACCTAAAGCTGCTTCGAAAGCAAAAGGGGTATACGCAGATTGCTGTACAGATGAAAACTGGTATCGAGCAGGCACTTCTCTCGAAATTTGAGAACGGGGAACGGATTCCACCCACCGAAACGCTGATGCGGCTGGCGGATTTTTATAATGTGAGCATAGATTATATTCTCTGCCGCACCGATAATCCAAATTTAAATAAATAAGCCGTGGAGTTTCCACGGCTTATTTTTATGTATATGTTTGTTTGGTTACGAAAGCGATTGCAGTTGTTTCAGCAGATCGGGGAGAGAAAGCTCGGCGGTGGAGGTCAGGGCGATATCCGGCTTGTGTACCGGATGCGGTGCCACGCGAATACCGACCGCCGGCATACCGGCGGCGTGGATCGCTTGGACGCCCGCCAGCGCATCCTCAATGCCGACGCAGCACGCCGGCGGCAGATCCAGCGCCTGACTGCACACCAAAAACACGTCCGGCGCGGGCTTGCTGTTGGGGATCTTGGCCGCATCCGCCACGTAATCGAACAGATGCGCAATGCCCAATAACCGCAGGATCTCCGGTGCGTTGCGACTGGCAGAGGCGACTGCCAAGCGAATGCCGGCTTGGCGGCAATCCTTCAAAAACGCCGACACGCCCGGCAGTATATCGGCCGGCGTCATCTGCCGGATCATCTGCACGTAGCGGTCGTTCTTTTCAACGGTCAGTTGCTGTTTTTCGGCGTCGTTGTAGGTGTTTTGCTTGCCGTTTAGCTCCAAAATGATCTCCAACGAGCGCATTCGACTGACGCCTTTTAAGCGCTCGTTGTCGGCTTCGGAGAATCGGAAGCCGTAGGTTTGGCATAGCTCACTCCACGCGAGGTAATGATACTGCGCGGTATCGGTGATCACGCCGTCTAAATCCAACAAAAAAGCTTTTGGTTGCATATACGTTCCCTCACAGACGGAATTCGGCGGTGGTCAATTCGCTGTTCAGCAGCGCCTTTTGACCGCCGACACAAATCGGCAGATCCTCGGTTAATCCGTCGGCCGTTAACTGAATGCGGTCGCCGGAAATATCCACCGACACAATGCCGCCACGCACGCAAAGACGGTAGCGCATACCGTTCCACGTATCCGGCAGATGCGGGTCGATGCGGAGCACGCCTTCGGCGTACTGCGCGCCGCCAAAGCCGAACACGGTCGCCTGCCACGTGCCGCCGAAATTGGCGAAGTGCAAACCACTGATGGTGTTGAGCTTGAGGTCGGCAATATCCAAATAGGCACAGATCTTAAAGTAATCGTATGCCTGCTCCACCTTGCCCAAACGCGCGGCCATCCACGCGTACGGCGCGTAGCTGAGCGAGCTGTCGTGCGCGGTGCGCGGCTCGTAATAGTCGTACGCCGCGATTCGCTCCTGCTCGGTGAATTTCTCCGGCAGCAGACACATCAGCGTGACGGTATCCGACTGCTTGGTGAGCTGATAGAAGGTCATCATCTGGTAGGTCATCGTGCCGGATTCCAGAATGCGCTTGGCGGTCGGCTTCGCGCGCTTGAGATCCAGCGGACGACGATCCATATAAGTGGAATCCTCGCCGACCAGATGCAGTTCCTCGTCGTAAGCGACGTAGAGATTACCGGCGATCTCGTTCCATTTGTCCATTTCGGACGGTTGGAAGCCGGTCTTTTCGCACAGCGCCCGATACTGCTCGGGAGCAGCGGTTTTCATCTGCGTGAGAGTGTCGACGGCGATGTGCAGGTTTTCGGCCGCGAGATAATTGGTAAACGCGTTGTCGTCAACGTAGTGATCGTATTCGTTCGGTCCGCGGACGCGGAACAGGTGATAGTGACCGTCGCGCTTGCTGTAATCGACGCGGCTTACCCAGAAACGAGAGGTTTCCAGCAGGATCTCCGCGCCTTTTTCCCACAGAAACGCCAGATCGCCGGTTGCTTGCACGTACTGCCGGATCGCGTAGGCGATATCGCCGACGATGTGGATGGAGTAGTAAGCGTGGTCGAGGGCGGTTTGCTCGCGTCCCTTTTCGCAGGATTCCCACGGGAACATCGCGCCTTCAAACCAATGAAACGCGGCCAGTCGCTTGGCGGCGGGGAGATTGTGGTAGCGGAACGCGAGCAGACGGCGAGCAGCCGCCGGATCGGTAAAGACGAAAAACGGCAGCTGGAAGATCTCGTTATCCCAGAACACGCAGCCCTCGTACATCTCGCCGGTCAGACCGCGCGCACCGATGCTGACGCGGTCGGTGTGCATGGGGCAGACGCCCATCAACTGGAACAGATTGTAGCGCAGGGCGGTTTGATCGTCGGTTTCGGTGTCTAGCTGCACATCGGCGATCGCCCAACGCGCCTCCCACGCGGCACAGTGTGCGGCGTACGCCTCGGCGTAGTCCGCCGGCGTGGACATAAACGCGTCCAACAAATCGGCGGCATCGGGGCATTCTTTGTCGGTATAGACGGCGGCGAGCTTTTCCAACACCAGCTCGTCACCGGCGTCCATGGTGACGTCAAACCGGCGGCCGGTCGCCATTTCATCCGCATAAGGCACACCGTTTAGCGGGGTGCCGTTTAAGCAGAGTCGGAGCTGTTGACCGGCATACAGCGTGGTGGAATCCTCGTCGTCCAGACGCGTGGAGAGGCGGTTGTCGCCCAGCGTCCGCGAGACGATGTGGTTGAGCCCCGGCTGGATCGGCATCGGCTCACAGCTCTCGAAGTTATGGTTGTACACATTGCTGTCCAACAACGCGTGGAAAGTAAGAGAAAGCGGCTTTTGCGCGCGCAGCACGGTGCGCTGTCCGATGCGGTGGACGTTGGCCATATCCGCAAAGCGCAGGGTATCCACTTCTAGTGCGTTTTTCCAGATATAATGACGCGAGGAGACCGCGGTTTTCATATCCAATAACCGGTAGGCGTCGGTGGTGTCGGCAATGCCGTCGACCACTTCGCCGTCTACGGCGATACGCAGGCGCAAAACGTTGGTGATATTACACAGGTCGCGACGTTTTCCCTCCACGATCTCGCGTTTATCGGCACCGTCGCCGTTGACGCCGGCCACGAAAATGCAGCCGTTGCCCATTTCGCCGGTGGGATCCTCTTCCACGAATCCACGAACGCCGAAGTAGCCGTTGCTCACCAAAAACAAGGCGCCCAGCGACTGGCGTTTTTCGGGGGTGAAATCCTCCGATCGAATGGTCCATGGGGTATATTGCATTACAAAGCCCTCCTCGCATAAAATTTCTCAATGCCATTATACCACGGCGGTTTTGATGAGGGCAAGACGACGAGGGGGTGCGTTTTTTGGAGAAAAGTATCTTTATTTGAGGAAATCGCGCGCCTTATATTTATATTACATTATATATAAAGACGAACAAGACGAAAATGTGAAATTAAATCCACCCACCGCCGTAGCGATTTCACCCGAACGAAGTGAGGATTTCACATTGCGAAGCAATATTTCACCCACCCGCAGGGTGGATTTAACTGAAAAAAGGACTTCACTTTCGTGAAGTCCTTTTTTTCTGGAGCTCCCTGTCGGAATCGAACCAACAACTGGAGATTACAAATCACCTGTTTTACCATTAAACTAAGGGAGCGGATGTAAGAAATATACCATAAAGCTCTTATAAAGTCAAGACGGGAAAGTTTTAAAATATTTTCAAAAAACCTCTTGACGAATTTGACAAGCTGTGTTATAGTGGGAATTACCTCGCAAGGGGTTTTATTTTTGTGCGCAAAAAAGTGCCGACCCTGCGAGGGAGGCCATACGAATTAGGAGGTGCCGATAATGCGAGTAAAAATTACTCTCGCCTGCACGGAGTGCAAACAGCGCAATTACAACACGATGAAAAACAAGAAGAACGACCCTGACAGACTGGAAATGAACAAGTATTGCCGGTTCTGCCGCAAGCACACTCTGCACAAAGAGACGAAGTAAGGAGGAGAAACGATGATTGTTTTAGCAATTATCCTTCTGGTCCTTGGCGTTTTGATGTCTACGGGTGCGATGACTTCGGCTCAGGATCTGGGCTTGATGCTCAGCCAGTTGTTCACCGATCCGGCGAAGGCGTTTAGCCGTTTCTTCGCTTCTCAGTGGATCACGAGCCACAAGGTCTTGTTCCTCGTTTCGGTGGCGGTCTTGATCGCCGGCGGCGTGGTGCTGGTCCTTGCTCTGATCAAGAAGAAGCAGAATGGCGGCCTCGGCGCATTCGACAAGAAAGCGGCGAAGTATGTGCGCGATCTCAACGGTGAGCGCAAGAATGTCATTTGGCCGACGATGAAGACGGTCCTCAAAAACACCGGTGTCGTGCTGGTGATCTGCGTTCTGGTCGCGATCGTGGTTTGTGCGATCGATATCGGTCTGGGCGCGCTCATCAACTTGATGGTGTAAGCGGACGTCGGAGGGAACGGAAGATGGCTGATGAAGCAAGATGGTATGTTGTGCATACCTATTCCGGCTACGAAAATAAAGTAGCCACCAACCTGATGACGATCGTGGAGAATCAGAATCTTCAGGATATGATTCAGGAAGTTCGCATTCCGACTGAAACGGTCACGGAAGTCCGTGACGGCGTAAAGAAGGAGATCGAACGCAAGCTCTTCCCGAGCTATGTGTTCGTCAAAATGGTCCTGACGGATGCCACCTGGGGCGTCGTGCGTTACACGCGCGGTTGCACCGGCTTTGTGGGTCCGAACGGTCGCGCGGTTCCGTTGACGGAAGAAGAAGTCCAGCGGTTCGGCGTAGAAACCCGCGAGGTACACATCGACTACAACGTCGGCGATATGGTCAACATTATCGACGGTCCGTTGGAAGGCTTTACCGGCCGTGTCGAGGAGATCGACCTCGAAAAGAGCAGAGTCCGTGTGACGGTCTCGATGTTCGGCCGCGAAACGCCGGTCGAGCTGGAGCCGGATCAGGCGGAATTGCTCGATTAAGCTTGAGTTTTTCACGCGAGCGATCGCGTGGCTACTGTGCGCCGGACACTCTTCCGGCTGTGGGAGGAGCGTAAATTTTTAAGTGCGTTCCGCCATTTACCACGATATTTGGAGGTGCAGAAAAATGGCTCAGAAAATTACCGGTTACATCAAATTGCAGATTCCGGCTGGTAAAGCGACCCCGGCCCCGCCTGTCGGCCCGGCCCTCGGTCAGCACGGTGTCAACATCATGGCGTTCACGAAGGAATTCAACGAGCGCACCAAGAACGACGTGGGTCTGATTATCCCGGTCGTTATCACGGTGTACGCGGATCGTTCGTTCTCGTTCGTCACCAAGACCCCGCCGGCTGCTGTTCTGATCAAGAAGGCTTGCGGCATTGAAACGGCTTCGGGTAACTCGAAGAAGGACAAGGTCGCGTCCATCACCAAGGATCAGATCCGTCAGATCGCCGAGACCAAGATGCCTGACCTGAATGCCGCGAACATCGATACTGCGATGAGCATGATCGCTGGTACGGCGCGCAGCATGGGCGTTACCGTCGTCGACTGATAATCGGGTGGGAGGAAAACCTCAAATTCCGATTTTACCACTCAGCCATTCGTAATAGAAATTACGGAATGGACTTTAAGGAGGATTAACCGAAATGAAACATGGTAAGAAATATGTTGACAGCGCTGAGCTGATCAACAAAACCGAACTCTACGACGTCGATGCGGCGTTGGATCTGGTCGTTAAGACCGGCAAGGCTAAATTCGATGAGACCGTAGAACTTCACGTCCGTCTGGGCGTTGACGGCCGTCACGCTGACCAGCAGGTCCGCGGCGCTGTCGTGCTCCCGAACGGTACGGGTAAAAACGTTCGCGCGCTCGTCTTCTGCAAAGAGGACAAGGTGCAGACGGCTCTGGATGCCGGTGCGGATTTCGCCGGTTCCGATGAGCTGATCGCGAAGATCAACAGCGGCTGGATGGATTTCGACGTGGTTATCGCCACGCCGGACATGATGGGCGTTGTGGGTCGTTTGGGTAAGGTGCTTGGCCCGCGTGGCTTGATGCCGAACCCGAAGGCCGGTACGGTTACGCCGGATGTCGCCAAGGCTGTTACCGAGGCGAAGGCCGGTAAGATCGAGTATCGTCTCGATAAGACCAACATCATTCACTGCCCGATCGGCAAGGTGTCGTTCGGTGTGCAGAAACTGCAGGAGAACCTCGAAGCGCTGATGGCTGCCATCAACGCGGCGAAGCCGGCGGCGGCCAAGGGCCAGTACGTCCGTTCCTGCACCGTCGCTTCGACGATGGGCCCGGGCGTGAAGATCAACCCGGCGAAGGTTGGCTAATTTCAGTTTTTTGAAAAAAAGACTTGCAATTTGGCCAAGGTATGCTATAATAGAATAGCTGTTCTTCCACAGACAGCAGGTGCGCATAGCGTATAATGGGAAACCGCCTGCCGAGGACGAGCGTAAAAAGGGTGCATTTGTGCGCCGTTTAACACGCAATCAATCCTCTCTGTGGCTTCACAGGGAGGATTTTTTTGTCGGAAGTGTAGCGTCTGTTATTATTTTCTTTAACGGAGGTGACAATTTTGCCGAACGCGAAAGTATTGGAAGCCAAGAAGGCTCAGGTGACTGAGCTCAAGGAGCGCATTGCCGCTTCGAAAGCCGCTGTCGTGGTGTCCTACAAGGGTATCTCGGTGGCGGAGGACACGGCTCTTCGTAAACAGCTCCGCGAAGCCGGTGTGCACTATGAGGTTGTGAAGAACACCATCCTCGGTCGTGCTGCTGACGAACTGGAACTGGGCGAATTGAAGAACGTGCTGGAAGGCACCACCGCCCTCGCCACTTGTGCGGAGGACGAGCTGATCGCCGAAAAGCTGCTCTACGATTACGCTGAAAAGAGCACCAAGGGTTTTGAGATCAAGGCCGGTATCTTTGAGAACAAGGTCATCGATGCTGACACGGTCAAGAACCTGGCGAAGGTTCCGCCGAAGGATGTCCTTCTCGGAATGTTGGCCGGTGGACTTAACTCCATCGTGGCCGGTCTGGCGCGCGCGATCAACGCCGTTGCCGAAAAGGGTGGCGAGGCTGCACCCGCTGCGGAAGCAGAGGCTTGATTTGGTTCAAGTGCCAGCCTAAACAACTGTCAGCCGTATGAGCTGAACAAAAATTATTAAAAAATGGAGGTTATTAACCATGTCTGAGAAAATCACGAATATGATCGAAGAGATCAAGGCGATGACCGTTCTGGAACTGAACGAGCTCGTCAAAGCTATTGAGGAAGAGTTTGGCGTTTCCGCTGCTGCTCCGGTGGCCGTTGTGGGCGCTGTTGCCGGTGGCGCTGCTGCCGCTGAGGAGAAGACCGAGTTTGACGTCGTGCTGGCCGGTGTGGCTGACGGCGCGAACAAGATCGCTGTCATCAAGGTTGTCCGCGAAGTGACCGGCCTGGGCCTGAAGGAAGCCAAGGATATGGTCGAAGGCGCGCCGAAGACCCTGAAGGAAGCTGTCTCCAAGGACGAAGCCGAAGAGCTGAAGAAGAAGCTCGAAGAGGGCGGCGCGAAGGTCGAGCTGAAGTAATTCAACTCTCCCAAGCAATTAAAAATCCACATCCCAAACGGGATGTGGATTTTTTGTTTTATCATTTGCAAGGGTGTAGGGTGCGGCGGTTTCCGACGCACCGAAAGGAAAAAGCGTTAGATAGGAAGAGTTTATTCATCTGGCGTAAATAGCAGGATATCTTCCACACGGCAACCCAAAATATTACATAAATCATTTAACGTAACGGTGCTGATGGGCTTGTTGTGTTTCAGTCGGTCTAACAAACTGCGGCTGATGCCGTATTGATTGATGAGTTTGTATGTGGAAATGTTTTTTGATTTGAGCGTTTCGTACAGCGGTTCGTATGAAATCATAATCTCACCTCTATACAATGATAAAATCTACTCTTTTTCTTGACAATACTCGATAAAACGAGTATAATACAAGTATGCTCCATAAAAAGAGTATATATTTATTATTGGAGGGAAAAGCAATGAAAAAAGTGTTGGTGCCCCTACTGGTGGCAGCGATGTTGGTGCTCTTGGTTAGCTGTTTCTTGGGCGAAACTCCATCTGGCGATATTCCCGCGGATGACACGTCTGTTTCTGACGATGTTCAAGATTCGTTGTCTGTAGAAGAAAACAACGAAGAGATAGAAGAAAAAGAAAAGAGTACCACAAAGAAGGAAACAAAAACGACCAGCGAAAAAACCACTGCAAAAAAGAAAGTAACTACAAGAAAGACCACCAGCAGCACAAAAAAGAAAACCACTACGAAAAAAATTACCAGCACCACAAAATCAAGTATCAGCATTGGCAAATTGAATGCGCTTAAAAAAGGGAAAGACTACTTGAGAATGATGGCTTTTTCTCGAAAGGGACTTATTAAACAGCTTGAGTTCGAGGGCTTTTCCGATGAGGAATGTACGTACGCTGTGGATCATTTGAATGCGGATTGGAATGAGCAGGCTGTAAAAAAGGCGAAAAATTATTTAGATACTATGGCATTCTCTCGAGATGGGTTGATTGAGCAACTTGAGTTTGAGGGATTCACCAACGAGCAAGCTGTTTATGGTACAGATCGATCAGGAGCAAATTGGAATGAACAGGCGGCCAAAAAAGCCGAAAGTTATATGGATATGATGTCTTTCTCGCGTGATGGTTTAATTACCCAGTTGGAGTTTGAAGGCTTTACGAGTGAGCAGGCAGAGTACGGCGCGTCTGCAGTTGGTTATTGATAATTCTAAAGTTCTTTATAAAAATCCACATTCCAAGCGGGATGTGGATTTTTTGTTTTATCATTTGCGAGGGCGTAGGGGGCGGCGGTTAAAAGATAAAAAGGCACGGGTTTGCGTTTGCAAACCCGTGCCTTTTTACTTAAATCAAATTACTCAACCGAAAGGATATAATAGTAAACCGGTTGACCGCCTTCGATGACCGTGATATCGATCATATCGCCGATCTTGGCGCGGATGGCGTCTGCTGCCGCGTTGGCGGTTTCCTCGTCGATGCCGTTGCCGTAAAGCAAGGTCATAAACTCGGTGTCGTTGCCGGCAGCGGCGCGGCTGGCCATAATGCTCTTGGCGAGCTTGGCGATCGCGGTGGTGGGATCCGCTTCAGTGAACGCCACTTTGCCGTTCTCCAACGCGAGCATCTCGCCCTTCTTGATCGTCTTGCCGTCGTAGTTGCTGTCGCGCGCCGCAAAGGTGACCTGACCGGTGGACACGTTGTCTGCCGCGCGGGTCATACCGGTGAGGTTATCCTGCACCGCGCCGTCCGGATCGAAGCTGAGCATCGCCGCAATACCCTGCGGGATGGTGCGCGTCGGGATGACATGGACCTTGCGGTCTGCCAGCGGCACCGCCTGCTCGGCGGCCAAAATGATGTTTTTGTTATTCGGAAGCACAAAGACGTTCTTTGCCGGAGTGGCTTCGATCGCCTGCAAGATATCGTCGGTCGACGGATTCATCGTCTGGCCGCCGGACACGATCTGCGAGCACCCCAGATCGCTAAACAGCGCCTGGATACCGTCGCCGGCCGCGACCGACACAAATCCGTATTCCTCCTCCGGCTCTACACGAGCCGGACCGGCGGCGATCTCTTCGGTCTCCTCCACCCATTCCGCGTTCGCGTGCTGGATGCGCATATTTTCCACCTTGACGGTTTCAAACTGACCGTATTCCACCGCTTCGTGCAACGCACGACCGGGATCGTTGGTGTGCACGTGTACCTTGATGATCTCCTCGTCGTCCACGACCACCACGCAGTCGCCGATGGATTCGAGGAACGCGCGAAGCTGAATCGGTTCCTTGGTTACCTTGGGGTCGCGCTGAACGATAAATTCGGTGCAATAGGTGAAGGTAATCTCCTCGTCCGACAGCGCGGCTGCCGTCTGGCGCTTTTGCGCCGGCGCGACCTCCACCGAGCCCTCGACCATACCGCGACCCTCAAACACCTGCTGCATCGCGCGCAGGATGAGTACAAAGCCCTTGCCGCCGGCGTCTACCACGCCCGCTTTTTTCAGCACCGGCAGAATTTCCGGCGTGCGCGCGAGCGACGCTTCCGCTTCGACACAGATCGCTTCCCACACGGCAGATACGTCCGCGTCGCCCAGTTCCTTACCGGCCGCAGCACCTTCGCGCGCGACGGTCAGGATGGTGCCCTCGGTGGGTTTCATCACCGCTTTGTAGGCGGCTTCCACGCCGAGCGTCAACGCTTGCGCAAGATCAGCACCGGTGGCGGTTTCCTTGCCCTTGAGTCCCTTGGAAAACCCGCGGAACAGCAGGGAGGTGATGACGCCGGAGTTGCCGCGCGCACCGCGAAGCATCGCTGCAGCGGTGGTGTCGGCCACCTGCGTGGCGGTGACGTCATCGCCCAAACGAGCCAGTTCACGGGCGGCGTTGGTGACGGTCATCGACATATTGGTACCGGTGTCGCCGTCCGGCACGGGGAAAACGTTGAGCGCGTCGACGTTCTGCTTTTCCTGCGCCAGACAGTTGGACGCCGAGATGATGGCGTCACGCAGTTGTGCTCCTGAAATCATACTCAAATCTCCTTTATCGGTGGTGGGCTTAGTCGGCTTTCATCTGATCGACGAAAACGTTGACCTTGCGGACTTCCAGACCGGTTGCTTCCTCCACCGTGTAGCGTACCTTATTGACAATGCTGCGGGAAATGGCCGAGATATTCATGCCGTAAACCACCGCAATGTGCACGTCGATAACCAGACGGTCCCCGTCGCTGTGCACGTGCACACCGTCATCGGCGTGCGCGCGGCGCGTGAAAATAGAGCGAAGACCTTGGCGCGCACCACTGCGCACCATGCCCACAACACCATAGCAAGACTGCACGGCGTTGCCGACCAGATAGGAGAAATACTCCTGCGAGATTTCGATGATGCCCAAATGATTTTCCATACGTACCATAAGGCGACGCTCCTTTCACAAAACCAAATGTTGAATACCGTTATAAAAATCCGATCCGCTGAGGGAAAGTCCCTGCAACGAGGATGCGCAGATCACCGCGCCTACCCGCCACGCCAGCGGAATAAACGGCCAGCTTTCGGTAAACGCGAGATTGAAATCGGCAAGCGACGTTTCTCCTGCCAGATAGGCGCTGTAAGCCGTTTTCGCTTCGGTCGGCACACCGGCCGAGGCGATGCCGTAAGCGGTCAGCCACGGGCGCAGGTTGTTGTCGTTTGCCAGGCGGATCTCGCCCAGATACAGGTCAAACCGACCGCTTTGCACGCGCGCGCGATAGTCGCTTTCTTTCTCGGCTTTGACGGTGACCGTCAAACCGGCGCGACCGAGCTGATCGGCGATGAGGTTGGCTGCGGACACGTGAAACGCGTTGTCCTTGCACACCAACAGCTCCGGCTGGGGCAATTCCTTTTGTCCGGCCGAGGTAGACCCATTATCTAAATTATTATACCCTAATACTTTCCATTTTTCAATAGTTTGTTCAATATTTTCGCTAACAGATGCGCCGGAAAGCGCCGCCGAGGGCTTCCACGTGGGGATAAACGGCGTGGTTGCAGGGGTGGCATAGCCGGCAAATCCGTTGGAGCAGAGGGTGGTGCGATCCAGCGCCGCCGACAGACCGGCGCGGAATTCCGCCGCGGCATACGGTTGCTTGGCGCTGACGCCGAGATAGATCAGGTGATTCAACGTCACCGTTTCCTGTCGCACGTCTCCCGAAATGGCGGGGGTTTGACTGTCGGTCAGGTCGGTGGTATACAACGCGATATTGCCGGCAGACAGCGCGTAGCGCATATCCTTGCGCTCGGTGATGTCCGCCAGTTCCCAGCGCGTGGTGGTCGGTTTGACCGGATGATGCGGATTGGCAATCAGCGCATCCGTCTCGGTGTCGGACATATACAGACCGGTGCCGAGGACGGCGGTTTTTTCCCGCCGCACAATGGGGAAGGAGAGCGCCGCTTGCGGATTGACCGTATCGGCGGTTGCGAGCGTGACGAGAAGTTTCTTATCAATACTGCGGATGTTGGCAACCAGTTCCTCGTAGGCACCGGAGGCCTTGGCCAACTTGAGCGAGGCGATAATATCCGCAGGGGTGACGGCCGAGCCGTCGGAGAATTTGGCATCCTGACGCAAGGTTACTTGCAGATGCGTGGGGTCGGTCTGCTCGACCGATGCCGCCAACTCGTTGGTGACCGTCCAGTCCTTTTCGGCGTTGGTCAGCCCTTCATAGAGAAGCGGGGTCAATTCCCGATTGACGCGCGTTTGCGCTTGATAGGGATCCAACGTGTCCGCGGCGCTGTAACACAGTGCCGCACGCGTATGCGTCTCGTCGGGAGAAGCCGACGGACCGGACGGTGCAGGGGAATCGGGCGATGGCGTATCGTCATCCGCCTTCTGACAACCGGACATCAGCAGACAACCGCACAGCGCCAGCGCCAACAGACGGTGGAGCTTCATAGGGATTCCTCCTCTTCGGAGGGGGCGGCATCTGCAAAGGGATTTTCCGGAAGAGTGTCGTCCGGTGTGGCGGGATCGGAGAACTCCTCCGCCAGTAACGGTGGCAGTTCCTCCTCACACAAATCGTCAAACGGCGCCGATTCGTTCAGCGCCAGACGGCGATGCGGATAACGCTTGAGTAGCACGCACAGCAAAACCAGTAATCCGATACCGACCAGACTGCACGCTGCGCCCAGCAGCAGACCGCGCGGCATAAACGACAGTTCTACCTCGTGATTTCCACTTTCGACGCCAAAGGCGAGTAAGCCTTCGCCGGCGGCAAAGGTCTCCACCTTTTGACCGTCAACCTTGACGGTCCAGCCGGCGTCGTAGGGGATAGAGGTGAACATCACGCCGCCCTCGTCCGAGCGTACGGTGCCGGACAGCGACGAATCGCCCGACGCGGTGACCTTCAATTGCTCGGCAGAAAGCTGCTGCATAGCTTCGGTGTAGGCGGTGCGGTCGAGCACGGCCACGTAGATGTTACCGGAGCAATAGCCCTCGGCATTGACGGTAAACTGGATGGTCTGACCGGCTTCCATATCGCCGACGTTGATGATATACGGCTCGTAAGGCGTGATCGACCAGTCGCGGTAATCCTCGCCGACGGTGGCGCTGGCGGAAATGGACTCGGCGGCGCGGCAATCCACGTAGATAAATGCCATACCGCTTTCCTCCAACGTACAGGAAAACTCCGCACTGCCCTCCGACATATTAAAGCCGGACGTGCCGCTGACGGTGGAGCCGACGGATTCTAGTTGTTGATAGCGGAACAACGGCGTTTCCACGTCGGTCATCGCTTCGATCAGGGAGTTTTGCGAGTCGATGGGGTTGTAGTAGGAATACGACCAGTTGCGGATATCGTTGTCCACCACGTAACCGACCGCCAACGCATCCGCATTCCGATAGATGTGGAAGGTCTGATCCTCGTGCACCACCGTGTCAATCTCGGGTAGCGAGGAAATCGGGGTACTGCTGGCGATATATTTAATGCCCAGCAACGAATCGGTAAGGGGGTTGTAGTTGTGATACAGGTGGCTGTTGACGCCGTTGACGGCGTAGCCCAGACTACCCATCAAGCGGGTTTCCTCATAAGAATTGCTGGAGGCAAACACGGTGATGCCGGCGTAATGGTACAGCGCCGTATCCACGCAGGTGCGGCGAGGCGCAAATTCCATGCGGTAAAACGCCCGGTCGTTCTCCTTTTGATCGATCTCCTGCATCGAGGCGACGGTCTTACGGAGCGCCTCGGTCACGGTGTTGTCCGTGTAAGAGGCATGCGAGGTGTAAAATTCGTTGTTGTTGAGTGTTACCAACACGTTAGTGGCATTGGACACGCATTCGGCGACCACCGCCGTCAACAACAGCACGTAACCAATGCGGCGGGCGGTCTGGCGGTGAGCGATGCAGAACGTGATCAGCGCGTAAACGGCGATCAGCCCCAAGCTCACGTACAGCGAGGTTAAGGTCATCTCGTTGTCCGAGGATGCGTATTGGTTGGCAACCAAAAATGCGATCAAACCAAAGGCGGCCAAGCCGATCTGCTTACGCGAGAACTGCTTGATGTGCAGCAACGCCTCGTAAGCGATCAGCGCCAGCACCAGCGAGAACAGGAACGAATAGCGGTACGGCAGGTCGTTGGGAGAATGCAGGCCGTGCCACAGCAAATCGGTGTTGTTGACGGTCATGCTCAGCGCGATCACGCTTAGCAGACCGATGCCGGACAACCGCCGCCGCAGCGGAATAGCGGCTGTGGTGGCGTACAGCGGCAACAGAAACGCCGCCAACACGCCGGTATAGAGGTTGGGCAGATTGCCCGAGCGAATGGTCGGCACGGGCGCATAAAACAGCTGTGTAAACAGCGACCAGATGGGGAAGGTGGTGGCGGCCTCGCCGAGTTCTCCGCCGGCGGCGGAGGTCTGTCCGAGCGCCATGGCGACCGGAATCAGCAACACAAACGACAGCAGTCCGCCGATGAGCGAGCCGAGCGCAAAGCGCGTCAGGCTGGCGCCGATCTCGCGAGCCGAGCGCTGACGGCGAAGCACGAAATAGAGGTAATACAGCACCAAAAACACGCAGCACATAAAGCCGATGTAGTAGTTGCTGTACAAGATATATCCCAGCGACAACACGTAGGTGAGATACTTGCCCTCGCGCATCAGTTTTTCAAAGCCGAGCACCGCCAGCGGCAGCACCATCAGCGGATCCAGCCACATAATGTTCCAAGAATACGCCAATACAAACGCCGACATGGCATACAGCAGGGCGGCGACCGGAATGGCATAGGACCGCTGTTTATAGATATACTGGACAGCCGCCGCAAACAGACCGGCGGTCAGCATATTTTTCAGCAACGTGATGAGCAAGATGCCCTCGGCGAGATAGGTCTCTGAGAACAACAGCAACAACAGGTTGAACGGGCTGGACAGGTAATAGCCAAACAACGGCAAAAAGCTGGCGCCCAGACCCACCTCGAACGTATACAGGAAACTGTCACCGCTTAGCAGCATCTTGCGCAGTTGAGCAAGTAGCGGCGCGTATTGGTGGTGCATATCCACGATCATCGCCGTTTTTTCGCCGACCGGCCACATACCGACCCACGTATACGCCAGGCAGAAGCCGACTAACGCCAGCAACGCCGACAGCAACGGATAAAACCATTTGTCGCTGTCGTCGGCGGAGATCAACCGCCAACGCATACCCAGCCACAGCGTCGCCAGACCGGCAATCAACAGCGAAAAGCCGACCGGATACAGAAATTTCTGGGAAGCGGTGGTCAACTGGGGCTGACTGTGCAAAATCAGAAACAGCGGCAAAAACAACGCCAGAAAGAACAGCGCCAGCAACAGCGTGCGCCGCTTTTTCAGACTCAAATGTTGAGGAAGCGATACCAGCGGGGTATCGGATTGCGGACGAAACGGCATATCAAAAACCTCCGAAAAGATTGATTGCAAGGATAATAATTTATTATATCATATATCTTCGCACTTGACAACGGCGAATTACTCACGTTTGCTTATGGGAATAATTGGGCAAAAATTGCGTTTGAGACCAAAAATCCCTGCGGTGTCAGCCGCATGCCCTCTGCATCGGAGATGACAAGCGACGGCGGCAGTTTGGCGGCGCGTTGTCGCCAGAGAGTAGGAATAGGGGAACCGAAGCGCGCCGCAAAACCGGACTCGGTGAGTCCTTCGGTCAGACGGAGCCGCAGCAATGCGTATTCCTCGGCGCTGTTTTCCGGCAGATAAGCGGTGTTTTCGGCTTCCGGCAGTGGCTCGTCGCCGCGCAAAAACGCGCGAATGTCGCGCGGATAGGCGAATCGTCGCCCATCGATAAACGAATGTGCCGCCGGTCCGATGCCGAGATACGGCTCGCTGTTCCAGTATTTCAGGTTGTGACGGCTGTGTTCGCCGTCGCGGGCGAAATTGGAAATCTCGTATTGGGTAAAGCCGCGATCGGCGAGTGCCTCGACCGCCGTCAGATACAGGTCGGCGGCCGCATCCTCGTCCGGCAAGCGCAGATCGCGCGCGGCAAACGGGGTGTTCGGCTCGATTTTCAGCAGATACGCCGAGGCGTGTCCGGCGCCGAGGGCGTCGATGGTCGCTACCGTATCGCGAACGTCTGCCGGCGTCTGCCCCTCGGTGGCGAGCATCAGATCCAGCGACAACCGACGGATGCCGGCGGCGAATACATCGCGGCAGGCGACCTCGGCGTCGTGCAGATCGTGGCGGCGCCCGAGTGCCTGCAACGCGCGGTCGGAGCCGGCCTGCAGACCCATCGAAACGCGGTTGCCGCCGGCGGATGCAAAGGCGGCAAAGGTATCGTAAAGTCGGTCGGCCGGATTGGCCTCCAGCGTGATCTCGGCGTTGGTCAAGCCAAAGCTTTTACGCGCGGCGGTGACCAGTTTTTCCAGTCGCTTGGGTCCGAGCAACGAGGGGGTGCCGCCGCCGAGATACAGCGTATCGGCAAGGCAACCGATTTTTTCCTGCCAGCGCGGAAGGGCGGCGCAAAGGGCGTCGGTATAGGCATCCATCGTGTGCTCGTCGGGCGTAAAGGAATAGAAATCGCAATACGGGCACTTGGATAGACAAAAGGGAATATGCAGGTACAGACCGATCGGCTTCATCCGATTTCCTCCTTTCACCGCAGTCGGAATGAGGGCATACTATAAGGTGAGATCAATCGCGCAGGGCGATGGTCATAATCTGACCGGCGGGTGTGATGTCCACCACGCCGTATTCGCCGTGATACCCCAGCGAGCCGGGGTTAAAGATATGCAGACCGTCCTCGTAGTGACGAGTGGGCTCGTGCGTGTGTCCAAACAGCAGAAGATCGGCACCGCGTGAGCGCGCGACCGAAACGGCGTGTTCCATGCCGTATTTCACCTGCTCGACGTGCCCGTGCGTGTACACGATTCGCTTGCCGGCCAGCACGATCTCGCCCAACCGCGGGTGAGAGGCGCCGAAATCGCAGTTGCCGGCGACGATATGAAAGATGCGATCGGGGTACAGGGTGGCCGCTTCCTCGTACTGTTCCACGCCGTCACCCAGACAAAAGACGTGCTGCGCCGTGGGTTGACTGTCCAGCACATCTAGCAGTGCGCCCAAACGGCCGTGTACATCCGCTACGATCAATAAACGCATACCGTCGCCTCCTTTCTCATAGTTATCAGTATACCATAGTTTTTATATAAAAGAAAGGGTGAATTTTTATGGGGGATTCCGTTAACATTCGTCAGCTGTTGGAGTTGGCTGCGGTGCATATGGGAATGACGCCGGATCAGCTGATGCAGTTGGTGCGGTCGGGGCAGTTGTCCCGTATGCTGTCGCCGGAACAACAGGCGCAGCTGACCGGTTTGCTGCATCATCCGGAGAAGGCGGAGGCGTTTCTGTCTGATCCGGAGGTGAAAAATGCGGTGAGGAAGTGGCAGGATGGACAATAATCTGCCGATTCCCGACGACTTGCAGGAGAAACTGGCGAAGGTGCTGTCCTCGCCCGAGAGCATGGCCAAGATCACGGGGTTGCTCGGCTCGTTGGGCGGCGTCAATCCGGCTCCGCCGGAAGCGCCGCCGTCCGTGCCGCCTGTGCCAACGGAAGCTCCGTCTGCGCCGCCGGCTATGCCGGATCTCGCCAAGCTGATGCCGCTTTTATCCGGTTTGTCGGGGGACAGCGACGATACGCGCTTGCTGCGGGCGCTCAAGCCTTACTTACACGGCGAGCGCGCCGATCGATTGGACGGGGCACTGCGTATGATGCAGTTGTCGCAGGTGCTGCCGCTGATGAATAACCTGAAAAGGGAGTGATCCGTGTGGATAACGGAATTTGGAAAATGCAACAAGAAGCGCGGGTGCGCGTGGCTACGCAACGCGCACGCGAGCATCGGGTGATGGAGGAGGAAAATCGCCGAACGGCGTCGCTGCGGGGCGGTATGCCGCCCGAGCGGCCGATGCCGTCGCCACCGCCGCCTCCGCCGCCACCGGTGGCGTGTCCGCCGAGCAAAGAACTCGACAGCGAGCAGATTCTGCTGCTCTTGCTGGCGCTTTTGTTGGCGCA
>JAFQJL010000007.1 GCA_017414965.1 Clostridia bacterium
CGACCACGGCGGCAACACCGAATTACCGGAAGGCGCCACCGAACTGATTTCGGGTGGCGATTTCTCGGATGCGGCTATGACCGGTTGGGCGAAAAACCTTGGCACCAACGAAGGCGTGGTTGCAAACGGCTATTTGTCCTATATCAAGGATGCTACGGGCGGTCGCTATGTGGCGGCACCGGGCGTAACGGCTCAGCCGGGCAAGACCTACGTGTTGTCCTATTACTACTGGGTTGAAAATGCCGCTGCCGGCGGTGCTTATACCCGCGTCCGTGTGTTGAGTAGCGGCGGCACGACGAACGACCAGGCGGTGTTTGGCACGGGTGCCACCTACGACATTCTTTCGGAAGATACCAATGGTTGGGTGCGTGTGGAGAAGACCTTCACCGTGCCGGCTGATTTGGATACGACCGCTTATCCGCAGATGCGTGTGTGGGTATACAATTGCAAAAACGTCAGCAGTACCGCTGTTGGAGATATCTACTACGACGATATTTCGTTGTATTGCGTGGATGACATTGCCGAAGAGGTCGTTCCGACCGACCACGGCGGCAATACCGAACTGCCGGAAGGTGCTACCGAGTTGATCGCCGGCGGCGATTTCTCGGATGCCTCTCTGCCGGATTGGAACGGCAACAAAACCGATAACACGGTTGTTGTAGCGGACGGTATGCTGAAATTCAGCAAGGATGCGACCGCGCAAAAATACATCAATTCCCCGAATGTGGCAATTCAGCCGGGCAAGACTTACGTATTGTCTTACTACTACTGGATGACCAACGTAGTAACCGATGCTTATAGCCGCGCCCGTGTGCTCACCAGCCCGGGTTCCACTGTGGTTGAATCGAGCGTGAACGTGGTTGATACGGTGTCCGGCAATACCGATGGCTGGGTACGTGTGGAAAAGACCTTCACCGTATCGGAGACCTTTGATACCACTTCCTACCCGAATATGCAGGTCTATCTGTATAACACCTACGCGGTGCCGAGTGATAAGACTCGCATCGGTGACTTGTATATCGACGACGTGTCGTTGTATTGCGTGGATGACATTGCCGAAGAGGTCGTTCCGACCGACCACGGCGGTGATCCGGAACTGCCGGAGGGTGCTGTGAACGTCGTTGACAACGGCGATTTCTCCGCCGGTCAAACCGGATCTTACAACTGGGAAGCGGCTGTCGCTGTCGATGGTATGGCCAAGCACGAGGCGGTCGCCAATGCATATTGGCAGTTGAACGCGCAGGTGGAAGCCGGCAAGACCTACATCCTTTCCTACTACATTTTCGTGACGGATGCGCCGTCCGGCTTTAGCTTTAACAACTTCATTGCCGGTGCAGGTTCCTACGTTTCTTGGAAAGATAATATTCTCACCTCGATTGCCGCGACGACTAACGGCTGGCAGCGTGTGACTTACACGTGGACGGCAGCCGGCAGCGGCACGGTGAATATCGGCTTTAAGAACTACGGTACGGCGGCCGGTGTGTACTACATCGACGATATCTCGATCTATTGTCCGGACGATATCTATGTCGCCCCCGAAGTGTCCTATACCGAGATTCATGCGTCCGATGTGTCCTGCTTCTATGCGGTCGATCAGCTCGGTATGAGCCGCGCGACCTTCGCGCTGAACGTGGAAGGCGTGACCTTCCCGGCAGATGACTGGGCAACCTATAAGAATCTCAACAACGGCAGTTATTTCGATGCCACCATCGACGGTGCGGCGAAGAAGGTCATGTTTGCCAAGATCAAGAAGGATAGCGACGACGGCACGTTCTATCGTGGCGAAGGTTCTATCTTGATGTACATCGGCACCGACCAGATTACCAACGGTGCGGTCGCGAATGCGGAGAGCATCACCATTCCGGCGGGTACCAAGTTCTTGGATCCGGCGAATGCGTTGGTCGGCTGGCACTTTGTGGAGGATGTCACCATCGTGAAGTCGCTTGCGGCTGAAGGCTGGAAGCAGGAGACCGCGTTTGTGGGCTCGCAGTTGACTCTTGGCGACGTGCTTAAGACCGACGTTACCCTGAGCATTCCGGCGGCCGATTTCGATGCGGCTCTGCAGGTGAAAGCGACCGTCGCCAACGGCAGTGCCTCCGAAGAACTCTACTTCGATCTGCCGGATACCGCGGCGGCGAACGGCCAATACGTTATCCGCATTCCCACTGCGATCAAGAATATGAGCGATGTCTACACGTTGTCGCTGATCAACGGCGATGCTACGCTGGGCGCCACGCAGGAATACAGCGTTAAGTCCTACGCAGAAGCGGTCTTCGCGGCGGGCAACGGTGAATCTACGGAAGCGGTTGTGGCGCAGGTGCTGCTCAACTATGGTGCGGCGGCGCAGCAATACTTTGGTTATCACGTCGATAATCTGGCGAATACCGGCGACGGCATTGCGCTGGATGAAGCGACCTTTGACGAATTCTTGTCCGGTTGCGGTTATCCGGATGCCGTGGCAGACGTCACCGTTGTCGGTGATGCTACCGATTTCCTCGGTTACACGCTTCTTCTTCGCGACGCCACCACCATCCGTCTGAACTTTGCTTCGGCGGTGGCAGGCGCGACCGAAAAGGATGGGCGCTATTATGTGGAGATCACCGGTCTGGGCGCGGCTAATCTGGACTACGTCAACACCGTAGAGATTGCCGGCACCACCTACAACGTCAGCGCATTGGGCTTGGCGAAGAAAGTCATTTCTGCGTCCGAGGATGCCGACTTTGTCTTGATGATGAAACTGTTGACGGCCTACAATTTTGCGGCTGAAATGTTAGCATAAGGAGGACATAATGAAAAACTATCACACTCCTGAAATTGAATTGGTCGCCATGAAGGCGACGGCAATCGTCACCGTCAGCTTGGAGCTGGACGAGGACGAAACGGATATCATTGAAGGCTAAATAAACCGATCCCCACCGTCCGCTTCGGCGGACGGTGGGGGGAGACCCTTTTTATAACGGGACAGATGTCCCGTTAATTTCTCGTTAACGTTGGAAATTCCCACCAACACAGGTGGTTTCATATAAAGCGATTTCCCTAAATAAAGGAGGAATACTCGTGAAAACAGCAAAGTTTACAGGCAAGCGTGTTCTGGCGGTGTTGTCCGCTTTGGCGCTGCTGGCTACGGCGCTTCCGGCGGTACTGCTTCCGGCGGCGTCGGCGTCGGCTATCACGCCGGAGACCGAACTTTCTGCGACTGTAACCGGTTCCAACCTCATTTCGAATAGTGGATTTGAAAACACCACCGATGGTTGGACGGCTAACGGAAACGTGCTAAGCAAAAACACCACCATCACTCCAACTGCGTCTGCCGGTATCGATGGCAGCTACGGTTTAAAGGTTGTGAGAAAAGGCACGCCGCAGGATATCGGCTTCTATTCCGATAATCTGTCGGTCACCGGTGGCGCTACCTATGAATTCGGTGCGTGGGTACGGAGTGAGGAACTTGGCACGGACGGCAATGCGACCGCGTCCAATGCCTATATCACGCTGACTCAAAGCAGCGGGACTACCACGCGTTCTGCAACGGTTAGCGGATATACGGATGGCTGGGCAAAACTGTCCGGTATTATTACGGTAGATCCGAGCACCACGACGGTTTCGTTGAAGTTTTTGTTCGATTCGACGGCGACCAACTACGACACGTGGTATGTCGATAATGCGTGGCTGTATCAGACCACCGAGCAGTTGGTCACCTCGTCCGACTCGGCGCTCAACACCACGTTTGATGAAAACATCAAAACGTGGGCGCTGGGGCAGGCCGCTGGCGACTTCGACGGTCTGGATACCGCGGCGTTCCGTCGGGATACCGAAATCAAGCGCACCGGTAACGGTAGCTTGTATTTCGGCAAGGATAACCTCAACAAAAGTGTCTACGTTCAGTCCTCCGTCGATCTGATGAAGGTCGGCGCGACGGCCGGTCGTTCGTACACGTGGGGTATGTGGCTCGCCAGCCACGACAGTAACGCGATGGTACGGATGGACGTGGTTGCCGTCGACGCGAACGGCGTGCAAACGATTGTTGTCGGCCGCGAAGCGATGTTGTCCCGTGGCGACACGCTGAGCGATTGGATCAAACTGGCCACCACCGCAGCGCTTCCCAAGACGGCGGTGTCGGCCTATTTGCGCTTGGTGGTCGATGCCGGCCGTGTGCAGATGTTTGTGGACGACGTGTTCTTTACCGAGGCATCCACCACGATGCCCATTGGCACCGTGACCGCCGGTACGGCGGTGACCGCCAATGAGTTACTGGCAGGTTATACCTATACCGCCAGCTTGGCCGGTACGGTGACCTGCTACGATTTGAACGGCAAACAGCTTCGCTCGGCTGCGGTTGCAGCAGGGGCGGAATTTACGGTACCGTCTGCGACGGTGGAAACGCTGTTTACGCCGTCGGCTGCGGGTGAACTGGCGTTTACGCAGATCGCCACGCCGACACAGGATGATGCCGGTTGGACCGCGCAG
Organism: Clostridia bacterium; assembly: GCA_017414965.1. Classification (GTDB taxonomy): domain Bacteria; phylum Bacillota; class Clostridia; order Oscillospirales; family Acutalibacteraceae; genus RGIG426. The sequence goes on from JAFQJL010000007.1 coordinate 4,465, forward strand.
GTGGTCTGGCATCCGGAAAACGAGACGGGTGACGGCATCCCGAAGGTCGTGTTTTTCCGCAATAGCTTTAAGATTACTAAGTCGGTTCAAAAAGCGGCGTTGCAGATGTTTACGCCCAATTTCCATAAAGATTTTCTCGTTAATAATGCCGGTGGATTGCTGAATACTTATATGACGACCGCGAATGGCAAATTGGACGCTTCGACCACAACGGTTTCCAACGACGCATGCCGTTTTGAGTCGTACACCTACGATTTGAGCACCAATCTGATCGTCGGCACCAATATGATCTCCATTGCGTCCTATCAAAGCGGCGATAACAATCCCGGTGGATTGATCTGGCAGATGGATGTGGTGTACACCGACGGCACCACCGATCGTTTCGGTAGCGGTCTTTCCAATACCACCACTACCGCGTGTGTCAACACCGAATGTGGTTCTACTGACCCGAACGTGTGGTATGGCAATAACAATATCCAGGGTACAGGTTGGTATAAGATTACGTTGCCGGATACCATCGACACCACGGTTTGGAATTTTGTCCCTGCCGTCAATCGCGGCACACCGCCGCTTGCCGGTGGCTTGGGCAGCATTGCCTACAACTGGGATTACAACTATATCACCGACCGCACCTCGCTGAATTTGAGTGCTGGTGCCTCGTCGGTATCGGCGAAAGCCGGTAGTGTAGCGGCCTTTGTTGCGCCGTACACTTCGCTCGACGGCACGCTGCCGAGCGAAGTGCGCGCTCGCCTGTATCAGGGTACTGACTATAAGGCGACCGTTACCGTCAAGTTGGCCACGGATACCACCGGTGCCGATGCGGGTAACGGTTTGCTGAAAGCCAGCTTTAAGGCGCCGGATTATCTGGCTGCCGGTACATATTCGTTGCGCGTGTATGAATCCGATCTGGATATCGGAGGGGACAGCACGCTGGCGACGGTCACGCTGACTGCCGCCGGTCTGGCACCCATCACCGCCACGGTGAGCAAACAAAACGCGACCACCCTCGAGCAGCAAGAGCTTTCTTCCTATAGTTATAATACCTCCGCTGTGGCAGATACCGTGACCGACCACGGTGGCGCCAACCTGCCGAGCGGCGCAGTCAACCTGTATACAAACGGCGATTTTGCCAGCGAAGCCAACGGTTATCTCGCGCTGACCGGTAATTCGTACAGAACGATGCAGAGTACCGGCACTGTCGTTGCCGGTACCACCTACAACGTGTCCCTGTATTACTGGGCGGCCGATTTGAACGGCGGCAACCAATATTTGGTGCAGTATTACTGGACTAACGCAAATGGCGCGGTTGTTTCGCAGGAAAGAGTTGACAACGGGGCTACCGGCAACTATTTCCAGAGCTACAAGGGCGTTTCGGCGAGTTCTGCTTGGGCAGAGCACACCTTCCAGGTAAAAGCCCCCGAGGGCGCTGTTCAGCTTCGATTGGACATCTACTCCATTGAAAAAGCCAGCGGCACCGGTAAAACCGGCACGCTGTACATCGACGACCTCTGCGTCTACGATCCGAACATTGCGCCGGCCGACCACGGTGGCGCCAACCTGCCCGATGGTGCTGCCAACTTGTTCTCGAACGGCAGTTTCGCCGGCGAGGCCAACGGTATTCTCGCGCTGACTGGTAATTCGTACAGAACGATGCAGAGCTCCGGCGCTGTCGTTGCCGGTACCACCTACAACGTGTCGCTGTATTACTGGGCGGCCGATTTGAACGGCGGCAACCAGTATTTGGTGCAGTATTACTGGACCAACTCCGGCGGCTCTGTGGTAGCACAGGAAAAGGTTGGCTCCGGATCCACGGGCAACTATTTCCAGAGTTACAAGGGCGTTTCGGAGAGTTCTGCTTGGGCAGAGCACACCTTCCAGGTGAAAGCCCCCGAGGGCGCTGTTCAGCTTCGATTGGACATCTACTCCATTGAAAAATCCAGCGGCACCGGTAAGACCGGCACGTTGTACATCGACGACCTCTGCGTCTACGATCCGAAGAGTGCTGTCTCCGACCACGGCGGCGCCAACCTGCCGAACGGCAAGACCAACCTGGTCCAAAACGGCGATTTCGCCAATGGCACCGCGAATTGGGAATTGTATAACGGCAGCGGTTTGGCCAGTATCGCCGATGGTATGGCAAAACTGACCGTTAACGGGGCGACTGGCATCGCCCAGACCGTTTCCGTGGAGGCCGGTAAGACCTACGTGCTCTCGTTCTACACATGGGTGACGGATGCCACAAATATGAAGACCGGTATCGAGCTGAATGGCGCTGGTTTTAGCTGGTCGGTGCAGAGTGGCAGCGGTCTTACCTCGGTGACCAACGGTTGGGTGGAGAACGCCTACACCATCACCCCGACCGAGTCCGGTAATCTGTGGTTCCGCATTCGTTGCGCGTGGGGCGGCGTCGGCAGATTCTATGTCGACGACGTCTGCGTTTACGATCTTAACGAAGGGGTGACGATCGATAACGATGTGATCCTCACCATCGATGGTAAGATCGAAAGTCCCGTGATGTATCTGCGCCCGTTTGGTACCGGCGCCGGCTACTACGACTACGATGAGTTGTCCGCTTTTGCGGCCAGCGGCATCAAGTTGTACGCCACCTACGGCGGCTACCTTGGCGATCCCTCCACCACCGGCCGCGATCGCTTGTGGGAGTCAGCAGATGACATCACCGATGGCGTGCTCAGCGATACGGCAAAGGCGATCTTGGACGAGGAACTCTACGAGATTCTGGATATCAACCCGCAAGCGATGGTGATGGTCAACATCGACATCGACGCACCGGATTGGTGGAAGGCCGCTAATCCGGATGAATGCTACGAGTACGCCACCGCCACCGGTACGGCTACCTCCGTGTCCTTTGCTTCCACCAAATACCGCGAGGAAGCCTCGGCGGTCATTACAGAGATCATGAATTATCTGTACACCGCAGCCCCGTATCGTCACCGCATCTTTGGTATCCGCTTGACCGGCGGTTGCACCTACGAGTGGATGATGAACGGCTACGATACCAACAGTGCGTTTGACGGCTCCACGCCGATGATCGCGGCACTCAACGAGAAATTGGGTGGCACGAGCTATACGGCGGACGCCGTGAAAACGGCCGTGATGGCTGCCGGTAATGTCACGCTGATCAGCACGGAGACTGAACTTTCCGGCAACGCGCAGATCGCGTATGCGTACAACACGCTGTTGTCCGAGTCGGTCAGCGACACGCTGATCGCGTTTGCACAGACGATCAAGGCCGCTTGCGCGAACAACTGGATCGTCGGCGGCTACAACGGTTATTTGTGGAACTTCCCGTCCTCCAACGGCATCGGCGCGTCTCACACGAGTATGAACCGTGTGCTGTCGAGCGAATACGTCGACTTCATCTGCTCGCCGCTTATTTACGGTGAGCGTGGCAACGGTCATTATCCGGCTGCGATGGCGATGAGCGAGAGCGTAGCCGCGCACGGCAAGCTGTACTTCTTGGAGCAGGATAACCGCACGCACGCCGCGCGCGTTGTCGATGGTAACGCGAATTCGGTCGGTAAGGTTGATACCGTCAAGCAGACGGTGGATCAGCTGGCGCGCGATCTGTCCATCGACTTAGTCAAGAATAACGGCTTCTGGACGTTTGATATGAATGGCGGCTGGTTCAGCCATGAGGCGATTACCGCACGTCTGGCCCAGATCAAAAACGAATACGATATCAGCCAGACCTTGAATAACGGTACCAATAGCGAGATCGCAGTCATCGTAGGCGACGATACGTACGATTATCTGGCTAACGACGCGATTGATAGTACTAAAAAGGGTGCGGTGTCGACGCGCTTGATTCAGGCGCTCTATGAGAAACAGCGCATAGAATTGGCGAAACTCGGCACGCCTTACGACACCATTGCGTTGAGCGACGTGTCGGCAGACATGCTCAGATCGTATAAACTGTTTATCGTGCTGTCGCCGTTTGGTATGACCGCCGATCAGGCGAACGTCCTGAAAGCGGCAGCGGCAGACGGAGACACCATTTTGTGGGTGTATATGCCCGGTCGCACGGAAGCTAACATCGAGGCGTTCACCGGTATGACAGTGTCGGTCGACAACGCCACCGCTTGCCTGCAGGCGACCACGGTCGGCTTGGAGGAAAGCTATCTCTACGGTGCGGCGACGGCCACCACCGGTCCGAAAGTAGTCATCGAGGGCGCCTCCAATGTACTGGCGCAGTACAACGGCGGTCAGACCGCCGCGGCTTGGGTGTCGGTTGACGGCTACACCAGCGTGTATTCGGCGGTGCCGAACGTGCCGGCGGCGTTGCTCCGCAAGCTTTGCGACGATGTCGATATCCATCGCTATACCGAGCATAAAGATGCCATTGTGGAAGCCAACAACAGCTACGTGACGGTTTCCTCGCACGTTGGCGGCGATCTGACGATCTCGTTGCCGCAGGAAAATGCAGCGGATCTCATCGTGTACGATGTGTTTGCCGGTAAGACGCTGACAAACAACGGCGGCACCGTTCAGCTGACGCTGGACGCCGAGGAGACGGCGCTTCTCCGTGTAACCGAGGAGCCGGTGACGCTGACCGTTTCGCCAACCGATCACGGCGGCGAGACCGCGTTGGCGGCCGGCCAAGCCAACCTCCTCGACGGCGGCGATTTCTCAAACGCTGCGTTGTCCGGTTGGGATAAAAACTTCGGAACAGCCAGTGCGGCTACCGACGGTATGGTGAAATTCGGTAAAGAAGAAACGGCTTCTCCTCGTTATATAGTGTCGCCGGCCATCAAGGCGATTCCGGGAATGACGTATACGCTGTCTTTCTATTATTGGATCGATAACGCCTCGGCAGGCGGAGCCTACTTCCGCACCCGTGTGTTGTCCAGCGGCGGCACAACAAACGATTATCCGGCTTTCACCGAAAAGGGCTATTACGATATTCACGAAGGCGATTCCAATGGCTGGAAACGGTATGAACTGACCTTTACCGTGCCTTCCGATCTGGATACGTCGGCTTATACCAATATGCGAATTTGGTTGTATAACAGCCGCGCGGTCAGTGAGACCGCCCTGGGAGATGTTTACTTTGATGACGTCTCGCTGGTGGCACATCAAAAATACGTTGCGATCGACCACGCGGACAGTAACGATGCGTTTAAGACGATCTACTACAACACCAATATGTCTGGCAGCAACGGCAATTACAGCCGTGATAACGTGGAACTGACCAACGATCAGGTGTTGACCGGTTTGGCTTCGTCTTACTATGGCTTGTATGCGTATCTAAACGATGTGCAGTACAGTATGTTTGCTATTCCCACCGGAACCAACAACCTGTATATGTACATCGCCGAAACCTACGACGATCCCACCACCACCAAGATGAAATCGGCCGCCGACGGTTCGATTCTGGTCATTCCGGCCGGTACCAAGCTGGAAAAGGCAACCAGTGGCATCACCGTGTATTTCGTGCAGGACTTCGTTCTGGAAAAGAAGAATGGCTCTTGGCTGAAAAAGGTGACGATCGAGGATCATACCACTATGCCGGCTTCCAAGGACGGCGGCGCGTATGTTCCGCCGTATGCGGTGGGTGGCAACATGGTGACAAACTCTGCTTTTGCAACCGATTTGAGTGGTTATGGCACCAACGGCAAGGGCTTGATTACGCGCACCGATGCCGGCTACGTTGCTTTTAACGGCATCAGCGGCAGTAACGGCAACGCCGCCTACGATTACCTGTATTTCACGCCTACCGGTGTGCAAGCGGGTAAGACGTACGAGCTTTCCTACTATGTGTGGATCACGGATGCGACCGGTCTCAGTCTGGATATGTATCTGACCGGTGGTGTATCCGCCAGCGGAAAATGGCTGGATCAAGCGCTCCAAAAAGGCTACAACGGCACGCAGGCCGGCTCGTCTGCCAACACGAGCAGCCTGACGGCAACGACCGGAGCTTGGAAGCGGGTCACGTATCAGTGGACGGTTCCGGAAACGGCTACGCTTAGTGGAATGCAGATCGGTATCCGCAGCTATGGCGCGGGTCTCTCCACCTTCTATCTGGACGACATCTCGCTGTACGAGGTGGAATCGCAGTTTAAGGGTGCGACGCTCACGCTGGGCGACAAGCTGCATATGAACTACTACACCGCGTTGCTGGATTCGGATGCGACCGATAAGGCGATGCAGGTGAAGTTTACCTACACCGACCGCGACGGCGCGGTCACCAAGTGGGTGCCGATCGCCGAGGCGCAGGAAGCCGGCGATTACACCGTGTTTACGCTGACCGATCTGGTAGCCGCGTATATGGCGACCGATATCCACGCGGAACTGGGCTACGGCACGGAGAACGCGTTTACGGTGATGACCAGCTTGGATTATTCGGTGCAGGATTACGCGCAGGCGCTGATTGACGGCAGCAGCTACGACGCCAAGGTCAAGACAGCGGCGAAGGCGCTTCTCAACTACGGCGCGGCCACGCAGACGTACTTCGGATATCAGACCGAGACGCTCGCCGACAGCGTGCTGGCGGAAGCGGATAAGCTGACCGACATCAACACGGCGCTCGGCCAGATTGACAACATCAATCAGTACAAAGCGACCACGACCAATCGGTTGTCGAGCTTTGTGGGCTACACCTTGCTGTTGACCGATGGCGTCGGCATCCGTCTGTACTTCACCGAACAGGTGACCGTGACGGTAGACGGCGAAGCCGTCAACGTGGTCGACGATCCGGACAGCGACCGTTATTATGCCGAGATCAGCGGTGTACGCGCGGCGGATCTGGATCTGGCGCATACGGTCGTGGTCAACGGCACGATGACCATTCAGAATTTGAGTGCGCTGACACCGGCACGAACGGTTGCCCGCAGCAGCTCGTCCACGCAGAATTTCCGCAGACTCAGCGCAGCGTTGATCTTGTATGCGCAGAGTGTCAATGCACTGTAAAGGAGGGGGAGAGTTATGAAATTTTATAACAGTCCGGAGATTGAACTCCGCCGGTTAACCGCTCTCGCCATCCTGACAGCCAGCGGCGACAAGGATGAATGGGAAAGCGACATCGTCCCCGATGAGGAGGAAGACGTCGATCCCTCGGATGCTGTATAAACCGTAAAAGGCAGGGCCGCCGTATGGCGGCCCTGTTTGGTTTTCGGCAAAACTTGACAAACAAGGGATATATAGGTATTATTAATATATATCAATAACGGAGAGTGGCTATGAACATTTACGACATTGCAGCCAAAAGCGGCGTTTCACCGGCAACGGTCTCCCGCGTAATCAACGGAAACCGTCACGTTCGTGCGGAAACGCGTGCAAAGGTCTTGCAGGTGATTCGCGATACGGGCTTCCAGCCAAATGCGTTTGCGCAGGGCTTGAATTTTAACAGCATCGGCATGGTGGGCGTGTTGTGCTCCGACTTTGCCGACTCGTTCTATTCGCGTGCGGTTGCCAGCTTGGAAAGCCATCTCCGTGTGGGCAATATGAACGTGACGGTCATTTGCACCGGCTATTCGGTGGAGCGCCAGATTGAAGGCATTCGCAAGCTGAAAGCCAAAAACGTGGATGCGATCGTGCTGATCGGTGCGGCGTATTCGGAAATTCCGGAATCGTATATTGCCGAGGTCGCGCAGGAAACGCCGGTCGTGACCGTAACGACGGCGGTGTTTGATCTGCCCAACGTGTGTGCGGTCTGCTGTGATGAGCGCGGCGGCACCAAAACGGCGATTGCCGAGTTGTTGGCTGCCGGACATCAAAACGTGTTGTTTGTGTGCGAACATACCGGCAACAGCAACAGCTTTAAGCTGAGAGGATACGAGGACGCCTACGAAGAGGCGAACATTCCGTCTCCCAAGCTGGTGTTGACCACCGGTAATTCTCAGCCGGAGGCGGAAGCGGTCATTTATCGGCATTTGAAGGATCATATTGCGGAGATCGATGCAGTGATGGCCGGTAACGACGTGCTGGCCGCCTACGTGTTAAAGGCGATGCATCGGCTGGGGTGTATGCGTCCGGTTATCGGGTTTAATAACTCCACCTTAACCACGATGGTCATTCCGGAACTGACCAGCGTGGATAATAAGCTGGAAGATCTGTGTGAGATCGCCGTCCAGCGCCTGATCGATATTCTCGGTCAAAAGACCGTGCAGAAAAAGACGGTACTGCCGGCCGAACTGATCCGTCGGGAATCCTTTTAATGAAAAACATCCTGTTTTGCGAAGCGCAAAGCAGGATGTTTCTTTTTGTTAAATTTTTATGATAACTGATAAAAAACCATTGCGAGTTCGGTTCTCTTATGGTATACCATAAGAGAACCGAACCCCGCATCGCCGCAGAGAAGTCTTTTGGGTGCTTTTTCCGTTTCTTCATTGGATGGGCGTTAGCCCATCGGCAATCAGAAACGAAAAAATCCCACCAAAATCCATTCTCCGCGGTGCGAAGCAGTTTTTATAAGTGAAAATTGGTGGTTGGACAACGACGATTTCGAGGGCATACTGACGTATGACGAGAAATCGGAGGCGGTACAAACCAAATTTTCTTTATAAAAACCGTTGCGAGTTCGGTTTTCTTATGGTATACTATATTCTGTATAAGTCTTACTATGCCCAAAGGAGGGGTGCTTGTGCTGTATAGCGTTCGAGGGACCTTGACCCATCTGGAACCGCAGATCGCGGTGATCGAATGCGGTGGCGTGGGATTTCTGTGTCATATCACGATGAACACCGCCCGCCGTCTGCCGGCGATCGGACAGGAAGCAACGCTGTATACCATCTTGAACGTCCGCGAGGATGCGATGGATCTGTTTGGCTTTGCCGATCAGGCGGAGCTTGCTTGCTTCCGTCAATTGACCGCGGTATCCGGCGTCGGACCGAAGGCAGCCAATGCGATTTTGTCCGAGCTGTCGCCGGAAAAATTAAGCACCGCCGTTGCTATGGGAGATTTCAAGGCGATCACCCGCGCCAACGGCGTCGGACCGAAGCTGGCGCAGCGCGTGGTGCTGGAGCTGAAAGACAAGCTCGGCGTTTTGCCGACTGTTGACGGCGTGATTCCGCCCGTGGCGGCAGCGCCGGCTACCGGCAACGCCGAAGAAGCGGTGCGTGCGCTCACTTCGCTGGGATTTACGGCCGGTGAGGCCTCGCAGGCAGTCGGTCAATTGGATGGCAGTCTGCCGGTAGAAAAATTGATTCACGATGCTCTCAAAGCATTGGCAAGGAGATAACCGATGATTTACGAAGGAACCGACGAAATGGATCTGGAAAACCGCCTCGTCACCACCGACTATTTGCCGGAGGACGACGGCGATAATCCGCTTCGCCCCAAGCGCCTGTCGGAGTACATCGGACAGGAGAAAAACAAAGAAAACCTCTCGGTATACATCAACGCCGCGCGCGGCCGCCAAGACGTGCTGGATCACGTGCTGCTGTACGGCCCGCCCGGACTTGGAAAGACCACGCTGGCCGCGATTATCGCGGCGGAAATGGGCGTGAATTTCCGCGTAACGTCCGGTCCGGCGCTGGCACGCCCCGGCGATCTCGCGGCCATTCTCACCAGTTTGGAGCCTGGGGACGTCCTGTTTATCGATGAGATCCACCGCCTGCCGCGTACGGTCGAGGAGATCTTGTATCCGGCGATGGAGGATTTCACCATCGATATTATGAACGGCAGCGGCCCCGGTGCGCAGTCGATACATCTGCCGCTGGACAAATTCACGCTGATCGGTGCCACTACGCGAGCCGGACAGTTGTCGGCACCGCTGCGCGATCGTTTCGGTGTGGTGCTTCGCTTGGAACTGTACACCAACGAGGAATTGGCGCGCATCGTCACCCGCAGCGCGCACATTCTCGGTATGGAGATCGAGCCGGACGGCGCGATGGAGATCGCGTCGCGCAGCCGCGGTACGCCGCGTATCGCCAACCGATTTTTGCGTCGCGTGCGCGATTTCGCGCAGGTGATGAACAACGGCCGCATCGATAAAGCCGCCGCCGATCTGGCGCTGGCACGTATGGAAGTGGACGAGCTCGGTCTGGATATGGTCGACCGTCGACTGCTGGAAGGCATGATCAAGCATTATCGCGGCGGTCCGGTCGGACTGGAAACCATCGCGGCGGTGATCGGCGAGGAAGCGGTCACCATTGAGGACGTTTACGAGCCGTATTTGATGCAAATCGGCTTTTTGAGCCGCACGCCGCGCGGCCGTATGGTGTTGCCGTCGGCGTACGAGCACTTGGGGCTGACGCCGCCGACACCGATCGGTAAAGCGTCGGCACAGCAATCGCTGTTTAACGAGGGAGAGTAATATGCGCGCAGCCAACAACTGGAAAGATTACGAACTGCTGGATTGCTCGGATGGCGAGCGACTGGAACGCTGGGGCGATATCATCCTCATTCGACCGGATCCGCAGATTTTGTGGTCCACACCCAAAACGCATCCGGCGTGGAAGCAGGCGCACGCCCGCTATCGTCGCTCGCGTACCGGTGGCGGTCAATGGGAAACCTACAAAAAGATTCCGGATGTTTGGCAGATCGGCTATCGCGATCTGCGATTCAACTTAAAACCGATGGGCTTTAAGCATACCGGATTGTTTCCGGAGCAGGCGGTCAACTGGGATTGGATGAGCGAGAAGATTCGCTCGGCCAATCGCCCGATCCGTGTGCTGAATCTGTTTGGATACACCGGCGCGGCTACGCTTGCGTGCGTGCAGGCCGGTGCGCATGTCACCCATGTAGACGCGTCGAAGGGCATGGTCGCGTGGGGGCGCGAAAACGCCGCCGAATCCGGCTTGTCCGACCGCCCGATGCGCTGGTTGGTGGACGATTGCCTGAAATTCGTCCAGCGCGAACAGCGCCGCGGCAATACTTACGACGGCATTTTGATGGATCCGCCGTCCTATGGGCGTGGTCCCGGCGGCGAGGTTTGGAAGCTGGAGGAACAGATATACACGCTGGTCTCCGAAACCGCCAAGCTGATGTCGGACGATCCGCTGTTTTTCATCATCAATTCGTACACGACCGGTTTGTCGCCGTCGGTGATGGGTTATCTGCTGGGAAGCTTGCTCCCCAAAACCGGCACGGTCACCGCCGATGAGATTGGGCTACCGGTCACCGCCGGTGGTCTGATACTGCCGTGCGGCGCCACGGCTATTTGGTCGAAGTAACGTTAAAAGAAGGACACTATGGAATTACTTAAAGCGGAACATTTGTCGTTCCAATATGAAAATCCGGAGGAACTGCCGATTCCGGTGTTAAGCGATATCTCGCTGACGGTGCGGCAGGGCGAATTTGTCGCTGTCCTCGGGCATAACGGTTCCGGTAAATCGACGCTTGCCAAGCATCTGAACGCGATGCTGCTGCCTACCGGCGGTAAGGTCTGGGTGGAGAATTACGATACCGCAGATGAATCGCATCTGTACGACATTCGCCGTACGGTTGGTATGGTGTTGCAAAATCCGGATAACCAGTTGGTTTCCACCATTGTGGAGGAGGACGTCGCGTTTGGGCCGGAAAATCTGGGGGTAGAACCCTCTGAGATCGCGTGCCGCGTCAACGAGGCGCTTCGACTGGTGGATATGCTGCCGTATCGCGACCACGCGGCCCATAAATTGTCGGGCGGACAGAAACAACGGGTAGCCATTGCCGGCGTGCTGGCGATGCATCCCGATTGCTTGGTGTTGGATGAGCCGACAGCGATGCTGGATCCGAAAGGCCGTCGCGAGGTGATGGATACCATTCGTCGCTTGAATAACGAGCGCGGAATGACGGTTGTGCTGATCACGCATTATATGGAGGAGGCCGCCTCTGCCGACCGCGTGATCGTTATGGATAACGGCGCCGTCGTGATGGACGGCACGCCGCGTGAGGTGTTCTCGCAGGTCGAGGCACTTCGAGAGGTATGGTTGGACGTTCCGCAACCAACCGAATTGTGCTACGAGCTGCGTCGTGCCGGCGTTTCGCTTCCGGCGGATGTGCTGACCGTCGAGGACGCCGTAACGGCTCTCGCTGCGCTGTGGGAGGGATCGGTATGAGTGTATTGGAAGTCCGTAACCTCTCGGTTACCTATGCGACCGGCACGCCGTTTGAAAAGACGGCGATTCAGGGAATCAATCTCTGTTTTGAGCAAGGCGATCTGGTGGGTATCATCGGTCATACCGGCTCAGGCAAATCCACGCTGGTGCAGACGCTAAACGGCTTGCTCCGTCCCACCGACGGGCAGGTATTGTTGGATGGCGTCGATATTTGGGAAACGCCCCAAAATATCCGTCAAGTTCGTTTCCGTGTCGGCTTGGTGTTCCAATATCCGGAGCATCAGTTGTTTGAGGAAACCTGCTATAAAGACATCGCGTTTGGCCCGAAGAATATGGGCTTAAGCGCAGAAGAGATTGATGCGCGCGTTCGCGAAGCGGCGGCGTATGTCGATCTCAAACCGTCGCTGCTTGAAAAATCGCCGTTTGATCTGTCGGGCGGCGAGAAGCGCCGCGTGGCGATCGCCGGTGTGATGGCGATGCGTCCGGAAATTCTGATTTTAGATGAACCGACCGCCGGCTTGGATCCCAAGGGACGCGACACCATTCTGCGTCAGATTCGCGCGTATCGCGACGAAAATCACGCTACGGTGTTGTTGGTTTCTCATAGTATGGAAGACGTTGCCCGCGTGGCCGATCGGGTGCTGGTGATGGATCACGGCGAGGTCGCGATGTATGACGACACACCGGCGGTGTTTGCTCGCGCAGAGGAACTGGGCAAGCGCGGCTTGTCCGTTCCGGCGGTCACACGGGTGTTTGCCGGACTCCGCGAGCGCGGATTACCGTTGCCGGAAAACGCCTATACGGTCGAGCAAGCGGTGGCAATGCTGCTGCCGCACCTCCGCAAAGGAGGTGACCGCTGATGCTGTCGGATATTACCATCGGCCAATTCTTTCCGGGGAATTCTCCGCTTCATCGGATGGATCCGCGCGTAAAATTGGTGGTTATTTTCGCTTACATTGTGCTGATTTTCGTGCCGCAGAACTGGGCGGGGCTCGGCGTGTGTGTGGCGTATTTGTTGGCCGGCTTGTTGATTTCCGGTCTGCCGGCTCGTCTGCTGCTTCGCAGCATCAAACCGATCGTGCCGCTGATCGTGCTGACGACCGTCTTAAACGTTTTCTATATCTCCGGTGGCGAGACGCTGGTGAAATGGAATTTTATCCACATTACCACCGGCGGCGTCAACAACGCGATCTTTATCGCCGTGCGCATTGTCGCGCTGATTATGGGAAGCTCGCTGTTGACCTACACCACCTCGCCGACCACGTTGACAGACGCTTTGGAACGGCTGATGTCGCCGTTGAAAGTGTTGCGGATAAACGTACACGAGATCTCGATGATGATGACCATCGCGCTGCGGTTTATCCCCACGCTGATTGAAGAAACGGATAAAATTATGGCCGCGCAGAAAGCGCGTGGCGCCGATCTGGAAAGCGGAGGTCTGGTCCAGCGCGTCAAAGCGCTGGTGCCGGTGCTGATCCCGTTGTTTGTGTCGGCGTTTCGGCGCGCTTGCGATCTGGCGACGGCGATGGAATGCCGCTGTTACCACGGCGGCGACGGTCGCACCCGTATGAAGCAAATGAAAATGCGCCGATCGGACGGTGTGTTTCTGGCATCGACGGTGTTGTTGTGCGCCGTTGTGATTTTGCTCAATATCTTGCTGGCCAGTAGTTTGGCTTGATTTTCACAGAAAGGAACATCCGCTATGACACGTCTGTTGCTCACCCTGCGATATAACGGCGCCGCTTTTCACGGTTGGCAGGTCCAACCGAACGCCGTCACGGTGCAATCGACGTTGCAAGACGCCATCGAACAACTGACCGGCGTCCGATCCGGCGTGATCGGATGCTCGCGCACCGATGCCGGTGTCAGCGCGGAAATGTTCTGCTGTACGTTTGATACGGAATGCCCGCTTCGCGGCGAGAAATTGCTAGCGGGCTTAAACGCCCATTTGCCGCGCGAGGTCGCCGCCTATGCGGTGACCGAGGTAGCGCCGGATTTTCATCCGCGCTATGCCGCCCGCGGCAAGCGATATGTCTATCGTATCTGGAACGGGCGCCAGCGCCATCCTCTGTGGGAAGGGCGCGCGTGGCACATCAATCGATCGCTGGATGAGAAACGGATGAACGCCGCCGCCGATTTGCTGTGCGGCACGCACGACTTTGCGGCGTTTTGTTCAGCCGGCAGCGCGGTGGAGGATACCATCCGCACGGTCTCGCGTGCCGAGGTAACGCGGGACGGCGATATGGTGACCTTCACGGTGGAAGCGGATGGATTTTTATACAATATGGTGCGTATTATGGTAGGGACGCTGGTGGAGATCAGCGAAGGTCGTTTGACCGAATCGGATCTGACGGCCGCCCTGCGTACCGGCAATCGGGAATTGGCCGGCCGAACGGCTCCGCCGGACGGGCTGATTCTGGCGCGCGTGTTTTACGGAGAGGGGGAGTGATCGGTGGCTCGGAAAGAAGATATTATGATCCGTCGCCGTAAAAAGGTGATGCCGGGCGAGCCGCCCAAGCGCTCCACCGAAGAACCGATCGAGCATCGCACCGCGGCGGATCGCCGCAACGGTCGCCGCAAGAAACAGCGCCGTCGGTTGCTGAAACGAATGCTTGCGTTCGTGCTTGCGGTCGTGGTGGTGTTCACGCTGTGGATCAACTGGGATGTGTTAAACCCCGAATACGTGTGGACGTGGGTGAAATTGCAAGTGACCGGTGGCGACACCGGTGACGGCTTCCCGCACGATATCGAGGGCAACACGGTGGTGGATATGGATACCGTTGGTCAGCAACTGTGTGTGCTGACGGACAGCTATCTGTTGATGTTTAACAGTACCGCCGGTGAGACGGTGCGCCGCCCGTGCGCATTTGCCAAGCCGGCGTTGGATACAGCCGGAAAATATGCGCTGGTGTCCGAGATTGGCGGTAAGCGCATCCGTCTGGAAACGCTTTCCAAGACCAAACTGGAAGTACAGACCGAAGCCCCGATTGTCGCCGCTTCGGTGGCGGAAAACGGCAGCTTTGCGGTGGTGGTGGAATCCACCTCCTATCAATCGGAGGTATGGGTGTATAACGCCTCCGGTAAGCAGAAATATCATTGGTCCAGCGCCTCTATGCTGGTAATGGACGTCGCCTTGGACGGAAACACCATGGCGGTGATCGGTACCAATGTCGCCAACGGCGCATTGCAATCCGAACTGTTGGTGATGAACATCACCTCCGAGGGCGATCCGATCCGCACGACTGTGCCGGATACACTGCTTCACGAGGTACATATTTTCTCCGACGGTCGCATCGCGGCCGTGGGCGACACCTCTTCGCTGATGTACATTTCCGAAAAGAAGCAAGAGACCATTCGCTATCAGGATCGTCGGTTGCTCGGCTACGCCTTTTCCGGCAAACGACTGGGCTTGCTGCTGGGTAGCCACGGTGCAAAATCCGGCGGTATTTTACAGTCCTGCAACACCTCGGGTGAAGCGGTGTTTACGGTGCCGTTTTCCGGCGCGCAACGATGGATGGATGCCGATAACAGCGGCGGATATCTGTTGCTGACGTCCGAGGGCTTGTCCCACATCACCTCCACCGGTCGCACCAACGGTAAGGGCCTGTTTGCCGACGGTATGCGCGTCACCACCTTTAACCGACAAGCTGTGGTGCTGGGATTGACAAAAATGGAAGCAATTACATACTGATATCATTTCAAAAGGAGTGAAAACTATGTCTTGGGTATGGGATCTGATCACGGTTGCGCTGTTTGCGCTGATGATTTTCAAGGCGTGGAAGGACGGTTTCTTCAAGACGCTTATCAATCTGGTTTCGTGGATCTTGGCGCTGGTGTTGTCGGTGCTGCTGTCCACGCCGATCGCCACGTGGATCTTTGATACGTTTATCCGTACCAACCTGACCACGCGCATCGCCGAGGAATTTGCCAAGGCGACCGATCTGTCGGCGTTTGTGCAGGGTTGGGAAGAAACACTGGCGGCGTTTCCGGAAACGGTGAGAAATTTTCTCGGCATGGAATCCGGCTCGATGTTGAGTGGCTTGGACCTCACCTCCACGGGTGAGGCGGTCGCTACGCAGATGGTGGATACCATCATCGCACCGTTGGCGATTTTGCTGATCAGCTTGGTGTGCGTCACCGTGTTGTTTGTGGTGCTGACTTTTGTGCTCAGCATCGTGGCGAATTTGGTCGGAAAAGTCTGCAAACTGCCGGTTCTCCGTCAGGTTGACCGTACCCTTGGCTTGCTTCTGGGCTTGATCAAAGGCGTGCTGGCAGCGGCGGTGTTTGCTTTTATTGTGCAGGCGCTGTGCAGCGGCAACCTGATCGATGGCGTTTTGTCCACCGATGTTTATAACGATACGATTGTCGTCAGTACGGTCGTCAACGTCCTGTCCGTGTTGTCGGTACAGGGAGTTCCGCTTTCCGATCTGACGGATTTTGTCGCAATTACCAACGTTTTAAATTGAGGTGGCTTAGCACATGATTAAGATCAAATGGGAATGGACCATTCCCAATGCATTATCGTTGTTTCGTATCGCACTGATTCCGGCTATGGCCGCCAGTTATTTGACCGACTGCGATCTGTGGATTCCGGCGCTTTTGCTGGTGCTGTCGGGCTTGACGGATCTGTTTGACGGTGTGATCGCGCGTCGCTTTAACCAGATCTCCGAGATCGGCAAACTGCTCGATCCGTTGGCGGACAAGCTCACGCAAGTGACGGTAGTGGTCTGCTTGGCGGTCAACTATCCGCCGTTGTGGTGGCTGGTTGCGATCGTTTTTGTCAAGGAACTGCTGCAGGCGATTGGCGGTTTTTTGCTGATCAACAAGCTGGACGGCGAAGTGACTGCTGCCAAATGGTTCGGTAAGGTGACCACTGCGCTGTTTTACGTGGTAATGGTGGCGCTGGTGGTGTTCCCCAATATGTCCGATGCACTGCAATGGAGTATGATCGGCGGTGTGGCGATCTGTATGATCTGCACGTTTTTCGGTTATCTCAGAACCTATTTTTCCCTTCGCAAGAATGCGAAGAAACGCGAGGATTAAAGGAGTCTTTTTAGCATGATTTGTTCCCGTTGTAAAAAACGCTCGGCGGTGGTGTTTATCACGCGCATGGAGGAGGGGAAGACCATCAACGATGGTCTGTGCCTGTTTTGCGCGCGCGAGTTAAACATCAAGCCGATCAACGATCTGATGGACAAAATGGGTCTGACCGATGAGGATCTGGAACAGATGTCCGGTCAGCTCGGCGATATGATGAATATGCTCGGTATGAACGAGAACGGCGAGCCTATCGACGAAACCGGCGAAGAACTGGTGGGCGAGGAGGTCGACGAAGACGGCACCGACAACGGCGACGCTTTCAAGCCGGGTGGCGCGGCGACGTTTCCGCTGATGCGCAATTTCTTCTCCGGCGCGATGGGCGGCGAGCAGGCAAGCGCCCCAGCCGACAAGAAAGCACCGAAGGGTCGCGGCAAAAAAGCGGACAAACGCCGCTTTTTGACGCAGTATTGTACCGATCTTACCCACAAAGCGAGAAGCGGCCAGATCGACACGGTCATTGGTCGCGACCGTGAGATTTATCGCGTCATTCAGATACTGTCCCGCCGTACCAAGAATAACCCCTGCCTGATCGGCGAGCCGGGTGTCGGTAAGACGGCCATTGCCGAGGGCTTGGCCTTGCGCATTGCGGCTGGCGACGTGCCGTATCGTCTGCGCGGCAAGGAGATTCACCTGCTGGACCTGACCGCGTTGGTGGCCGGCACGCAGTTCCGCGGTCAGTTCGAGAGCCGCATCAAAGGCTTGATCGACGAGGTGCGCGCGGAGGGCAACATCATTCTGTTTATTGATGAAGTGCACACGTTGTCCGGCACCGGCGACTCGGAGGGCAGTATGTCGGCCGCCAACATCTTAAAGCCGGCGCTTTCCCGCGGTGAGATTCAGGTGATCGGTGCCACCACTTTCTCGGAATACCGCAAATATATTGAAAAAGACGCGGCACTGGAACGTCGCTTCCAGCCGGTTACGGTGGAAGAACCGTCCATTGCCGATGCCACCGAGATGCTTTTGGGCATTCGCTCGTTTTATGAAACCTTCCACGGTGTCAAGCTGTCGGAGGATATCGTTCGTCGCGCCGTGGCGCTTTCCGAGCGGTATATTACCGACCGTTTCCTGCCGGATAAGGCGATCGATATGATCGACGAGGCGTGTGCGGCGGCGGCTCTCCGCAACAAAACGGCG
Organism: Clostridia bacterium; assembly: GCA_017414965.1. Lineage (GTDB taxonomy): Bacteria > Bacillota > Clostridia > Oscillospirales > Acutalibacteraceae > RGIG426. Next base: position 22,701 of record JAFQJL010000007.1, read on the forward strand.
GATACCTACGCCGAACTGCAAAAGCAGTTGGCACAGCTGCAATCCGACGAGCTCAAGCAGACCGAAGCGGAGAACGTGGATTACGAGGCGCTGTCGGCGGTGCGCAGCGAACTGATGCGCGTACAGCAGCAGGCGGATGCCATTAAAGAAGCCGCCACCGAAGCGCCGGTCACCGAGGACGATCTGGCGCACGTGGTGGAGCTGTGGACCGGTATTCCGGCCTCCAAAGTGCAGGAAAGCACCCTGCCGAAGCTGGCAGGATTGGACGAAGCGTTGCGCGCGCACATCAAAGGACAGGACGAGGCTGTTCGTTTGGTGTCGGCGGCGATCCGCCGCACGAGAGTGCAGATCTCACCGCGTCGTCGTCCGGCATCCTTCATTTTTGTCGGTCCCACCGGCGTGGGTAAGACCGAACTGGTCAAGGTGCTCACCAACCAGTTGTTTGATACGCCGGATGCGCTCATTCGGTTGGATATGTCCGAATATATGGAGAAATATGCTGCCTCGCGGATCTTGGGCTCGCCACCCGGATACGTCGGATACGACGAAGCCGGTCAGCTGACCGAAAAGGTGCGCCGCAAGCCGTATTCGGTGGTGTTGTTTGACGAGATCGAAAAAGCCCATCCCGATGTGCTCAATATCCTGTTGCAGATCTTGGATGAAGGCCGTGTGACCGATTCGCACGGTCGAGTGGTTAATTTTGAAAACACCGTGATCGTGATGACCTCCAATGCCGGCAGTAACAATACCGAAAACCTGCTCGGCTTCGGTCGGACGGCACGGGAAGGCTCGCGTGATAAAGCGATGAAAGCGCTCTCCGAATTCCTGCGACCGGAGTTTCTAAGCCGCGTGGACGAGATTGTTTGCTTCGATCCGCTGTCGGGGGATACGTTTAGGGAAATCTCCGGCTTGATGCTGGGTGAACTCTGCGAGCCTCTGTCTGAAAAGGGAATTACCTTTACGTGGAGTAAAGAAGTAGAGGAATGGTTGGCCGCCCGTTCGGTGGACGGTAAGCGCGGCGCGCGCGATCTGCGCGCCACCATTCGTCGCCACGTGGAGGATCCGGTGGCACTGATGCTGGTAGAGCGTTGGGAAAATCCGCCGCACGCGATCTCACTGGCGCTGAAAGACGACGACATCCACATTCAAGCAGAATAATAGGGGGGTAGGTTTATGTTATACAGAAAAGACTTTCGCCAACCCTTGTATTATCAAAACGGCAATCCGCTGACCGGCAGTGACGGCAATCTGCGGTTTTGCGTGGCACCGGTCAAGACCGATGCGGACGGCAACCCCATTAAACAGCCGCAGGATCTGCTGGTAACGGTGTGGCCGGGTCCCTATTGCATGGAGGCAACCGCCGAGGAACTCAAACAACAGAACGTGTTTGCCCTCAGCGAAGAAGGCCTGTGCGACGCGGTTGCGTGGTTGAATACGGTTGAAGTGTAAATGAATATACCTTTATAGAAAAAGGGCTCGAACGGATTTCCGTTCGAGCCCTTTTTGTTGCTGTTTTTACTTTTTTTCCAGTTCTGCCACGATCATGCGTGCGCATTTATAAACGTCGCCGCCGCCCATGCTGACAACCAGATCTCCCGGCTGCACGTGGGAGACCACATAATCGGTGATTCCCTTAAAATCGGGGATGTGAATACCGTTTTGCATTTGCTCGGTGATCTGCTCAGCATACACGTTCCACGTGTTGACCTCGCGCGAGCCCATAATATCGCTCACCACGGCGATATCTGCCACCGATAAGGCGGTGGCGAAATCGTCCAGCAACCGCGCGGTGCGGGAGAAGGTAAACGGCTGGAATACCGCCCACACGCGGTTAAACGGCATTTGCTTGGCGGTGGACAGCGTCGCTTGAATCTCGGTCGGATGATGCGCGTAATCGTCTACGACCGTCACGCCGCCGAATTCGCCGAGGATCTCAAATCGCCGTCCGGCGCCTCGAAAATGCAACAATCCGTCGGCGATCTCCGCCGGAGTCGCACCGCACAGCGTTGCCGCAGCGGCGGCGCCCACGGAGTTGGCGATGTTGTGTACCCCGGGCACACCGAGCCGCACGTGCGTGATCATGCGATCGCCGCAGAACAGATCGTATTCGCCATATGCACCGTTTATTTGCGCGTTGACAGCGTGCCACTCGGCAGCATCGGTCAGACTGTAAGAAATGAGCTTTTCGGCCGGCACGTCGGCCAATGCCCGACAGGTATTGGCGTCGTCGGCGTTGTAAATGATCTTGCCGGTGGTCTGTGAAGCAAAGGTCGCAAACGATCGGATCACGCCGTCCAAATCCCCGAAAAATTCCAAGTGATCGGCGTCAACGTTTAGAATCAGTGAGATCGCCGGTTGCATTTCGAGATAGTGATTTTGAAACTCGCACGCCTCACAGATCATCGTGTCGGATTGTCCGGCGCGTCCGTTTGCCTGAATCAGCGGCAACCGACCGCCGATAAACAGCGTCGGATCCTTGTCCGCCTCCAGCAAGATCTGCGAGATCATCGAGGTGACGGTGGTTTTGCCGTGTGTGCCGGCAACCGCCACGGTGTTTGAAAACCGTTTGGAGATCATGCCCAGCAGTTTGGCGCGTTCAATCAGCGGAATACCGGCTTCTCTGGCGGCGATCAACTCAGGATTGTCCTGCGAGACCGCCGAGGTATACACCAGCATTTCGGCACCGTTCACGTTTTCGGCACGGTGACCGATCTGGACGCTCACGCGCTCCAACTGCGAGATGCGTTTGATGTTATCCGATTCGTTGTTGTCCGAGCCGGTAATGGTATAGCCGAGGGTATGCAGGATCTCCACCAGCGGACTCATACCGCTGCCGCCGATTCCCACAAAGTGGATATGCGAAACATCGTGTAAAATATCCGAATTAAGCGACATATCGTTCCTCCGTTCACATAATACACCTATATTATACAGCCAAACACACGAAAAGAAAACCCTTATTTTCGCATTTTACAAAATATTTTGAAACCTTTGTCCAGCCGACAACATCCGCCAACCGGATTCGACGCGCGCACGCCGCCGATGCCCCGTATAATACAATGGACAAGTTATCTGCGGAGGGGATGTATATGCAAAACGAACGGGATGGCTCGGTCAGGAGCGTACGCCGCCCACACGACTACACCGGCACCGCCCGCCAGATCGGAAAACTGGCTTTGTGGGCGCTGATCGGCCTGTTTTCCGCACACGCCACCGTTTACGGCAGTACGGCGCCGTTTGGCGTTGGTGCGGCGGCCGCGGTTTCCGGAGCCGGCGCACCGCTGGTGTACATAGCGGTTGTGGTCGGCTACCTGCTTCCCGGCAGCACGACCAGTCTACTGCACTATCTGGCTGCCGTCGGAATGGCTGCCGGTTTTCGGTGGGTACTGGGCGGTATCGGCAGTATCGGAAAAAGCCGTTGGTTTCCGCCGTTGTCGGCGTTTGCGGCGGTGCTGATCACCGGCACGGCGGTACACATAGTCGGCGGTTTGGAATGGTATTGGATCGTAATGACGCTGTGCGAGAGCGCACTGGCAGCAGGCTATGCGGTGTTTTTCCGTGAGACCACGGCGTTTCTGTTGGAAACCGAACAACCTGCCGGCGGCACGACCTTCCGGCAACTGGCGCTGACGGTTGTCGGGGCGGTGGTGCTGATGTCGGTGGCGGAACTGGAGATCGCCGGTATTTCGCCCGGTCGTATTACGGCAGCGGTGCTGGTGCTGCTGTTTGCGCGCCTCAATCGCGAAGCCGGTGGTGCGATGGCCGGCACCGTGCTGGGTGTGGCTATGATGCTGGCCTCCGGCAACGGCACGATTGCCGCTGCCTATGGATTGGGCGGTCTGCTGGCCGGTTGGATGCTGCGGCACGGTCGATGGGCCGGCGCCGGCGTGTTTTTCGCCGTCAATCTGATTGCCGCTGTCGGTCAGCGCGAGATCGGAGCGGTGCTGATCAGTATCTACGAATCCTTAACGGCATCCGTGCTGTTTTTGGCGATTCCCAATGCATGGGATACTTACCTGACGATGTGGTTTTTCGGTCTGGACGAACAGCCGGAGGCCGCCGGCATCCGGCGTAGTGTGGTATTGCAACTGGGAGCTGCGGCCGAAGCGTTGCACGAGGTAGCCGGCACGGTGGATGCGGTGTCCGGCAAATTGGCTACGATCAGCGAGCCGGATATCGGCACGATGTTTTCGGCACTGGCGGACAGCACCTGCCGCACGTGCGGATTGCGTACCAGTTGCTGGCAGACAGAGGAACGGCGCACCATAGACGCGCTTCATCATTTGTTGCCGACGTTGCGTGAGCGAGGGGAGGTATTTCGCCGCGATTTTCCGCCGTCGTTTTCGTCGCATTGTGCGCGGATCGATCAACTGGCGGTGGACGTCTCGCGGCGTTATGCCGATTTTTGCACGCGCGAAAGCGCGTTTCGCCGTATCGGCGAAATCCGATCGGTGGTCACCGGACAATTTGTCGGAATGGCGGAATTGTTTGATGAGCTTTCCAAGCGGTTTTCCGCCAGCACGCAGGTGGATACCACCGCTGTTGACCGCGTCAGCGCGGTTTGCCGCGAATGCGAGCTGGAGGTATCCGAGGTGATCTGCCTGACCGATGAGCGCGGTCAAATGACGGTGGATATCGTGTTGCCGCATTTGCCGTCGCGCATCGATCGGGACGATTGGGCAGAGGACATTGCGGAGGCATGCGGTCGGGAATTTTCCCGTCCGCAGATTCGTCGATTGGAAAACGCCCTGCACATCTCGTTTGCCGAGCGTCCGCGTTATCGTGTGGGCGTGGGAGTGGCGCAACTGCCGTGCGACGGTGAGAGCCTGTGCGGCGATGCGACTTCGTGGTTTGAGGATGCCGCCGGCACCGTAACGGCGGTGCTCAGCGACGGTATGGGATGCGGCGGTCGCGCAGCCGTGGACGGCGCGATGGCCGCCAATCTGTCGGCGTGTCTGTTCAAGGCGGGATTCGGCGAGGGGAGCGTGTTGCGACTGGTCAATGCCGCGCTGATGGCGAAGTCGGAGGAAGAGAGCCTGTCCACGCTGGACGTGGCGCGGATCGACGGTCGAAACGGACACCTGACGATGTTGAAGGCCGGCGCGTCGTTTTCGTATTTGCTCAGCGGCGGTCGTCTTTCGCGGTTTGACCGCGCCTCGCTTCCGGCCGGTATTCTGGCAGATATCGCGTTCGATAAGCAGGAGGACACGCTGACAGACGGCGATTTGCTCTTGATGATGAGCGACGGCGTGCTGACCGACGAATCGGCGTGGCTGGAGGAAAAATTGCTGGCGTGGCCGGATTTTCCGCATTCGTTGCAAGCGTTTTGCGAGGACATTGCCGTTACCGCCCGACAAAAACAAGAGGCGGGCCACCAAGACGACATCACGGTGATGGCGTTGCTGGTCACCAAACGCACGTAAAAAAAGAGGTTGCCACCATTGTGGTGGTAACCTCTTTATGTTTATTCGCCCCAGTATTTTCTGTCTAAGGATCGGTATTGCACCGCCTCGGCAATGTGCGCAAAATCAATGATCTCCTGCTCGTCCATATCCGCAATGGTTCGTGCGACCTTCAAAATGCGGTTGTACGCACGCGCGGATAACCCCAGCTTGTCAAACACGTCCCGCAGGAGCTGTTCGCCGCTTTCGCTGACCGGACACCACTTTTTGATCTGGCTGTCCGGAATGTGAGCGTTGCAGGTGATATCTGTTCCGGCAAACCGCCGATTCTGGATCTCGCGTGCGCGGTTGACGCGAGCACGGATGTCCGCAGAGGACTCGGCCTTCTTCTTGCTGGCCAACTCGTCGAATTTCACCGGCGGCACTTCGATGTGCAGATCGATGCGATCCAGAAGCGGACCGGACACGCGCGAGAGATACCGCCGCACCGCTTGCGGCGAGCAGGTACACGGATGGGAGGGATGCCCGTAAAATCCGCAGGGGCACGGGTTCATCGCCGCCACCAGCATAAAGGTACACGGATAGGTCACCGTCGCGTTGACGCGCGAAATGGTCACCTTGTTGTCCTCCAGCGGCTGCCGCAGACTTTCCATCGATTGCCGCGAAAATTCCGGTAATTCATCTAAAAACAACACGCCGTGATGCGCCAGCGATACCTCGCCGGGACGCGGCGTCGTGCCGCCGCCGGTCAGACCCGCTACCGACACGGTATGATGTGGCGAGCGGAACGGTCGCTGTTGCAGTAAACCGGTGCCGGCCGAGAGAGCGTCGGCAACCGAGTGGATCTTAGTCGCCTCCAACGCTTCGTCGGCGGTCATATCCGGCAAAATACCGGGCAACCGCTTGGCAAGCATACTTTTGCCGGCGCCCGGGCTGCCGATGAGCAGCACGTTATGACTGCCGACAGCGGCGATCTCCATCACACGCCGAGCGATCGGTTGCCCCATAACATCCGCAAAATCCGGCACCGGTGTGTGCTGATCCGGATCGGGCGTCCACGGCTCGACCGGAGATAACGGCTGTATTCCCAACAGGTGAGAGACCAACTCGGTCACGGTGTGGACCGGATAGCAACGGATGCCGTCCACCACCGCACCTTCGGCGGCGTTCTCTGCCGGTAAAAAGACTTCCTGAATGCCGTTTTCGCGGGCGGCGATCACCATCGAGAGCACGCCGGTAACCGGCCGCAGTTCACCCACCAGCGACAACTCGCCGATAAACGCCATGTGATCGGTGTCCGCTTCCAACTGACCGCTGGCTTTGAGAATGCCCAGCAACAGCGGCAGATCGTATACCGAGCCTACCTTGCGGACGTTGGCAGGAGCCATATTGATGGTGATTCGGCTGACGGGATATTGGTAGCCGCCATTTTTGATGGCCGCCCGCACGCGATCGCGGGATTCCCGCACCGCCGCATCCGGCAATCCGACCACGTCAAATCCGGGTAAACCTTTGGAAATATCCGCTTCGACCTGCACCATAAAGCCGTCGATGCCGAGTAATCCCATGCTGTTGACCGCCGCAAACATAGACGCGCCCTCTTTCGTTAATGGGAATTTTTTCTGCTGCCGACCAACAAGGACAGCAAGCTTTTCAGAATGTCCGCCGCAACCAACAGAACGACGGTTACGGTCAGCGCCAGCGACAAACTGTCGCCTATGCCGGTGATGCCGCAGACCGCCGCGATCGGCGGCATGGACGGCAGCATCAGCGCCAAGACGACGATTGCCGCACAAGCGGCGACAATGCGCCAGTTAAACGGCGCAAGCCACGTCGGCAGCGACGAACGGAATACCAGCGCCTGTGCCGCTAACGACAGCAAAAACGCGATCGTGGCTTGCGAGACCGCCAAACCGTTCCAGTCGCCGGTGGAAACGCCCACCATAGCGAAGACGGTGGCCGGCGTCGCGGCAATCAACAAGCCCTGTAGAACGCCGCGGAACATCCACAGCGGGGTAAAGGTCTTGGTTTCGGCGGTATGCGGTGCCAACCGCATTTCGCGCTGCTCCGGTTTTTCGCAGGCGATCGCCGGAATTAAAAGCAACTCTGTCAGCAGGCTGATGACCAGCAACATCATCGGAGAGAGCAGTAAGCATCCGCCAAACAGCAGACCGAGCATTTCGGTCGCCACCAGCGCCACCGTCAGCGCCAGCCGTAAGCTGACCGCCTTGCGCATGGTCGTCAGCATACCGCGACCGGCGCGCACCGCATAGCGAAGCGTCTCAAAACGACCGTCCGGAATGATCAGATCGGCGCCGATGGTGGCGACGTCGGCGCATTCGCCGATCGCCACGCTGATGTCCGCCTCTTTCATGGCGGCGGCATCGCGCGCATCGTCGCCGGTCATAATCACGACCTTGCCGCTTTTTTGCAACAATTGAACCAGCCGCACACGATCGGCCGCCGACGGCCGCGAGATCACCAGCGTGCGCGGCAGGATCTCTTTGATTTCGTCGTCCGACATCGTTTCCAGTAACGTGCCGTCAAGCACTTGCGATTCGTCGGTAATGAGACCGATGCTCAACGCACCGGCGGCTGCCACCGCCATCGAATCGCCGGTGATCAGCATGGTGGTGATGCCGGCGTCCATGCATTCAAACAACGCCTTTTCCGCCTTCGCACGCGGCGGATCCGCCAAGCCGATCAATCCGACAAAGATCATATCCTTTTCGATCTCCTCGGGGATGAGATTGGCCGACAATTCGTCAACGTAGCGGTAGGCGACCGCCAACACGCGCTCGCCGCGATTTTCCATTTCCAGCGACTGCGCGTTCACCGCTTCGGCGTTGACACCCGCACACCGCGGCAACACTTCGGCCGGATCGCCCTTCAAAATGGCGACGTTCTTGCCGGAGATCAAGTGAATGGCCGTCATACAATGGCGATCAGCGGCCGAGGGGATCTCGCCCAACCGAGGAAACTCGCCGTGCAGTTTGTCGTGCTCCATGCGAATGCTCTTGGCGTATCGATCAATGGCGGTATCCAGCGGATCGTTGACCTCCGGATCACGCGTACAAAGAGTCGCCAGTTGAATCAGCGAGATTACCGCTTGCTCCGGATTTTTATTGGGCGCGGCAAAGATCTCGTGACCGGTATACAGCTCTTTGACCGAAAATGCGTTTTCGGTCAAAATGGAAAAGCGGTCCAATACGATCACGTTGGCTTGTCCGATCGTCTCCACGGCGTTCGGGCTCTGCACGCCGATACCGTGCCGCTTCAAACGCTTGAGGGTGGCCGTGATGGCCATCAGCGCCGGCACGCCGAGCGTGAGCGCCGCCGCCGCTACCACGATTGCCGCGGCCGTCAGGAACATATCCGACCAGGTCAGTTCGAAGAACATATCCTGCGAGACCATCGCCGCCGCCAGCACCAGCAACGCGCCGATAACGGCTACCGCGGTGATTGCGCGACCGATCTTGCCCAACTCTTGCTGATGGGGGAGATACAGGTGATCGTCTTGCTTGAGCACGCGCATCCGGTTGATCTCGGTCTGTCCGCCGGTTTCCACAACGACCGCCTCGGCGCTGCCCAGCACGACCATGCAACCGGCATACAGCATATTCGAACGTTTCTTAAACGGCGTGATATTGTTGAGTTTTTCTACGGCAGACTTGGCCGCCGGAATGGTGTCGCCGGTCAGCACCGCTTCATCGCAGAGCAGGGAATAGCTCTCCAGAATGCGACAGTCCGCCGGCACCAGATCGCCCTCGGTCAATCGGATGATGTCACCCGGCACCAATCGCTCGGCGGCGGCCGTGTACCACTTGCCGTCCCGCAATACTTTGGCGCCGGTGCTGGCGTACGACGGCGCAGAGGCGTAACGCTTTTCGGCGATGTAGCGCACCAACGCCAACACCAGCGCATACACGATGGCCGCCACCGCCATCACGACCGTCAACGACCAATCGGAGGGATGTCCCTTGGTCGAACGATAGATGGCGAACGCCGCAATGCCGATCGCCGCGATCAACATAATGGCGATGCCGGGTGCTTTTAAAGACGCCTGCAAGCACGCCCAAAAGGAATGCGTTTCCTGCTTCGGCGGCAGATTTTTGCCGTAGCGCTCGGTGCGCGCCTCGGCCTGCGCGTTGGCCAGACCGGCTGAACGGGAAACGTCCAGTTCTTTAAGAATGGTTTCAATTGCTTCGCTATGCCAGATCATAAGCTTCTCCTTTTAGTCGAAAGCCAAATTTACTTATAATTATTTATAGTTTACCATATTCCGATAGAATTCGCAACCGGTTTTTCCGAGTTTCCGCAAATTTATCTTGAACACCGAGGGGAAAAATGCTAAAATAAATCGTATAAGAAATTCGAGTAAACGAGGTGACGAATATGGAGCGTGCAGATCTGGTGATCGTCGGCGGCGGCGCAGCCGGATTGGCGGCAGCCGTGATGGCTGGTCAAGCCGCACCGAACAGTCGTATTGTGCTGTTGGAAAAGGGCGCGCGTGTCGGCAAGAAACTGTTGGCCACCGGCAACGGCACCTGCAACATTTCGCATCAAAACGCTTCGGTGGATTCCTACCACGGCGGTGGCGCACAGCGTGTTCGTGATGCCTTGGCGCGCTTTTCGTGGGAGGATGCTTGCCGGTTTTTCCGTTCCATCGGCGTCGAGACCACCGTCCGTGAGGACGGCCGCATCTACCCGCTGTGTACCAGTGCCGCGGCGGTGTTGGATTGCCTGCGGATCGCCGCGGCCAACCACGCCGATATTCGTTGCGAGAGTGCGGTGACCGCCCTTCGTCCGACCGCAAACGGTGTGACCGTTTGCACGGCCGACGGTGAGATCGCCGCCGGTCACGTGCTGGTGGCGGTGGGCGGCGCGGCGTCGCCCTCGTGTGGCGGCTCGTCGGATGGATACCGCTTGCTGACCGATCTGGGACATACCCGCACGCCTCTGTTTCCGTCCATTGTGCAACTGCGTACCGACACACGTTTTGTGCGTGCGGTCAAGGGACTACGCGTCGATGGTACCGTGAGCCTGATGTTGAACGGTCACCGCTTGGCGTCGCATACCGGCGAGATTTTGTTTGCCGAATACGGTCTGTCCGGACCGGCGGTGATGCAGATCTCGCGTGCGGCGGGCGAGTGGGAGCGTCGCAAGCAGGGGACGCTGACCGCGGTTGTCGATCTGTTGCCGACAATTTCAGCAGACGAGCTTTCGGCGCTGCTTTCGGCGCGCCGCGAGGCGCTGGCAACCACGCCGCTGGAGGATTTTCTGACCGGATTGTTCCAGCGTCGCATTGGTCAGACAGTGTTGCGGATGGCCGGCGCGTTGCCGCTGGATCGCCGGAGCGATTCACTGACCGACCGCGAGTTGTCGGCTGTGGTTTGTGCTATCAAGGAATGGGCGCTGGACGTAACCGGCACCCAAGGCTTCGGCGGTGCCCAAGTAACCGCCGGAGGCGTGACTGTTACGGAATTTGATGAGAACTTGATCTCGCGCCGTTGTCCGCACGTATCGGCGGCGGGCGAGGTGCTGGACGTAGACGGCGACTGCGGCGGCTACAATCTGCAATGGGCGTGGTCGTCGGCCGCGACAGCGGTCGAGGGTTGGAGGAAGAAACGATGATTCGGGTATCCGATCTGACGCTTCCGCTGTCCTATCGACCGGAGGATCTGGTCGTAGCAGCGGCCAAAAAAATGAAGATCAAGCCGAGTGCCGTCACGACGTGTCGACTGTTTCGTCGCGCGGTGGATGCACGGCATAAGGATCGGGTGCATTTTGTGTGCACGGCCGATGTGACGGTAGCCGGTGACGAGTCGAGCGTGGTCCGTCGAGCCGCTTCTCCGCATGTGCGTGTGCTGACCGAGCAACCGTATATAGTGCCCGCTGTCGCCGCTACCGGCGATATTCGACCGATTGTCGTGGGAAGCGGACCGGCCGGTCTGTTTGCTGCGCTGGCGCTGGCTAAAGCCGGTTTGCGCCCGATCTTGCTGGAGCGCGGTCGACCGGTCGAACAACGTCGCGAGGACGTGGCGCGCTTCCGTCGTACCGGCGTGTTGGATACCGAATCCAACGTCCAGTTTGGCGAAGGTGGTGCCGGCACGTTTTCGGATGGTAAGCTCAACACCGGCGTCAACGATCCGCGTTGCCGCTTCGTGTTGGAGGTTTTGGCGGAGATGGGGGATGCCGAGGATATTCTTTGGCAAGCCAAACCACACGCCGGCACCGATCGCTTGTTTACCATGATTCGACGCTTGCGTGCTGAGCTGATTCGCTTGGGTGCCGAGGTGCAATTTGAAGCGAAATTAACCGATATCGACGTCCAAAACGGTCGAGTTGTCGGAGTGGAGATCAACGGTTCTAAGCATTTGCCGTGCTCCGAGTTGGTGCTGGCCATCGGGCATTCCGCCCGCGATACCGTCCGTATGCTGTACGATCGCGGTGTGTCGATGACCGCCAAACCGTTTGCGGTGGGCGTGCGTATCGAGCATCCGCGCAGCATGATCGACCGCAGTCAATACGGCGTAGCAGCCGGACATCCGGCATTGGGGGCAGCGCCGTATAAACTAAACGTTCGTCCTGCCAATGCGCAGGGTGTCTACACGTTTTGTATGTGCCCCGGTGGTGAGGTGATGGCCGCCTCGTCCGAGGAAGGCGCGCTGGTGGTCAACGGTATGAGCGAATTTGCGCGAGATGCCGTCAACTCCAACAGCGCGTTGCTGGTGGGTGTGACGCCGGCGGATTTTCCGTCGGAACATCCGCTGGCCGGCATTGATTTGCAACGACAGATGGAGCGCGCCGCTTTTGCGCTTGGCGGCGGCGATTATCACGCTCCGATTCAGTTGGTTGGCGATTTCCTGTGCGATCGCGTGTCTACGGCGCTCGGCGATGTGCAGCCGAGCTACCGTCCCGGCTGGCGATTTGCCGATCTTCGAGAATGTCTGCCGCCGGTGGTGGCGGCATCGCTGAAGGCGGGCTTGCCACTGCTCGGTCAACGCCTGCGCGGATTTGATCGGCCGGACGCGGTGATGACCGGTGTGGAAAGCCGCAGCTCGTCGCCGGTCCGCTTTGTCCGCAGCGATCACGGCGAGAGCAACTTGTCCGGCTTGTATCCGTGCGGCGAGGGCGCCGGTTATGCCGGCGGAATCGTTTCTGCCGCCGCCGACGGTCTGCGGATCGCCGAGCAGATTTTGGAAAACTACCGATAAAAAATCCCTGTGTTCCGATGAACACAGGGATTTTTGTTTGTCAGCCAATCATTTTGCGAATCAAATTCCAAGCTTGCGGCTCGTGAATGCCGGTGGCGCGGGCGTTGGCTTCGGTGAAGCGATCCACGCCGCTGTTCTTCTCGGCATTGGAGCGATACAGGAGGTAGGGGATGGGATCCGAAACGTGCGTTTTCACCGCCAACGGCGTCGGGTGATCGGGGCAAATGAGCATCGTAAAATCGTCGATCTCCGGCAATCTTTCCAGCAGCGGAGCCAATACCTGACGATCGATGATCTCCAAGGATTTCACCTTGTTTTCCACTTCGCCGCGGTGACCGCACTCGTCGGGCGCTTCCATGTGGATGTACGCGTAATCGCAGCCGTTTTTGAGCGCCTCGACGGCGGCTTCCATTTTGCCGGTAAAGTTGGTGTCGATGTAACCGGTCGCACCCTCTACTTCGCACACCTGCATGCCCGACAGCCGCGCGATGCCCTTAAGCAGATCGACCGCCGAGATCATGGCAGCTTTCAGGCCGGTTTTGGCTTCAAAGTTTTCCAGCTGCGGACGCTTGCCGTGTCCCCACAACCAGATCGAGGTAGCCGGATTTAGGCCTGCCGCTTTTCGCTCGATGTTTACGGGATGATCCTTTAAGATCTCCACACTCTTTTTCATCAAATCCAACAGCTTTTCCGCCGCCGGATGCGCGGGGAGATAATCGCCTACCACGCGACCGCTGATATCGTGCGGCGGGGTGATTTTGCCAAGCTCGGTCTTGCCGCCGTGCCACACGAGGCAATGTCGATAGGCGGTACCGGTGTAAAAATCAAACTCGCCACCGCCCAGTTTCTCCTGCAGGGTCTGGATAATGCGGTCAGCCTGCGCTGTGTGAATATCGCCGGCGCAGTAATCCACCATCGTCTTGTCGGCATAGTCCGCCTCGTCCGAGAGGGTGACCAGATTGCACCGCATCGCCACGTCCGTATCCGAAAGCTCGATGCCGATGTTGGCGGCTTCCAGCGGCGAGCGACCGGTGTAGCAATCGGCCGGATTGTATCCGATGATCGACAGGTTGGCAACGTCGCTGCCGGGGGACATCCCGTCCGGCACCGATACCGCCGTGCCCACCTCGGCTTTGGCGGCCAACGCATCCATATGCGGCTTGTTAGCGGCTTCCATCGGCGTTTTTCCGCCGAGCGACTCCACCGGCGTATCCGCCATGCCGTCGCATAACAAAACAACGTATTTCATATTCATACAACCTTTCGGTAAGGATTTTTCTGTATTATAACACGTCTTGCAAAAAAAGCAAACCCATCTTGGCTGATTTTGCAAAAAAAAGTGCGTATTTTCCGGCAAAAGCGGTTGCTTTTTTGAAGCGATTGCGGTATACTGGTACTGTCGATTAATATGGGGAGGTTTGGATTTTATCCCTTTAAGAAAGTAGGAGTGAAACGTATGAACGTATGGAAAATGGCCGCGGCCGCCGGCAGTCAGCTCATTGGTACGGCGGATAAGAACGGCGATGTTTGGTTGGAAACCGGTGAGGTCGTCATGACTGTAATCACGGGTATCACGATTGTGTTTTCGATGCTGGTGCTTCTGTGTCTGATTATTTTGATTTTCGGTAAAATTATGGATGCTGCTTCGGGCAAGGGCAAGAAAGAAAAGACTGAAACCCCAAAAACAGCGCCGAAAACGGTAAAGAAAGAGAAACCGACACCGGTCGCAGAGGAGGGCGTCAGCCCGTCGGTCGTAGCGGCGATTGCCGCGGCGATCTCTTGCATTCTGGGTAAGGGCAAGTTCACCATCCGCAAGATCACCCGTTCCTCCAGCCGTAAGGCATGGGGAAGCACGGGCGCGGCGGAAAACGTGCGGCCGTTTTAACCACAGGGTTGTAGGAGGAATGAAAAATGGATTTTAGCGTTCTATGGCAAGCGATTTTGGATATTCTCCAAAAATCCGGTTTTACTTACTTTTTCACGGCGACGAACGAAGCCGGCGAATATGTCGGTTGGATGAATCTGGTGATGATTCTGGTGTCGTTTGTGCTGCTGTACTTAGCGATCAAAAAGCAGTTTGAGCCGCTGCTGTTGCTGCCGATCGCGTTTGGCATGTTGCTCACCAACCTCCCCAACGCCAATATGTTCCATCCGGAAGTATTCATTGGCGATGAGGTACACTCCATCGGTGAGATGTTAAACGATTTGGTCAACATCCCCGGTGGCGCCGGCTTGCTGGATTATCTCTATCTCGGCGTGAAGCTCGGTATTTATCCGCCGCTGATTTTCTTGGGCATCGGCTGTATGACCGACTTTGGTCCGCTGATTTCCAATCCGAAGAGCCTGTTACTCGGCGCGGCGGCTCAGTTTGGTATTTTTGTCACGTTTGCCGGCGCCAGCGCGCTCGGCTTCACCGCACAGGAAGCGGCTTCCATCGGCATCATCGGTGGTGCAGACGGCCCGACGGCTATCTTCCTGACCTCGAAATTGGCGCCGCACCTGTTGGGCGCGATCGCCATTGCGGCGTATTCGTATATGGCGCTTATTCCGATCATTCAGCCGCCGATCATGAAGGTGCTGACCACCAAGCGTGAGCGTCAGATCGTGATGAAAGAACTCCGTCAGGTCTCCCGTACCGAGAAGATCATCTTCCCGATCATGGTTACGGCCATCTGCGTGCTGCTGTTGCCGGATGCCGCGCCGCTGATCGGTTGCTTGATGCTCGGCAACCTGTTTAAGGAATGCGGCGTTGTGGATCGCATTTGGAAGACCGCGCAAAACGAACTGATGAACATTGTTACCATCTTCCTCGGCATCACCGTCGGCGCGACCGCCAACGGTCAGAACTTCTTGAAGATGGAAACGCTGATGATCGTCGGTCTGGGTCTGATCGCGTTTGCGTTCTCCACGGCGGGCGGCGTGCTGATCGCCAAGCTGATGAATGCGCTGTCCGGTGGCAACTCCATCAACCCCTTGATCGGCTCTGCCGGTGTGTCGGCGGTACCGATGGCGGCACGTGTGTCGCAGGTGGTCGGTCAGCAAGAGAATCCGTCCAACTTCCTGCTGATGCACGCTATGGGCCCGAACGTCGCCGGTGTCATCGGCTCGGCGGTCGCGGCCGGTGTGTTGCTGACGCTGTTCGGTTGATCAAAATACGAGAAATAAGGGAGTCATCCTGATGCTTAAAAAAGAACTTGCAAAAACCTACGAACCTCGTGAGGTGGAGGACCGCATCTACCAATTCTGGCAGGACGGTCGCTATTTCCACACCGAGGTGGATCCTTCGAAAAAACCGTATACCATTGTGATGCCGCCGCCTAACGTTACCGGCCAGCTGCATATGGGACACGCGATGGATAACACCATGCAGGATATCCTCATCCGTTTCAAGCGGATGCAGGGATATGCGGCGTTGTGGGTGCCGGGCACCGACCACGCGTCCATCGCCACTGAGGCGAAGGTCGTAGCCGCTATGCGTGAAGAGGGTCTCACCAAGGAAATGCTCGGTCGAGACGGCTTCTTGGAGCGCGCGTGGGCATGGAAAGAAAAATACGGCAACCGCATTGTCAGCCAGTTGAAAAAGATCGGCTCGAGCTGCGATTGGGAGCGTGAGCGCTTCACGATGGACGAGGGCTGCTCGGATGCCGTTAAGGAAGTGTTCGTGCGCCTGTACGAACAGAAGCTGATCTATCAGGGCAACCGTATGGTCAACTGGTGCCCGATCTGCAACACTTCCATTTCGGACGCCGAGGTGGAATACGAGGAGCAGGCCGGCAGCTTCTGGCATCTGCTGTATCCGGTGGAGGAGACCGGCGAAATGCTGGAACTCGCTACCACGCGTCCGGAAACTATGCTGGGCGATACCGCCGTGGCGGTTCATCCGGAGGACGAGCGTTACGCTCACCTAAAGGGCTGCCACGTGCGTCTGCCGTTGCTGAATAAGCTGATCCCGATCGTCGAGGACAGCTATGTCGAAAAAGATTTCGGTACAGGTGTGGTGAAGATCACGCCGGCGCACGACCCGAACGACTTTGAGGTCGGTTTGCGCCACAATTTGCCGATCATTCGTTGCTTCACCTACGACGGACACCTGACCGGTGCGGCCGATAAGGCCGCCGCCCAGGAATTGCTGGCGTCCGGTCGTGCGGCCGAAAACGAGCCGTCGGTGCTCGATTGCGGCAAGTACGCCGGTATGACCACGATGGAAGCGCGCAAAGCAATCGTCGCGGATCTGGAGGCCGGCGGTTTCCTCAAAGAAGTGGAGCCGTTGTCGCATAACGTCGGCACCTGCTACCGTTGCCACTCCACCATCGAGCCGATGATTTCCAAGCAGTGGTTTGTGCGTATGGTTCCGCTGGCAGAGCCGGCGATCGAGAGCGTGGAAAAGGGCGAGATCAAGTTTGTGCCCGAGCGCTTCACGAAAAACTACCTCAACTGGATGAACAACACGCGCGACTGGTGCATCAGCCGTCAGCTGTGGTGGGGACATCAGATTCCGGCGTGGACCTGCGACGATTGCGGCGAAACGATCGTGGCGAAGGACGCTCCGACGACCTGCCCGAAGTGCGGCAGCACGCATCTGACGCAGGATCCGGATACGCTGGATACGTGGTTCTCCAGCGCGTTGTGGCCGTTCTCCACGCTCGGTTGGCCGAACGAGGAAAGCGAAGACCTGAAATTCTTCTATCCCACCAATACGCTGGTCACCGGCTACGACATCATCGGCTTCTGGGTCAGCCGTATGATCTTCTCCGGCTTGGCCTATACCGGCAAGGCACCGTTTGACACCGTCTGCGTGCACGGCATCGTGCGCGACAGTCAGGGTCGCAAGATGTCCAAGTCGCTCGGTAACGGCATCGATCCGCTGGAGGTTATCGCCGAATACGGCGCAGACGCTCTGCGCTTTATGTTGGTGGATGGCTCCACGCCGGGTAACGATATGCGTTACAGCGAGGAGAAGGTCAAATCCTCCCGCAACTTTGCCAACAAACTGTGGAACGCCTCGCGTTTCATTTTGATGAATCTCGGCGAGGACGAGGTTTCGCTGACCTTGCCGGAAACGCTGACCATCGAGGATAAGTGGATCCTGTCCAAGTGCAACACCTTGGCCAAGGAAGTCACCGATATGCTGGATAAATTCGAGATGGGCATTGCGGTGCAGAAGGTGTACGATTTCATTTGGGACAACTTCTGCGACTGGTATATCGAGCTGACCAAATCGCGCCTGCAAGGCGAGGACGCGCCGAATGCGCGTCGCGTGCTGGTCTATGTGATGACCAATATGCTCAAGCTTTTGCATCCGTTTATGCCGTTTATCACGGAGGAGATCTGGCAGTCGTTGCCGCACGAGGGAGAGGCGCTGATGCTCGCCGCGTGGCCGACCTACGATGCCGCGTTGCATTTCCCGGCGGAAGAAAAAGAGATGGAGCGCCTGATGGAAGCCATCCGCGCCATCCGCAACCGCCGCGCCGAGATGAACGTGCCGCCGTCGCGTAAAGCGGAATTGTTTATCGAAACCGCGTTTGAGGATACCTTCAAAAACGGTGCGCCGTTTATGTCGCGCTTGGCTTCCGCCTCGGATGTACAGGTCGGCAAATCCTTCGATATGGAGGGCACGGTCAACATCGTCACGCCGGATGCCACCATCAAAATTCCGTTGGCGGAACTGGTGGATAAGGAAGCAGAACTGGCTCGTTTGACCAAAGAAGCCGCCAATGTGCAAAAGCAGTTGGATGGCATCAACGCCCGTCTTTCCAACGCAGCGTTTACGGACAAAGCACCGGAAGCGGTGGTGCAGGGTGCCCGCGATCAAGCGGCGCGTCTGCAGGAGAAACTGGCGCTTCTCGAACAGAGTATGAAAGCCTTTCAATAACATAAAAAGTCGCCCGTAAGGGCGACTTTTATACGCGGTCGTGGCGGAATTGGCAGACGCGCTGGATTTAGGATCCAGTTCTTCACGAGTAGGGGTTCAAGTCCCCTCGACCGCACCAAAAAAGCTCCGATGACTAAGGTCATCGGAGCTTTTTACATTCACTTACAGTCGAATTTCAGCGGTGCCGTCCTCGCGATAGAGGATACGGTCTCCGGAGTCGTTGAGCGAATCCAGATACGTGAGGTATTCCTCGGTCGAGGCAAACGGCGGCTGGTAATTTTCCAAAATTTTCTTAACGCGCGCGCCACCGTCTTTGAGCAGCAGTTTCAGCATGGTCAACTGCCATTTGGCGTTGGTCACGCAGGCGAGTTCGGGGTCGACAACGTAATAATCGTTGCCGTGGCTGGTGCCTTCCACACCCGGCATATACGGCTGTACCACCGGCATCACCGAGGACAGGTCGCCCATATCCGTACTGCCGGAAGCGATGACGTTATGAACGCTAAACGGCATCTCCGGCACGGCCAAAGCCGCCGCATCCGCGCAGACCTGCATCATTTCGTCGTCGGAGTATTGCGGCGCGTAACCTGGGAAGTCTACGATCTCCACGTTGGTGCCGATCGACAGTGCCGCACCGCAAAGTGCTTGGTTGACGCGGCGGTTTGCCGCCTCCATGCCCTCGAAGGTGCTGCCGCGGACGTAGCTTTCCATCGTAACGACTTCGGGAATGGCGTTGACCATATCGCCGCCATGGGTGATAATGGGATGCACGCGAATGACATCTTTTTCTTGGAACGTCTCGCGAATGGCGTTGATGGCGTTTAAGCCGCAGGTGGCGGCATAGAGCGCGTTGCGACCGTTCCACGGCGAGCCGCCGGCGTGTGCCGCCTTACCCTTGTAGATGACCTTTTTGGCCATACAACCGACCCAGCCTTTGGTAACCATAAAGCCTTTTTGAGAGGCATGGACCATAAACGCAACGTCCACGCCCTCAAAATATCCGCGCGAAAGGAATTCCGTTTTGCCGCCAAAGTATTTGATCTTTCCGTCGGCCTTGAGCTGGCTGCGGAATTCAATCTCCAACAACTCCTCGGCCGGTACCGCGCACAAACGAATGCGTCCGCACATTTCGTCAAGCACACCCGGCTCTTTGAGTGCCGCCGCTATGCCGAGCAAGGTGGCGCTCTGTACGTTGTGACCGCAGGAATGCACCGCGCCGGTCTCCGGATCGGATTCCGGATGGGACGGACAAATGATCGAGTCCATCTCGCCCAGCACCAACACCTCCGGTCCCGGACGACCGGTATCCAATACGGTGTAAAAACCGGTGATTCCGTCGGCCATCACCAGATCGTAACCCAACTCAAGGAAATGCTTTTCCAGATACGCCGAGGTTTTGAATTCCTTGTAGCCGGTCTCCGGATTTTTCCAGATATAACGCTCGGCATCCAAGATCAACTGGTGGTGCTTGTCAACGGCGTTGATGATTGTCTGCATAGAGGTCACTCCTTATTTTGTCGTTTGGCTACTGCCAACTCTAAATTTTTCATATGCTTCCATTCGATTACCATCATCACGGCCGCACAGGTCAGCGCGATCATATCGGCGATTGGCGCCGCCGCCACCACGCCGTCAATGCCGAAGAAGAGGGGCAAAATGACGATCAGCGGCAACAGGAACAAAATCTGACGCGTCAGCGACATGAACGTGCCTTTGAACGCTTTTCCGATAGCCGTGAAGAACGTCGAGGTGATCGGCTGGATGAAATTGATAAACGTAAAGAACAGATATACGCGGAAGTACATCACCGCAAACTGATAATATTCCGGCGGCTCGGTTCCCTTGCTAAACAGCGAGATGATCGCCTCGGGGAAGAACAGGAACAAGGCTTCGGCTACCAATGAGATCGCCAGCGCGCAAAGCGAGGTGAGCTTGTACACGTCGCGCACGCGCTTGTAATTCTCCGCACCGTAGTTGAAGCTGGCGATAGGTTGCATAGCCTGCGAAAGACCGATCACCACGCCGAAAAACAATTGCGCCACTTTGATTACAATACCGGCGCAAGCGACGGGAATATCTTCGCCGTAAGCAGACAGACCGCCGTAGTATTTCAGCGAGTTGTTAAGTACGATCTGTACTACCATCATTGCTAACTGGTTGAAGAAAGAAGCCATACCCAGCGAGGAAATGGTCCCCACAAACCGGAATCGCGGCAATAAATGCCGTACGGAGAGCTTGACGGTGCGGTAGCGGGAGAGAAACACGATCACCAAGATCGCCGAGGCGACCTGCCCGATCACAGTTGCCCACGCAGCGCCGGCCATACCCCAGCCGAGACCGAACACAAACCACGCGTCCAGTACGGTGTTGATGACTGCGCCGACGATGTTGCAAAGCATCGACATTTGCGGGCGTCCGTCTGCGCGGATGAGGTGTGCGCCGCCGATCGAGAGGACGAGGAACGGAAATCCCAGTGCGGTAATGCGCACATATTCCTCGGCATAGGGGAGTACCGCTTCGGAAGCGCCGAAGAAGGTGAGCATCGGGGTCAAAAACAATTCGGCAACGATGGCGAGAAACAAACCGCCCAGCACCAGCAATGCGGCGGCGTTGCCGACGTAATGCGGGGCTTTTTCGTGTTCGCCGCGTCCCATCGACAGATTGAACGCCGCCGACGCACCGATGCCCAGCAGCAACGCAATGGCGGTGCAGGCATTGGCGAGCGGAAACGCGATGTTTGTGGCGGCGTTGCCGAGCTCACCGATGGATTGTCCGATGAAGAATTGGTCAACAATGTTGTACGCCGCCGACACCAGCATCGCGATAATACTGGGGATCGCAAACTGACGCAGCAGGCGCGGAATGGGTTCTGTGCCCAAGGGATTTTGCTTGGTTTCTGCCATTTTTTCAAGTCCTTCTTAATAAAGTATATCCCATATTATACTACATATTTCGCGGTAATTCAATTCTTTTGTCGAATAAATTGATGGGTGTCGCAGTCATAAACGTAACCGATGGCAGACATCCTCGCTTCCAACACATCGCGGTCGATGTCCTCGGCAGCACACAACTCGTTTAAATCGCCGTCGCCGTCGCGAAGCTTGGTGTTGACGACTGAAAAACAGATATATGGATCGTTTGGTAACATGGTCATAACTCCTTTCTGTAAACAGTATACCACAATTTCCCAAAAAGAAAAGAAAAAACACCGCCATCGGCGGTGTTTTTTAAGAATTATTCGGCAGCTTTGCGGGCGGCAATGACCTTGTCGGCAACCGCCTGCGGCGCTTCCTCATAGCGCTCAAACGCCATGGTGAACCAACCGCGTCCCTGCGTGGAGGAGCGAAGCATCGTCGCGTAATCGCCCATCTCGCCTTCCGGCACCTCGGCATCAATGCGGGTGAGGTTATCCTCATCCGGCGTCATACCGAGCACGCGGCCGCGGCGCTTGGTGATATCGCCCATGATATCGCCGGTGTTGTCCGACGGAACGTACACCTGCACGGCATTGACCGGCTCTAACAAAACGGGGGAGGCATCCGGAATGGCCGCCTTGTAAGCGATGGACGCCGCCATCTTAAACGCCATTTCGGAGGAATCGACCGGATGGTACGAGCCGTCCAGCAAGGTCGCCTTCACGCCGACCAGCGGGAATCCGGCCAATACGCCTTCCTTGGAGGCGTCGCGAAGTCCCTTTTCAACGGCCGGGAAGAAGTTCTTCGGCACCGAGCCGCCAAACACCTTCTCTTCGAATACCAGTTCCTCGGTATCCCACGGCTCAAACTCGATCCACACGTCGCCGAACTGACCGTGGCCGCCTGACTGCTTCTTGTGACGGCCCTGCACCTTGACCTTCTTGCGAATGGTCTCGCGATAAGCCACCTGCGGCGCTTCCAATGCCACTTCTACGCCAAACTTGGCCTTCAGCTTGGAAACGATCACGTCGATGTGCTGTTCGCCCATACCGGACAGGATCATCTGCTTGGTTTCCGTATTTTGCGTAAAGCGGATGGTCGGATCTTCCTCTGCCAGCTTGGTCAGACCGGAAGCAACCTTTTCTTCCTCGCCTTTCTTGACAGGGGAGACCGCCATCGACAGACACGGCTCGTCAAACGGCACGCCGGGGAGCGTGATCGGACGGCTGGGGGAGCAGAGTGTGTCGCCCGTGCCGGCCATCGCGAGCTTCGCGACCGCGCCGATATCACCGGCCGGCACAAACGGCACTTCGGTCTGCTTCTTACCGCGCACGCAGAACAGCTTGCCGAGCTTTTCGGTCTCGCCGGTGCGGGTGTTGAGCAGCGTCATATCCGGCATCACCTTGCCGCTGATGACCTTGAAATACAGCAGTTTGCCGACAAACGGGTCAACCACCGTCTTAAACACGGTCGCCACCGTCTCCGCCGTCTCATCCACCGGCAGAGTCACCGGCTCATCGTGCGCGCCCTTGCCGGTTTCGCCGGCAACGGTCTCCGCCCACGGCGCCAGCCACAGCAGACCGGTCAGCAATTGATCGATGGCTTCCATCTCGGTTGCCGATCCGCAGAACACCGGTGCGATGTCGCCGACGCGAACGCCGTGTGCCAGACCGGTGATGAGTTCATCCGGCGTGAATTCTTCGCCGGAGAAATATTTCTCCATCAATTCTTCGCTGGTTTCCGCAACCGCTTCCGAGATCGCGGTGCGCAGACCGTCCAAGCGGTGGCCCATATCCGGAATCGGCACCGAAACCGGCTTGCCGTTCTCGTATTTGTATGCCTGATAGGTCAGCAGGTTGATGTAGCACTGCACCTTGTGATCGACCACGTGCGGCACGACCAACGGGCAAACCGACGGACCGATCTTGGTCTTGAGTTCTTCAAAAACCTTGTAGAAATCGGCGCTTTCGCGATCGAGCTTGTTGACGAAGAAGATCTTCGCAATGCCCTTCTTGTGTGCTGCCGCGTACGCCTTTTCGGCACCGACGGTCACACCGGACTTGCCGGAGACCACGATAACCGCACTACCGGCGGCGCGGATGCCCTCGCGCAGACCGCCCACAAAGTCAAACAAACCGGGGGTGTCAATAAAATTGATCTTGGTGTCCTTCCATTCGATCGGTACCAGCGAAGCCGAAACCGACACGCCGCGGCGGATCTCTTCGGGATCAAAGTCACTGACGGTGTTGCCGTCGGCGATCTTACCCAGACGATCCAACTGACCGGTCAGGAAGCAAGCGGCCTCCGCCAAAGAGGTCTTACCTGCGTCGGCGTGGCCGGCGAGGACAACGTTACGAATGTTTTTTGCACCATAGGTTTTCAAATTGAGCACGCCCTTTCTTGATATCCACATTGCAGTAGAAAAAACCGCAAGATGAGGTAATATTGCACAAAATCTTTTGGATAAAAGATTTGAACTTATTGAGATTATACTATATCTGGTAGAAAATTACAACCTCTAATTTGCATTTTTTGCAAAAAAATTCACAGATTTTTTTCCTTGCTTGCATTTGCGGTATTTTGTGGTACAATAAGAAAGGATTAACTATGGAGAGGAGGTGCCGTTGTGGCACTTTTGGAAAAAGTGATCCGGTTCGCCAAGGACGGCACCTTGCTCAAACGGATTCCGGCTAAAATTCGCAACGAGGTGGGCTATCACACGCGTGCGTGGCGGTATAAAAATCGACCGATCATCGAAAACCGCGTGTTTGTTATGACCTATGATAACGCCTATTCCTGCAATCCACGGTATATCGTGGAGGAGATGCGCGCCCAGAATTTGCCGGTGGATATTGTATGGGCGGCGCCGAAAAGTCTCGCAGACGATCGCTCCAGCTTCCCGGAGGGGGTTCGGCTGGTCCGTCGCGGCACGGCAGAGATGTACGAGGCGCAAGCGAGCGCCAAGATTTGGCTGGACAACGCCCTCAACTGTGTGTGGTACAACGTCCCCAAGAAACCGGAGCAGGTATATATCAACACGTGGCACGGTAGTATGGGCATCAAGAAACTTGGCGGTCCGCCCGATTGGATGGTGCGCGCCGCCAAAGCCAACGCCATGACCGATGCGATGGTCGCCAACAGCGCGTTTGAGGAAGAGGTCTACCGCACGACCTTTTGGCCGGATGTGCCGGTGTGGCAATGCGGTCACGCCCGCAACGACATTTTGTTTCACCACGAAGCGTTTCCGGCCATTCGTCAAAAAGTGGCGGCGGCGCTGGGATTGTCGCCGGATACCAAGTGGATGCTGTATGCGCCCACCTTCCGCGATGACGGTGATCTTGCTTGCTTCAACATCGACTATGCGGCGCTGAAAACGGCGCTGGAGGCCCGCTTCGGCGGCGAATGGGCGGTGTTGGTGCGGATGCATTTCAAAAACCGCACCGGCGAGGCGGATTTCACCGAGACCGACTGGCTGCGTGATGCCTCCGGCTACCCCGATATGCAAGAACTGCTGTGCGTGGTTGACGCCGGCATTACCGACTATTCCAGCTGGGCGTACGACTATGTACTCACACGTCGTCCGCTGTTCTTGTACACGCCGGATATCGACCGCTACGATCAAGCGCGCGGCTTTTATTATCCGCTGGAGCAGACGCCGTTTCCTATGGCGCAGGATAACGCGGCGTTGACTGCGGCGGTGGCTGCGTTTGACGATGCGAGCTACCAACCGGCAATCGACGCGTTTTTACAGGCGCGTGGTTGCTACGAGCAGGGAGACGCCGCCAAGCAGGTGGTCGCCCGTATCAAAGAGATATTGAAGCTATAAAGAAAAGACCGCGTGAGCGGTCTTTTTTTATGGTGTATATGGTAGGGAGCGACAAGAGCGTCGCTCCGCCATTACTATTCGCTGACCAAGTGTACCAGATGCGCCACCCCGGGAATGCTTTCGCCCTGCTGGTTGGCGGTGGGGGACATCAGCGCGCCGGTGCTGAGAATGAGCATATTGCGGATGCGGCCGGCATCCATCTGCTTGAGCAAATGCCCGCACAGCACGCTGGCGGAGCAGCCGCAGCCGGATCCGCCGGCGTGAACGTCCTGCTTTTCGCGATCGTAGATCATCAATCCGCAGTCGCGATGTCGATCGGCGAGATCCACACCGTCGGCTTTCAGCAACTCGGAGAGCAGATCGCTTCCCACCAGTCCGAGATCGCCGGTGACCACCAGATCGTAGTCGGTCGGTTGCGTGTTGGTATCGCGGAAATACCGCAGCAGCGTATCGGCGGCGGCCGGTGCCATACACGCGCCCATGTTGTTGATGTCGGTCACGCCTTTGTCGATAATGCGCCCGGGACAGACATCGGCGATCCGCACCCGCTTGTCGCCGACGCCGACGATCGCCGCGCCGGAGGCGGTCGCGGTCCATTGCGCAGTCGGCGCGCGTTGTCCGCCGTACTCCAGCGGATAGCGGAACTGGCGCTCGGCGGAGCAGAAGTGCGAGGATGTTACCGCCCCGCAACGATCGGCACTGCCGCTGTCTACGAACACCGACGCCACCAACAGCGATTCGGTCATGGTCGAGCACGCACCGTATAACCCCAGCACCGGTGTGCCGAGATTGCGCAGATGGTAGTGCGAGGCGACGCACTGGTTGAGCAGATCGCCGGCAAACAGACAATGCAGATCGCCCACCTCTAAACCGGCGTGCACGAGTGCGCGATCCAGCGCCGCCTTTTGCAGGGCACTTTCCGCCTTTTCCCAAGACGGCTCTCCCAAACTGGAATCCAAAAACAGCGCGTCAAAATCCGCGGCCAACGGTCCTTCGCTTTCCTTGCGACAGCCGACCGCCGCGTGTCCCAAAATGCAAACGCGATCGTCTAAGGCGATCACGCTTTCCCCAATCCGTTTTGCCATAACCAAGCCTCCCTTTTTGTTTATTGTTCGCCAAAAGGGGAGGAATATACAAAGAACCCCGCCTGAAAAGACGGGGTTCTTGTCATTCTAAAACGTCGGTTTTGTTCAGATAACCGGCATAGTCTTTTTTGAGGTGTGCGCGCATCAATTCCTTGGCGAGCGCACCGTTTTGATCCTCGATCGCCTTGGCGATCCGTCGATGCTCGTCAATGCCCTCTAAAAAGATCTCGGTGGAGAGTGTTTCTAAAAACCGCAGTGTTTGCAACTGGTTGGCGGCAGACTGATAAAATCCGTACAGCACGGCGTTGTGCGCCGCTTTGGCGACGGCTTCATGGAATCGATAACCGGAGGTCATCAGCGGCAACCGATCGGTCAGCTTTTCCATTTCCCGCACAATCTCGTTCATACGGGATATGTCTGCTTCGGTCGCATTTTGAGCAGCAAGCGCCGCCAACTGCGGCTCTAAGATATAGCGAGCCTGCACCAAGGCCGAAAGATTGTCGGGATCGGCCATCGCAGTCGCCAACTCGCGCGTTGCCAGCATCAGCGGCGCATTTTCGGTCACGTATGTGCCGGCGCCGACGCGAGAATGCAAGATCCCCGAGCCTTGCAGACTTTTGATCGCCAGTCGCACAGTGGAACGGCTGACTTCAAAATACTTGGCCAAATCCGGCTCGGACGGCAGTCGCATACCGGCCGGCCATTGCTGGCTGCGAATATGCTCCAGCATATGTCCGGCTACCTCTTCAAACAATTTGGTTTTGTAGAAAAATTCACTCATTTAGAAAGATCCACCCACGGCATCTCCTCGCCGGCATCGGCGATTTTTTTCAACAGCAGGCCGCCGAGTGCCACGTCCAGCATACCGGTACCGATGATCTGTGCATAGATACGCTCTTTGTCGCTGGTACGTGCCTTGGCTTTGCCGGCCAATACGTCGGGAATAATGATATCAAACGAATCGGCGGTAATTTCGCCCATTTCGGCCAATTCCTTGACGTTGCCGCGGTGGAGGGACTGCCCCACCTGATCGACCGCGATCTTGTCCGCCTTGCGAACCACGTCAAACGAAGTCTCGCGGAAGGAGCCCATCGTCATCACGAGCGAGCCTTCCTTCAACCACGGCTCTTCTACGAGATTGGCGTTGGCGTTGGTGACGGTGATGATGACGTCAGCGCCACGGCAACCTTCCTCGTTATTCTTGCAGTTGACGAATTTCCACGGCGCATTCGGGAAGCGCGCCATAAAGGCTTCTTTGGCTTCGTCGGAGATATCGCACACGCGCACTTCTTTGATGTCAAGCACCTTGCTCATACACAGGAGCGAGGTGTAACCCATCAAACCGGTGCCGATAACGGTTACCACGTCGGTCTTGGCGGCGAGCATTTTCGCCATGATCGCCGGCTGCGCGCCGGTGCGCATATCGTTGATGTAATCGCCGCTGATGAGCGCACGGAGCATACCGGTACGGGAATCGGTAATCAACACGTTGGCCTTGATGTAAGGGAGGCCAAGCGCCTTGTTGCCGTCGTAGCCGCCAACCAACTTGATACCTGCCACGTCCATCGGACCGATGTATGCCGGCATCGAGTTAAACCAACCGGCTACGCCGAGCGAACTCATATCGGTGGTGATCTTGTTGGGCATCACGACTTTGCCTTCGCCATACCATTTCCAGGTCTCTTCCACGCAGGCGATGACGTCCTCGGGGGAGAGATACTTTTTGACAGTTTCCTCACCAATGAGAAGCGATTTAAATTCCATTTTTATGCAACCCCAATCCTATAAAGATTACCGTCATTATCTGGGATTTGCAGAAAAAAGTCAAGCGAAAATCTGTCTGTTTAGTAGGACGATTTTATCATAGCAATATCTGGATTTCTTGTCAAGACAAAGGGTGTTGTCGTTGACTTTTCTGGGAGCAAATGGTATAATCTAACAGGGCAAAAGTCCGGTATTTTGCAAATTCGGAGGAGAATATTATGAAAAAGGGAATTGCGGCGTTGTTGGTGGTCGTGGGTGTGTTGTCCATCATCTTGGGCTTCTGCGCGTTTGGTGCGGACACCGGTTACCATGAGAACAACAACACCTACGGCGGCGATGCCTACACCGGCATTCAGAACGCGGCTGCACAGACGGCGAACAACCTGGTGGATCTGGCGGATCTGACGGCGTTTGGCTTTGGCTCGATCCTGTTGATCGGCGGCTTGGTGCTGGTTTTGGTCGGCATCAACAATCTGTCGATGTCCGACTTGAGCGCCGCCAAGAACGCCATTGACAATATCACCAAGATGACCTCGACGGAGGCCCAGCCCGCGCCGCAGGCGCCGGCCGAGCAGCCGACCGAGCAACCGGTCGAAGAGCCGGCTCCGGCACAGACCGAGGAAACGCTGTAAGAAAGCAAACAACGCCTTCCCGAATGTTCGGGAAGGCGTTGTTTTTATTCCCAAAAGGGGACGCAAACTCCTTTGCCTTTCTCTAATGCCGCTTTATAGCAACGAGTCGCCACGGCTATATCAAGAATTCCGGCTCCAACCGCATTGAAATAAATGATTTCATCATCGTTTTCTCGAGGAGTCTTTAAACCGAGTAAAATATCGGAAAGTTCTGCATGGATATCTTCGTCTTTAAAAGCACCGCTTTTCCACATCAATGCGACTGTGCTGATCATACGATGCTTAACGCTCTCCCAAAAATCCACAACGACTTTGTCGGCGCGAATGACGCATTCACTATCCACTTCATAGTCTGACATATTCATAACCAATGCACCTTTTTTTAGCCATGCGCCTTTAATAAACGGCTCGGTTGCAAGAGTTACGCAGTCGATGATATCGCTCTGCTTGGTGGCGGCCTCCACATCGGCAGTGGCGATAAATTTTATCTGCGGATATCTCTCTTTATTAATACTGATAAACCGATCAGCATTTTCCATCCGGATATCGTATACGTAAACCGTGTTGATGGTCGGACGCGCAATAACGGCTGCTTCCAGCTGTGTGTGTGCCTGAGCGCCTGCACCGCAGATGGTCATGACACTCGCATTGCTCTTGGCAAGAAGCTCAATCGCCACACCGCCTGAGGCACCGGTTCGAACGGTACTGATAGCCGTGCCATCTGCAATACAGACGGGAAGCTTTGTGTCGGGATCATTTAAAATAATGGTAACGCTTGCCCGAGGTAAACTCTTTTTATAGTTCATCGGGCCGCTGCCGATCCATTTGATTCCCGCCATATGATATGTACCACCAATATATCCGGGCATAGCGTTGATGCGACCAAGCACGTTTTCGTCTTCTATGGTTTTTCCCCAACGCAGAACGCATTTTCCGGGGTTGATGACGTCGCCGTGTTTATCAAGCATATAAGCTTCCTTGACATCGGCGATTGCCAAATCCATTTGATTGACACCAACGGCTTCCATCGCTTTATTGTTCAAAAACAAAAGATCAATACTCATAATTGATTCCTCCTCTTTTAAATTAGTTTAACCATAAGAAACTAAAATGTAAATAATTTAGTAATATGGGGTTGCTATAATTTTTAAAATGTAGTAAACTATAAAAGAGGTGATCTTATGGAACTGTTACAACTACGTTATTTTTACGAAAGTGCTAAAAGTGAAAATTTTTCAAAAACTGCAACAATGTTTATGGTTCCTACAACGTCTGTTTCCGCATCGATCAAGCGGCTTGAGGCGGAATTGGGCTGCAAACTGTTTGATCGTACTTCTAATCGCATATACCTGAATGCAAGAGGGCGATTGCTGCAAAAGACGTTGTGCTCTGTTTTTCGGGATATTGATGATGTGGTTGAAAAACTTTCAATCCACGACGAAGATACGCGGACAATCAAAATTCTGGTTCGAGGGATGCGCAGAAAAATAACGGATTTTATCACCGAATACAATGCCAATCATCCCCATATCGCCTTTAAAACGGTATTTAACTACGATGATGACTATCAAACGTACGACATCATTATAGACGATGAAAAGAATTTCTATGATGGCTATGACTCGATAGAACTTTTTAATATGCGGTTAAAGTTAAAATGTTCTTCAAACAACAGACTTTGCAAACAGAAACTGTTTCTGCACCAGCTTTGTAATCAACCGTTCGTTTTGATGGATTTTGAAAGCAACATGCATAAGGTTCTGGAAAAGGCCTGTAACCGTGTTGGTTTTTCCCCCAATATATCCGTTGTGTGTAATGATATAGAGTGTTACGAAAAATTCATTGCCGCCGATATGGGAATAGGCATCGCGCGGCAAGAGGAGTCCCCTTCCGGAGCATCCTCTTCGATTTCCGATCTGGATGTAGCGGATTTCAATGAACACTATACGATATACGCCTATTACTCGAAAAAGGAGTATTACGGCAACATCAAAAATTTTATAGAATTCTTAAAAAGTAAAAGCATATAAACAAAGCGAGCAGCCAGTATTCGGCTGCTCGCTTTCATATCATTTTAAAAATCCAGTAAATCATTCCATACACAATACTCGCCACCGTGCCGTAGACGATGACGGGACCGGCGATCTTGAACATATTCGCACCAAGCCCCATCACGAATCCTTCTGCTGGTGTCAAGTTAGGACACAGTTATTTTAAAAAAACATTTACATTAAATTAGCAGTGTGATATACTACAATATATCTTTCAAAAGAGGGGACTTCAAATGTTTAAAAATAAACAAGCACTAATTATTGAATATTTACTGATTATGTTAGGAAGCACTCTTTATGCTGTAAGCACTGTGCTGTTTATTTTTCCACATTCCTTACTGCTTGGCGGTACAAGCGGTATTTCAGTAATTCTCACTTTCTTTTTAACCTTTTCGCCGGCAAGCATACTAATGATTATCAATTTTTTACTAATCCTTGTTGCCTTTGTGGTGCTTGGCAAAGATATGGGGTTAAAAACCTTTGTGGGTTCCACCTTAACCACCGTTTTTGTCGGTGTTTTTGAAAAGATTCTTCAATTTAATGAACCTATCATTTCAAATCCACATCTTTCGGCGGTTATAGGTGCGGTCATCATAGCGATTGCCAGCGGCGTAATGTTTTATGTGCGTTCAAGTTCGGGCGGCACCGATGTCATCGCTTTGATTATCCAAAAATTTTCAAGCGTCAAAATAGGTAAAGCATTATTGCTTACCGATGTTTTGATCGTGATTGCGGGCGGTCTTTTATCCAATTGGGTAATTTTGCTTTCTTCTTTTTTAGGGTTGCTTGTTAAAACGCTGGGTATTGATCTTGTTATTGCGCAAATCGCAAAACTCAAAAACAGGAAAGAGGAAAACCATAATAATGTATAGTTATCATATACACTCAACCTTCAGCGATGGAAAAAACACTACACCATTTTACATCAGAACAATATGCCCTACCGGCGCAAAGCGTGGGAGCATAACGGAGAAACCGTTACTAAGCTTGTAAACCCATCTTTAGAGTTAAAGAAGAAAGCGGTAGATTTACTTTTCGAAACGGGAAAATATATTCTTGAAACGTATGATTGCTTTGAAGAATACGCAAAAAGGCTTGACCTCGTGGTCAAGCCTTTATCGTTAGAACAGGGTTGTTATCCAATAAATAATCCCATACACAATACTTGCTACCGTGCCGTAGAGGATGACCGGTCCGGCGATGGTAAACATCTTCACACCCACACCTAGCACAAATCCCTCGCTTTTAAATTCCATCGCCGGCGAGGCAATGGAATTGGCAAAGCCCGAGATCGGCACCAGCGTACCGGCGCCGGCGTGCTTGGCGATGTCGTCGTATTTATGAAACGCCGTGAGGATCACCGCCAGCGCCATCACGGTCAGCGACGCCATCAGCGAGGCGGTTTTCTGCTCGAAACCCATAGACGTGGCGAGCGTCACGATTCCCTCGCCAAAGGCGCAGATCGCGCCGCCGAACAAAAATGCCAGCAGACAATCCTTTCCCACCGGCGACCCCGGCGACAGCCGTTTGTTCATCTCTTGATATTCCGAAAAACTCGGTTGCATGCCCACCACTCCTTTTCTAAAAACATTCCCGATTTTTTACAAATTATTCACGAAAACCGCCAGACTTCTCCCTTGACAGCGAATTTTTACGGGGATATAATGAAATCATAAGAAAGAGGAGGGATCTCTTATGGAAAAAACAACTATCCGTCCGACGTTTTGGTCGATCGTGCTTCGCACGTTGATCTCGGCGGCATTTGTGTTCTTGCATTTCTGGTTTGTGCTGCCGCCGCTGAATCTGCGCAGTCCGGATTTCTGGTGGTTTTTGTTTATCAACGTGGCGGTGGTCAGCGTTATTTTCCTGATCGGACACGTCGCCCTTGGCATTAAGCTGAAAAAGGGCAGAAACGGCTCGGTTGAGATTACCGGCGACGGCACGCCGTTGAAGGAGACTGTGAAGAAACTGCCCAAGCTCGTGCTGGTGTTTGCCGGCGCGGCGGTGACGGTATTTGCGGTGTTCGCCCTCTCGGCGATGATCTTCTCGCCGCTGTTTTTCGCCTCGTCTTATAAGGATCTGATCCAGAGCACCGAAGGCGATTTCTCCGAGGATATTTCGGAAATTTCGTGGACGCAGATTCCGGTCGTGGACCGCGACAGCGCCTCGCGCCTCGGCTCGCGCAAGCTGGGCGAGATCGATGATCTGGTTTCCCAGTTCGAGGTGGCGGAAAACTATACCCAGATCAATTATCGGGATAAGGCGACCCGCGTTACGCCGCTGTTGTACGGCGATTTCTTTAAATGGATCAAGAATCAGTCGTCTGGTATTCCGGCGTATATCAGCATGGATATGACCACGCAGGAAACCTCGCTGGTGCGGCTGGAAACCCCCATTAAATACTCCGAGAGCGAGTATTTTATGCGCAACATCCACCGCTATCTGCGGTTCTGCTATCCGACCAAACTGTTTGACGACGTGTCGTTTGAGATCGACGAAGACGGTACGCCGTACTGGGTGGCTTCCACCTATACCTATCGCATCGGTCTGGCAAGCGGCCACGACGCCAACGGCGCAGTGCTGGTCAATGCCGTTACCGGCGAGCACGCGTACTACGCGGTGGGCGATATTCCGTCGTGGGTGGATCAGGTATACGATTCGGATATGATCCTCACCCAGTTGACCTACTACGGCGAGTACCAGAACGGTTTCTGGAACTCGGTGTTCGGACAGACGGGCGTCAAGTATCCGACCGACGGCTACAACTATCTCGCCATTGACGACGACGTGTGGCTGTACACCGGTATGACCTCGGCTGGCGGGGACGAGTCCAACGTCGGATTTGTGCTGGTCAACCTGCGCACCAAGGAAACCAAATACTACGCCGTTCCGGGCGCGGAGGAATACTCGGCGATGAGCTCGGCGGAAGGTCAGGTACAGCACCTCAACTACGAGTCGACTTTCCCGCTTTTGCTGAATATCGGCGACCGCCCGACGTATTTTATGTCGCTTAAGGATAACGCCGGTCTGGTGAAGATGTATGCGTTTGTAGACGTCGAGCAGTACCAGATCGTCGGCACCGGCAACACCGTGCAGCTGGCGCGTCAGGCGTATACGCAGAAACTGCAGGAGAACAACGTCCACATCAACACCGAAACGCCGGAAGAAGCACCGGTTGACACGATCGAGGTCACCGGCAAGATCGACGAGATCCACGAGGTAGTCAAGGGCGGCAACACCGTCTACTACTTCCGCTTGGCCGAGGAAAACACGGTGTTTTTTACGGCGGCGATCGACCTGCATTTCACCCTGCCGTTCTGGAAAGCAGGGGACACCGTAACCTTTACGGTGGAGAGCGAACAAGATTCCTCTACACCGCCGGCCCTCACCGCCATTTCCGATTGGAAAGAAGCAAAATAAAACAAAAAACCGGTCAGCCACACGCTGACCGGTTTTTCTTATATCGCAAACTGAACGTTGTATTTTTCAACCCATTCCTCAAATTGCAGCAGCCACGCAAGCAACTGCGGCTTACCCATTAACTGCCCAAACCACGTGCCGCCGCGGCTTTCGAGAAGCTGCGCCAGCGCTTCGGGCGCGAGCAACGCAGCCAGCGCGCTGTCCGAGCGCGACAGCCGTTCTTTCAGCAGATCGGTGACCAGCTTTTCGTAGGCGGGGTTGTGTGTCTTGGGGTAGGGGCTTTTCTTGCGCCACAAAATGTCGTCGGGGAGCAGTCCGTCCATGGCCTGTCGCAAAAGCGCCTTTTCGGTGTTGCCGGCAAATTTGATATGCCACGGCACGTTGAACACGTACTCCAAAATTCGATGATCGGCGTACGGGACGCGCACTTCCACGCCGGAAGCCATCGACATCCGATCCTTCCGTTCCAGAAGCGACGCCATGAAATAGTTGACCGACAACCACGTTGCTACACGCGCGGTGCGATCCTCGTCCGGCTCGCCGTCGACAAGCGGACACGCCTCCAGCGTCTGCCGATAGATGTCGCAGAGAGCGTCGTAGCCGTCCTTCGGGCGTGCCCATTCCGGTCGGAACAGATTGGCGCGCACAAACGGGTCGTGTACCCACGGGAAGAACTCACGATAGAGCATTTCGGGGCGATAGAACCACGGATAACCGCCGAAGATCTCGTCGGCGCACTCGCCGCACAGCGCGACGGTATGACGGTTTTTGACCTGCCGACAGAACCACAGAAGCGAGGAATCGATGTCCGCTTGACCGGGGAAATCCCGCGCGGTCACCGCGTCCGACAGACACGCCGCCACCTCGTCGGTCGGCACGGTCAGCACGGTGTGCGACGTGCCGAGCGCCCGTGCCGCGCGAATGGCGTACATATCGTCTCCCTGCGGCTGGAACAGCGTGCGGTGGAAGTGTTGCTTGTTGCCTTCGTATTCAAACGAATAGGTGGAAAGTGCATCGGTGTTTTTGGCGGCGATCGCCGTGACGGCGGAGGAATCCAAGCCGCCGGATAAAAACGTACACAGCGGCACGTCGCTGCCGAGTTGTCGTACGACCGCATCGGTCAACAACGCACGCACGTGATCGGCGGCTTCCTCGTAGGAATCAGAGCACGTGGTGGCTTTCAGCGACCAGTAGGGGTGAAGCCGCAGACCGTCGCGCGAGAAATAACCGGCGTGAGCCGGTAATACCTCGCGGATATCGCGGAAAATACCGCTTCCCGGCACCGTGACCGGCGACAAAAATAAGAGTTGCCATAGTCCGTCGGCGTCCACAACAGGGGATACGTCGGGATGTGCGAGTAACGCCTTGATCTCGGAAGCGAACAACAGCGTATCGCCGACCAGACTGTAAAACAAGGGCTTAACGCCGAATCGGTCGCGCGCCAAAAATAGGCGTTCGCCGTCCCACACGGCAAAGGCGAAAATGCCGTTTAGATGTTGCGGACAATCCTCGCCCAGCAGAATGTACGCCCACAGCACGACCTCCGTGTCGCAGGAGGTGGTAAAGACGGCGCCTTTGGCGGACAGCATCGGCTTCAGTTCGTCAACGTTATAGACCTCGCCGTTGTAGACGATGGTGTAAGTTTTGCCTTGCCAATCGGCACTCATCGGCTGAATACCGCCTGCCGGATCCATCACCGACAATCGATTGTGCGCCAACGCCGCCGCGCCAGATAACCGCAGACCGTGCTGATCCGGTCCGCGATGTCGCATGGTGTCGCTGGACAACCGAATGACCGACTGCCGTGGCGGCATATCGTAGCTGATCTCTCCGCAAATGGAACACATATGTCGAATCCTCCTTTATACCCACAATGGTTGCAGTTGACGACCGTCCATTGCCGCCAGCACCGTTGCCTCCAACCGCGAAAAATCCGCCACCATGGAGTTTGGTTTTGCTTGGACGTCGTCCTGATGCATCGGCACCAGATAAAAATGCCGGTAGTTTTTGAGAAGCGATAGCCCGCGCATCGAAGCCCCCAGCGCATCGTTGGTGGAAACCGCCAATACCACCGGTTTTTGCCCGCGCAGATGCGATTTGACCGCAAGCGTTGCCGGTGTATCGCTGATGCCGCCGGCCAATCGACCAATGGTCGCGCCGGTACAGGGCGCCACCACCAAAATATCAAACATCGCTTTTGGTCCGATCGGCTCCACCTCGGTGAGAGTGGTCAGCGGCGGTCGACCGGCGATCTGCGTAAAGGTTTCGCGCCAATGGGCAGCGGTGCCGAAACGGGTATCGGTTTCGGATACCGCCGTCGAAAAGATCGGCGTGATCTCGTGACCGGAAGCTACCATCTTTTTCATCTGCTCTGCGGCTTTGGCGAGGGTGCAAAACGATCCGCAAAGTACCCAACCGATCCTCATACATCGTGCCCCCTTTTTCTCAGCATAGACAGTACCGTATCCCCAATGATTCTGCCGGCGGTTTTGGGTGCTACGCGCCCCGGCAGACCGCCGGCGGTAATCAGCCGAAAACCGCGTCTGGCGGCGGCTTTTCGATCAAAACCGCCCGGCTCGGAAGCCAGATCGATCAAAAGCGTTTGCGGATGAAGCGCCGCCAACACCGCATCGGTAAACAGCATCGCCGGCACGGTGTTGAAAACGACGTCGTAGTCGCCATCGGTCAGCCGCGCAATATCGGTGACCTGACACCCGATGTTCTGGGCGGCGGCGCGTTCCTCCGGTCGACGAGCCGCTACCGTCACGTGCGCGTGAAGCGCTACCAATCGCGGATTGAGCTCGCGGGCGATCCGTCCGCCGCCGGTGACTAAGCATCGGCTGTCGGCTAAAGTGATCGGCAGCTCCTCCATGGCGATCTGAATGGCGCCCTCGGCGGTCGGCACGGCGTTTCGCACCGCCAATTCCTCCTCGGCGAAGTAGTCGAGCACCTGCACGCCGCTTTCGGCGGCGGTCTCGGCGACATCCGGCCGAATCAACCCGCCGAATACGGTCTGATCCTCGCGGATCAGCGAGAAAAGGGAGGTAAGCGTTCGCGTTTCGCGCGCGAATGGCGAAAACAGGGTTTCGCCGTCCTTGGAAACCGGAAGCGGCAGGATCACGTGGTCGGCCGCGGCCACCGCTTGCGAGAGTTGTGTACAGCCGGTAACACAGGCCGGAAGCTCCGCATAGGCAAAACCGGCGGCGATGACCGGAAAGCCGTCCGCGGCCAGTGCCTCGGTCAACCCAATGGCCCGTCTGTCACCGCCAATAACAGCAAATGTATCCATAATAGTCATCGTCCTTTCGGGTTGGTTTCACTGTCAGTATATGGCGTTGGTTACAGATGTGTGACTTTACAATCCAAAAGGGATATGCTATAATCGGGAGTTGTGAATGGGGGATGACTATGCTCAGTGAGATTATGGCGATCGTACGGGAGACCGGCAAGTCGCTTCGAGAGGTGGATATCCACGAATTGTCTGTTCGTGAAAAGACAGGCAAACGGGATCTCTGCACGGCTTATGATGTGGCAATAGAAGAAAAATTGGTCGAAAAGCTTTCCAGACTGCTGCCGGAGGCGCAGTTTATCGGCGAGGAGCGCTCCAATCTACCGCTGTCTAACGGCTGGTGCTTCGTGATCGACCCGATCGACGGTACTGCCAATTTCGTGCACGACTACCGCCACAGTTGTCTTTCGGTGGCGTTATTGAAGGATATGGTGCCGGTCATCGGTGTGGTGTACGATCCGTATATGGATGAATTGTTTTATGCTCAACAAGGAAACGGCGCGTTTGTTAATGGGCGTCCGTTGCACATCCAACCGATCGCGTTGTCCGACGCCTTTGTTTCGTTTGGCACAACGCCGTACGAAGAGGAGAAAAGCCGGCGGACCATGCAACTGCTCGGCAAGGTGTTTGATCGTAGCCAGGATATCCGCCGGAGCGGTTCGGCGGCGCTGGACCTGTGCTACGTGGCAGCCGGACGTACGGGCGCGTTCTTTGAATTGGCGCTCAGCCCGTGGGATTATGCGGCCGGCGCGCTGATCGTGACCGAAGCCGGCGGTGTGGCGACCGCCGTGGACGGCAGTCCGCTGGTTTATAATCGTCGTTGCTCGGTTTTGGCCGGCAATGCGCTCGCTTGCGAGGAACTTTCGAGCATCCTCTGCGAATAAAAATCCTATTTAGAAAGCAAAAGAGTGACAAGGTGTTCGCCTTGCCACTCTTTCTTTTTTAACTATTTTCCTTGTGAATACGACGTCGCATCAGCATCCGCCACAGCGCTTGCGGTCGCAGGGGGATAAAGGGCGATAGATAGCCGTCTCCGCCGATGCTTTTGGTGGTAGCGGCGGTTACGATCATAATCAAAACGGCGGCCGCAAACCCCCACCATCCCAGTAATGCCGCCAAAACCGTCATCAGCAGGCGGTAGAATTTGAAGGTGTACCCCAGCGGGAAACTGGGCTGCACAAAGGTGGCGACCGCCTGAAACGCCATGAGCAATAAAACCCCTTCTCCAAACAGACCACTGTTTACCGCAAACTCCCCCAGAATGAGCGTGCCGATGATGCCGAACATACCGCCCATGGAGGAGGGGGTATGCAAGGTTGCGAGCTTTACAGCATCCAACACCAGTTCGGCGATCATCAACTCCCAGAAGATCTTCCAGCGATCGTCGGTCGGGTAGATTTCGGCGGTATACCAGATCGGAATGAGGAATAACGATATGAGTAAAATGATCCCGCGTACCCATCGGAGAAAGGTGCCGATGTTGGGACCGAAGTAAAATTCGTTGGTATCCTGCAAAAAATCCGGTAGAGCGGTGGGCAGCATGCTCACAATGGGGGAGTTGTCCACCATCACAAGGATTTTTCCTTCGGCGATAGCGGCGGCGGCACGATCGGGGCGCTCGGTATACCGAAATTGCGGAAACGGGTTAAACCATTTCGGCTTGACCATGGCCTCCGACAGACTTTCGTGCCCCATCGACAGACTACCGACATCCACGCGCTCGATTTTTTGCACGACCTGCTCGACGTCCGATTGTGAGGCAATGCCCTCTAACCAGCAGACGGCGACGTCGGTGTGCGATTTGCTGCCCACGACTTGATGATGCACGCGAAAATCGGTGGAACGAATGCGCCGTCGCACCAGCGCGACGTTGGTTTTTACCGATTCGCAAAATCCGTCGTGCGCGCCCAGCATCACGCGGTCTTCTTCCGGCTCTTTCAGCGTCCGCGCCGGATACAACCGCAAATCAATGATGATATAATCGGTAAATCCCTCCACCAATAAGGCGGTCTGACCGGATAGGATCTGCACGGCGGCCGCCGCGGCGTCCGGCTCAGGCGTAGCTTGGGTGTAGGGGATGTGCCGCTGGGAGAACTGTTCGGGTGTGATGTCCGCCAGATCATCTGCCGACAACGACAGCATATGCGATAACAGCCTTTCCAGCACGTCGTCCTTGGTCATTGCATCTACAAACCACGCCATGGCACGCCGGTCGCCGATCAACAACTGCCGTTCCTCTACGTCAAAGCTTCGCTCGGGTTGTAACGTGCTGCGCATCGCCTGCACGCAACGGTCAAAAGTATCGGGCATCACGCATCCTCCTTTTTTAAATAGTTTGACCGGTGTGTAGGAAATTATGTCATCTTCCCCTTGCAAGAGAAAAGTTTTTTTGATATAATGAAAGACAGAAAATAGGGACGTAAGGAGGTCTCTTTATGCAGGATCAAGATAGACAGGATTTGATGCAAACGCCGGTCGACGAACCGGTCAACGAGCCGGCACAGCCGCCGGTCAACGAGCCGACACAACCGCCGGTCGGCGAGCCGGCACAGCCGCCGGTTTCGCAACAGCCGATCAATTACTCAACGCCCCATTATTACGTGCAGCCGCCCAAACCGGCCGGTTATAATCGCGGCGTGGGAGCGCTGATCTGCGGTGTGGTGGCGCTGGTTTGTGCGTGTACGGTGATCCTGTGGCCGATCGCATTGGTTTGCGGCATCGTTTCGGTGGTGCTGGCGATCATCGGCATTGTCAAAAAGCAGGAAAACGGTCAATTGATCGGGGGTCTTGTCTGCGGTTTCCTCGGTGGATTGATGGGACTTTTGTATTTTCTGTTTACGGTGGTGTTTGGGCTGCTGCTTGGCATTGGACTGTTGGCAGACGACGCCTACCTTTCGGATTATGAGCCGGATGACAGCTACTACCAAGAATACGAAAACGGCTGGGATGAACTTCCGCCGTTTGCTGACTTTTTCCTTTGAGGTTTGAATGGATATTGCTATGACAACGTTTATCGAACAACGGCGCGCGGTGCTTGACCGCGCGTTTTCCCGTATGAATCCGCAGCAGCGCGAGGCCGTCTTTCACGTAGACGGCCCGTTGCTTATCTTGGCAGGTGCCGGCAGCGGAAAGACCACGGTGCTCATTAACCGCATTGCGAATCTGGTGCAATTTGGGCGGGCATACGCGAGCGACTACGTGCCGCCGCACACGCCGGAGCAGGCGGAGGAACTCCGTGCCTGCGCCGCCGGCGAGCGCGAGCCGTCTCCGGAGTTGTTGCAGTTGCTGGCGGTCGAGCCGTGTCCGGCGTGGCGCATTCTGGCCATCACCTTCACCAACAAAGCGGCCGGCGAACTCAAAGAACGCCTGATGGCACGCTTGGGGCCGGAGGGGGGCGAGGTGACCGCCGGTACCTTCCACGCGTTTTGCGCGCGCATTCTGCGTCGCGAGGCGGAGCGTTTGGGCTTTACCGCGCATTTCACCATTTACGATGCCGACGACAGCCGTCGTTTGATGAAAGAGATTATGAAATCCCACGGCATCGACGAAAAGACCTTGCCGCACAAGAGCATTTTGAGCGAGATCAGTCGTGCAAAGGATAGTCTGCTGACGCCGGAAGCGTTTGCGGCCACGGTGGGAAGCGACCCGCGTCGCCGAAAGATCGCCGCTTGCTACGAGTGGTATCAGGCGCGGCTCAAGGAAGCCAACGCCATGGATTTCGACGATCTGCTTTCCCGCACGGTTGAGCTGTTTTCCACTTGTCCGGACGTGTTGGAGCGTTACCAAAAACGCTACGATTATCTGATGGTGGACGAGTATCAAGACACCAACCACGCGCAATATCGGTTGGTGAGTATGCTGGCGGCGCGCTCCGGCAATCTGTGCGTGGTCGGCGACGACGACCAGAGCATCTACCAATTCCGTGGCGCGACCATTGAGAATATCCTCAATTTTGAGGATGAGTTTGCCGGTTGTAAGACCATTCGCTTGGAGCAGAACTATCGCTCTACCGGTCGCATTTTGGAAGCCGCCAACCACGTGATTGCCGAAAACCGTCAACGCAAAGGCAAAACGCTGTGGACGGCCAATCCGGAAGGGGACAAGCTGGATATCGTCACCTTCGATAACGGGGAAGAGGAAGCGCGTTGGATCGTCAGCACCATTTTGGATAAGGTGGCGGCCGGCGCCAAGCTGCGTGATTTTGCGGTGTTGTACCGCGCGAACGCGCAGTCCAACGCCATCGAAACGGCGCTGGTGCGTTCGGGTGTGGGTTACCGTATTTTCGGCGGTCACCGCTTCTACGATACGCAGGAAGTGCGCGATGCGATGGCGTATCTGCGCGTGCTGTCCAATCCGACCGATGCGGTCAGCCTTCGCCGTATCATCAACCAGCCCAAGCGCGGCATCGGCGATACCACGCTGGATCACGCCGCTGCGCTGGCCGAGCAACTGGCGGTCCCGCTGTACGAGGTGCTGTCCCGCGCAGACGAGTTCGCCCAGCTTTCGCGTGCAGCCGCCAAGATCAAGGCGTTTATCGGTATGATGGATACCCTCCGTGAGAAACTGGACGATCCGGAAATCCTGCCGCACGAATTGTATGCGGAGATGCTGGAAGCCACCGGCTACAGCAAAATGTGGGAAGCCATAGGCGATGCCGAGAGCGAACGGGTGGACAACCTCAAGGAATTGGCGTCCTCCATTCTCGCGTATGAGCGCGAGTTCTCGGACGGAGAGCCGACGCTCGCCGGCTTCTTGGAGCAGGCGTCGCTGATGACCGATGTGGACAACTACGATCGGGATGCCGATGCGGTGGTGCTGATGACCATGCACGCCGCCAAGGGCTTGGAGTTTCCTTGCGTATTCCTGCCCGGTATGGAGGATGGGGTGTTCCCGAGCCTGCAAACGATGTTTGAGCCGGGCAAAATCGAGGAGGAGCGTCGCTTGTGCTACGTGGCGATCACCCGCGCACGCGAGCGTCTGTATATCACCAACGCCGTCAGCCGTATGCTGTACGGTCAGACGACGCGCAACCGCCCGTCGCAGTTTTTACGCTCCATTCCGGATGAGCTGAAACAAGAAACCAAAAAGACCACCTATCGCGCGTGGGGCGGCACGGATTTTGGTGCTGCTCGCACCGGCGGCAGCTCTTACGGCGGCGACTACGGTCGTTCGCCCGTTCGTCAAAGCTACGACAGCAGCGTGATGCCGGCGTATGAGGATTACTCGCAGGATCTGCCGGCGGCGGCACGCTCCTCGTGGGTGGCGCCTAAGCCCAAGCCGGAAGCACCGGCGACCGTTTGCGAATGGCAGGTAGGGGATACGGTCAAGCACGCCGCGTTTGGTGTTGGTGTGGTAGAGGCCAGCGCCCCGATGGGCAACGACGTGATGCTGACTATCGCCTTCGAAAAGGTCGGCACCAAAAAAATTATGGGCAAATACAGCAAACTGGAAAAGGCATAAAAAAACACGGACATTCCTATGGGTCGTACTGCTAAGGACAGTTTTAAGATTGGTTCTCATCGCCCACCTAACTGCCGCTCGGGCCGCTATTAAGGGCTAAGATTTCACCCAATAATGAATCCCAACCGAACAATCGGCGGGGATTTTTTGTAGACTTGGCATGCATAATATGCTATAATATATAAATCCCGTATATTTAGGAGAAATTTATGGAAATCCGCATTTTAGAGAAAGAAGAACAGCAGAGCATATATGACGATGCCTACAAAATGCTAGAGGCTGCTGATAATGAGTTTGTTCCGCCCTTGTCGTCCCGAAGTTCATCTACCCAACGGAATTTTTCGGAAAATTTAAAAAGCAGGGATGGTATAAGACAATATTTTGAGCAGCTTAAAAACCAAAGATTTGCAGTCGCATATGAAGATGGTGCGTTAATTGCGTTTGTATCTTATA
Organism: Clostridia bacterium; assembly: GCA_017414965.1. Classification (GTDB taxonomy): domain Bacteria; phylum Bacillota; class Clostridia; order Oscillospirales; family Acutalibacteraceae; genus RGIG426. The sequence goes on from JAFQJL010000007.1 coordinate 66,087, forward strand.
AGGAGAATTATAGCAGTGCTGAAATTCACAAAAAAGAACTTCCAAATATTTATATATCTACACTTATAGTAAGCCCAAGTGCAAGAGGAAAAGGCGTTACAAAAGCATTATATGGCAGACTTTTTTCGGAATATGAAAATATCAATATTTTCACGCGAACTTGGTCAACAAATATTGCACATATTAAAATTCTTGAAAAGTATGGGTTTAAAGTTATTCAAGTGATAAAAGATGACCGTGGCAATGGTATTGATACAGTTTATTTCAAAAAAGTCCATAAATGACTGAAATTTCCCTCTTTTGCTGATAGCAGCTCAGGCTACAATTAGTAGTGAGCAAGGTAAAGGGTTTTAGGTTCTCCTAACAAGTGACGTTTAGGCGCCTAAATGTCCTGCTTGCTACGGTATAAGACAAAATTAAAAGATGCACGAAAATTTCGTGCATCTTTTTTGCTATCCTTTAGAGTACGGCTCCTACGAATGTCCGTGTTTTTTTTACTTCTTCGGCAGATATTTGGCGATCACGACCGGAATGGCCAGCAGGAGCGCCAACCCCAGCACCAACCATGCCTGCCGCCGCGAAGGATCCGTTGATTTTCGTTTCATCGGTGTTCTCCTTTATTTTTCCACGTCCACCGTCTGTCCGTCCACCAACTCGGCGATATACGCCTGCAAGCGCGGCAAACCGTCAATAGACAGCGACATATTGGCGCTTTCATAGAACACGCTCTCGGTATCGCCGTCAATGAATTTGTTGGCAAATCCGTGCAGATAAATGGAGTCATTAAATGTGTGGTTGAGATGCCGCGTAACACCCACGGCTTCCAGTTCCTCGTAATACAGCGTCAGAATGCGGATCGCTTCCTCCTTAGAGATCTGGATGGAAGCCTCCTTGTCGACGCCGTAATAATCCACGCCATAGCTGGCGTTCCACGCCGGATCCAGACCCAGATCCTCAAACGGCTTGATGATCTGCTGCTGGTATTCTTTGTTGAGCAACAGCTTGTAATACGCGATCTGCGCTTTTTCGGTTTGGAGATTGTACCGCCTCTTCATGATCGCGCCGGACTTCAATTCATAGGTAAACTCCACCGTGCCACCGGTATAGCTGGTTTCGCTCCAATACGGATCCAGCACCGCTTCGTGCAGGGCGACAACGTCCTTGGCGTCACTCAACACGACGTCCGGCATATTGCCGTAAGGGACGGATACGGTGACCTCTCGGACGTCCTCCGCCTGCGGAATTCGTTTTTCGTAGCCGGTGATGTCCAGAATGATGCCGAAGGTGAACACCAACAACAGCACGTACGCGCATCCGCCGAGGATCGCCGAACGCTTGACCGTTTTAAATCCTTTGTCGGTGAGCGCACCAAATGCAATGGCGGTCAACACACCGCCGACCAGCGCGAACACCCAGAAGGTCATGTTGATGCTGCCGTCACCAAAGATAAAACCGACGGCGAACGCACCGATGATCGACAGCAATACCGATACGATGTAGTATACAAACTTAAACGCGTAGGTCTCGCCGGACTTTTCGCTTTTGCGACGGTTGTACAGCAAGACAGCCGCCAGCAGACACACCGCCGCAATCAACAACAGCCACGGCAGCTGCAGCCAATAGGCGTCCCAGCCTTGGTCGTACAGTTGATACCGTGAAAACGCGAAAAACGCCGGCGTGCAATAATAGATGGCGTTATAGTCCGCCACGTATCCGTGCAGGTAGTATTCACACAACTCGATGCCGATATACAACAGCACCGGAATACCGACATTGAGGCCGCCCAGCGAAGCCACAAAGCTAAACGTGTTGCCGGCGCACACCAAAAATACCATGGTCATGGCCGACATCACCAGCACAATGCCGAGATTCAGCGCGGCGTGCGACCAGATGTAGTTGTAGTCGCCGATCACACGGTCGGATAAGCATACCAGCGACAACGAGACGTACGAGAGAAGCGCCGGTGCCAGCGCCGGCAGTACCGAGGCAAAATACCGCGAAAGCAGCAGTTTGGTACGGCTGATCGGCAACGCGTGGAACACGTCGCCGGCCGGCTTTTTGTAAAGATAAGAGAAATTGATCAGACAAAACAGCATCGAAAGTGCGGCGGTAGCGGCGGTCGTTCCGATGCCGATAACGGTGGTCATCTCCGACAGATCGACCGGTTCGCGTGGCGGATAACCGACTAACGTGTTCTCCAACCACGAGAGCAACAACCCGGGGTTGACCAACGCCATAAAGGCGAGGGAGAGGAGCATCAACGGCAGGCTTTTCTTTAAGGTAAAGAAAAACAGATTCAGTGCCGGTGTATGTTTACTGCGCAAGCGTTCCAGCATCATAGCCGTTCACCTCCAATTCGTAGATAAACATTTCCTCAAGCGTCGGCTCAATGCACTCCACAAACAGCGGATTGAGTCGACCGCAGACCTCCAGAATGTGCGACTTGTCGCCGCGCACCACCATCTGCGTGAGCAGACCGGTCTGCTCGGATTTGAGCACCTCCAACTCATCAAACACGGTGGGGTGGGGCGGTTGCGCGCAAGCCAACTGTACCTTGTGGAGCTTGCCCTTCAATCGCTCGGTGGAATCGTTAAACAACATCTCGCCATCGTGGATCAAGCTGATGTGATCGCACAGATCCTCCAACTCGCGGATGTTGTGCGAGGCAATGACGGTGGTCATCTGCCGGCTTTCCATTCCCTCAATGAGAATGCCCTTGAGCACTTTCCGCATCACCACGTCCAAACCGTCAAACGCTTCGTCTAACAGCAGATACCGCGGCGAAGTCGAGATCGCCAGAATCAGCGCCGCTTGCCGCTGCATACCCTTGGACATGGTGCTGATCTTGACCGTTTCGCCGATGGGGAACATTTCCACCAACCGCCGATAGACCGACTCGTCAAAGGATGCATAGATACTTTTATAAAACGCCGCCATTTCTTTCAAATTGGTCTGCGGCAAAAAGTACGGGGTATCGCCCAAAAACGCCGTTTGCGCTTTCAGTTTGGCGTTATTGAAAATCGGCTGACTGTCAATGGTGATGGCACCGCCGTCCGGCGCGTACACGCCGGCGATCAGTCGTAATAAGGTGGATTTGCCCGATCCGTTCGAGCCGATCAACCCGTAAATACAGCCGTCCGCGATCTCAAAATTGATGCAATCGAGGGCGGTCTTGCTATCAAAGATTTTGGTTAACCCGATGCCTTTGATCATTTCGCATCCACTCCTTCTTTCGATTGTTGTACCAGCTCGGTAAGCTGATCGGTCGTCAGCCCCAGTTCACGGGCCTTGGCCACCGCCTCCAAGAAATTCGCCTTGGCGCGATCCAGCACCGCCTGCTCGGCAGCGGTATCGTCCGAAACAAACGAGCCTTTTCCTTTCACCGAACACACAATGCCGTTGGTTTCCAAAATGCCGTAGGCTTTCTGGATAGTATTGGGGTTTACCGATAACTGCATCGCCAGCTGTCGCACCGAGGGAAGCTGGCTGCCGTTTTTCAAAATCCCCAACGCTTTCAGACGAATGATTCCGTTGACGATCTGGTCACAGATCGGCACACTGCTTTTATAGTCCAGCTGGATCATAGCGTCACCTCCTAAACTGTACTAATTGAAATAGTACACTTGTAGCATACACCAACCGATTGAGGATGTCAATAGGAAATTTCAAAAAAATGAAAAATTATCACCACGCGGCAGATGGGTGCATACGATGGCAGTGAAGCAACCGCTGATAACAGCGGGCTTACTTAAAGGAGAGCCGCGGGAAACTGGCGGCGCTCGGATAGGGGGAGTTGGAAATGGCTGAAAAAAGAGACGGTCTCTGCCAAGATGCCGTCTGCATCGACGCCGGGCGTGTATACGACAGTTGCGCGGATAAGGACTGCTTTGAGGACCTTCGGGTATACTTCAACGAGCGGGATCAGCAACTGATCGATTGCGCGACCAGTGCGCGGGTGCGCAAAGTGGAGATCCATCACGTCACCATTGACGTGGAGGCGCTTCCGTTCAACCGCGGGTACTATTCCTGCGATCTGACCTATTGTTTTGAGGTCACGGTGGAACTCTGCACCGGTCGCGGCCAGCCGTCGCAGACGGTGCGCGGTATCGCGACGACCGAGAAAAAGGTCATTCTGTTTGGCAGTGAGGGTAGCGTACACGTCTTCTGCAACGAGTACAAGAAGAACGTGGACTTCTGCGCCGAATCGGCCGAGATCAAGCCGCAGCAGACGTTGCCGCGTTGCTGCGTGCAGGTAGCCGATCCGGTTATGCTGGGCGCGCGTCTGGTCGACGCCTGCACCTGCAAGATCTGCTGCCCGCCGCCGGAATGCTGCCTGTGCTGCTGTGGCGGCCTGTGCTGCCAGACGGCCGAGGATGGACACGTCTTGTTGGTCAGCATCGGCGTGTTCAGCATCGTGCAGTTGATCCGCAACGTGCAGATGCTGGTACCGGTGTACGACTACTGCATGCCGTGCAAGGAATGCACGCCCGCCGGTTGTGGCGACAATCCTTGCGAAGCGTTTCGCAAGCTGTCGTTCCCGGTGGACGAATTCTTCCCGCCGAACAACGGCTGCAAATGCTAAAAAAATCCCCCGACCGATCGGTCGGGGGATTTTTTGTTGTTTTTACGGGTACGGACGCGTTTTCAAAATAAACTGCGCCGAGGATTTGTGATTGGTTTCGGTGTGTCCCTCCACCACGTCCGAGGAGGAGAGCACGTACGCTACCGTTTGAATCAAGATGTGCAGATCCATTCGCCAGCTGGCGTGACGAGCGTAGTAGCCGTCCATCATTGCCTTTTTCGGCGCTTTTAAGTTATCGCGTCCGTTGATCTGCGCCCAGCCGGTCAGACCGGGGCGAACCGACTCCGCGCCGTGTAGCTTGCGCAGGTGGATCAGCTCCATTTCCTCCGGAATGATGGGGCGGGGACCCACGATGCTCATATCGCCGAACAGAATGTTGATCAGCTGCGGCAGTTCGTCTAAGCTGGTCTTGCGCAGAAAACTGCCCACCGGCGAGATATACAGCGACGCTTCCAAATCGCAGGTGGCCACGTTACTGGGTGCATCCTTGGTCATAGTGCGATATTTGAAACAGCGGAACGGCCTTCCGCCGCGACCGATGCGCGTCTGCACGAACAGCGGAGAGGCCTTGGTATCCACCGCGGCCACGATCGCCAGTATCACAAAGATCGGCGAAAACACCACCAGCGCACACAGCGAGATCAAAAAATCCGCGATGCGTTTGGTGATCTGATAGACCCAATAACGCGTATACACAAAACCCCTCCTTTCGCTTGAATTCTTACTTATTATATGTCACAGCCACCCCAAATTCAAGTAACACTTTTGTAATCATTCCACCACCGCTACAAGCAAAACGGCGCGAATTTTGACAAATTCAATATTATATGGTATAATAACCAAAATCGCGAGAGAGGAGAGGCGGCCGTGCAATCGTATGTGATAGCAGGACTTCGCGTCCGAATGGCCTGTGAAGGCCGCACTGAGCGTCAAGCGATCCCGTATCAAGCCGAGTTTGAGGGCGAGCCGGATATTACCATTGACGTGCCGGAAACGGTCGTCGAGAGGGAATGCCGCGCACATCCGGAGCTGAACGCGGACGATTGGCGTTACCTGCTTACCGGCAAGCAATTTGCCGGCGGACTGCTGGATCACAACGGATTGGTGCTGCACGCCTCGGCGGTGGTCGTGGACGGACAAGCCTACCTGTTTGCCGCGCCGTCCGGTGGCGGTAAAAGCACCCACACGAAGCTGTGGCTGGAGATGTTTCCGCAGGCGTTTATTCTAAACGACGACAAACCGGCTCTCCGATTGGATGAAAGCGGGAACTGGCAGGTGTACGGCACGCCGTGGAGTGGCACCGAGGACATCAGTCGCAACGCATCCGCCCCGCTTGCCGGCATCTGTTTTCTGGACAAAGGCGAGGAGGATTGCATTGTTCCGGCGGACGACGGCGAGGCGGCCGTTCGTTTGTACGAGCAGGCTTCTCGGCTTCGGCAGGAGCAGCAGATGTCGCAGATGCTTTCGCTGATCGATCGGCTGATCGCCGATGTTCCCCTCTATCAGATGACCTGTACCATAACACCAAACGCCGCGCAGATGTCCTATCGGGCGATGCAAGGAGGAAAATGACTATGAATGAACAACCGATCGCTCACGAGGGAGCGGAAACTCCCGAGGTGACGGAAAAACCGGTTTCGAAATTTGAGGAGATCACCGCCAAATTACTGGGCTTTTATAATTATTCCATCGTGGCCACGCTGGTTGGCTTGGCGGTCAGTATGCTGGGCATTTGCTTCTCGGTCTTTTGGCCGTTGCCGCAGGTATCGGTCTATTGCCTGCTGATTGCCGGTGCCATTCACCTGATGGACGGCAAGATCGCCAAAACCAAGATGCTCACGCCGGAAGAAGCCGGCTTTGGTCGGACGCTGGATCTGATCAGCGATTTTTCGGCGTTTGTGCTGCTGCCGTTGGCGATCGGCTTTGCCTCCGGTATGGAAACGGCGTGGTTTTTGCCGTTTTTGCTGATCTATCTGCTGGCGGGCTTGATCCGCTTGTGCTACCTGTTTGTCACCGATGCGGAGCGCAAGGAGACCGGCGGTCGTCACCGTCAGGTGCATATCGGATTGCCGGTTGGCTCGGTTTCGTTGATTTTGCCACTGTTTTACTTGCTTCGCGGCGCGATGCCGTTGGTGTTTCCGTGGCTGCTGGGCCTGCTGATGCTGGCGCTGTCCTTCGGCTTCCTGTGGCGGTTTAAGATGAACAAGGTCGGCATCAAGGGTATGATGGTATACCTGCTGATCGGCATTGTCGAAATGGTATTGCTCGCGATCCTCGCTTAATAGCATAACAAAAAAGCGGACTGTCTAACCGGACAGTCCGCTTTTTTTGTTTGTCGATCATTCCACTTCCGAGGTGCAATGCGGGCAGCGTGTCGCTTCGATCGCGATCTCGCTGCGGCAATAGGCGCAGATCTTGGTGGTGGGGGCGGCCGGCTCTTCCACAACCGGTTTCTTGCCCAGAGAGGTCAGCTTATTGATACCCTTGACCAAGAAGAACACGATGACCGCCATAATGAGGAAATCAATCACCGCCGTGATAAACGTACCGTACGCAAACACCGTGGCACCGGCGGCGGTGGCATCGGCAGCAGTCGCGATCGGCGTACCGGCGAGGATCGCCGCGTCGATCAGTTCCTGCCCTTTCAGCACCACGAACTGCTCGTTAAAGTTGACACCGCCGGTCACCAGACCGATAAACGGCATGATCAGATCGTTGACCGCCGAGGTCACGATTTTTTGGAACGCGCCGCCGACGATCACGCCGACTGCCAGATCCAGCACATTTCCGCGCATTACAAAAGCCTTAAATTCTTGCAAAATCTGAGAGGTTTTCTTATCACTCATGGGATTCCACTCCTTGTGTTATAGTTTCCGGCTCGGCCGGTTTGGGAACTTTTTCGGTGAGCTTGCGCTTGACGGCAACACCCTCGTACTTTTTCTTGATCGCCACGCGCGCGGTGTATTCTTTTCCGCAGCCGGGGCAGGGCATTTCCGCAAAAAAGCTCTGGTTAAAAAATCGCCAATCCTTTTTGGGCTTTAATCTCCGGTGGCACGCCGGACACCGAAACGACAGATGCTCCCGCTTGACCGCCGGATCGTGAATATCGCGGATGATGTACGCCTTAAAGGTGATCCGTTTGTAAAACTCCTCGTCTGCCGGTCGGAGAAATTTGACAAAACTTTCCGGCTCGTACAGCTTGGCTAACACCCGTGCGGTCATCTCGCTGTCGTCCTGCGCACGATGCGCGGTCAATCCCTCGTCCGAGATGCCCAGCATATCGCAGGCGCGGCTTAAGCCTACCTGCTGATTTTTCTCGCATTCCATATGCTGCTGACAATAGGCCTGCGCATCGGCGTAGCTGTGCAGCCACGGGATGTGCGTCCGCTTGAAGAAATAGCGGTAATTCTCCACCAACACCAGCAGATCGGTGGTTGACCACGTAAGCAACACCGTCGGCTCACCGCCGATCCATTCGGTCAACTGCTGCATAGCCTCCTCAAACGAGAGGCCGTCCTTGAGCTCGTCGGCCTCGATGCCGGTCAGATCGGTCACCAGATGGGTGAGCTTTTTGCTGACTACCGGTCGGATCATCGCGTGAAAGCCGTCGATCTTCTGCATACGCTCATCCAGCATAGTCGCGCCGATCTCGATGATTTCGTTAAAATAACCGTGTGCTTTTTTGGACCAAGAACCGTTCCATTCCAGGTCCATTACCATATACTTCACGTGTTACCCCATTTCCCCAAGGCGTCGTCCGCCGAGGATGTGAAAATGCAGGTGGGGGATGGTCTGACCGGCATCCTCGCCGTTGTTGCTGACGATGCGGTAATCGGAGATGCCGACCTCCTTGGCAATCTGCGGAATCACCTCAAAGATATGCGCCACCGTGTCGGCGTTTTCCGCGTTGATGTCGCGAACACCGTCAGCGATATGCGCTTTCGGGATCACCACGATATGCACCGGCGCTTGCGGCGCAATATCGTAAAACGCGAGTACGCGATCATCCTCAAACGCTTTGTTGCTCGGAATCTCACCGGCCGCAATTTTGCAAAACAGACAATTTTCCATCTAGGTCATCCTCCTCACATCGCGGCCAACGCTTCGGCGGCCGCCGCTTTCGCATCTTCCAACTTGCCGACGTCCTTGCCGGCGCCCATCGCCTGATCCGGACGTCCGCCGCCCTTGCCGCCGCACGCGGCAGTCGCGGCTTTGATGAGGTTGCCGGCGTGCGCACCGGCCTTGACCGCCTCTGCCGAGCAGACGCAAGCCAGACTGAGCGCCTCGGCGGTCTTGCCGATCAGCAACACCACCGAGCCTTCCGGCATCGTGCCTTTGACGCGATCGGCCATGGTACGGAGAGCGCCGCCCTCGACACCCTCAAATACCGCCACTGCAAATTGTACCGATCCAATGGTGACCGCATCTTTAAGCAGATCGCCGAGCTGCGCGGCCGCCAACTTGGATTCGGCTGCTTCCAGTTCCCGACGAGTCGCGTACAACTCGTTCATCAACTGCTCCGCACGATGCGCCAGATCGGCAGCGGAATTGGCCTTGATCGCTGCCGCCGTGCTCGAAATCAGCGCCTGCTGTTCGGCAATAAACGCCAGCGAATTGACGCCGGTGATCGCTTCGATGCGGCGCACACCGGCCGCCACCGACGATTCGCCGAGAATGTGGAACAGACCGAGCTGACCGATGTTGGCCACGTGGGTACCGCCGCACAGTTCTACCGAGACCGCCGGTACGTTGACCACGCGGACGATATCGCCGTACTTTTCTCCAAACAACGCCATCGCGCCCATTGCGCGCGCCTCGTCGATCGGCATTTCACGCACGTCGGTGGCCGTGGCGCCGAGGATCCAACGGTTGACTTTTGCCTCGACCGCTTGAATTTCCTCCGCCGTCATTGCCTGGAAATGCGTAAAGTCAAAGCGCACGCGGTTGCCGTCTACCAACTGACCGGCCTGCTCAACGTGCGTGCCCAGCACTTCACGCAGAGCCGCTTGCAACAGGTGGGCGGCGGTGTGGTTGCGCATGATCGCCTCGCGACGCTCGATGTCCAGCGTCACCGTGACGGTGTCGCCGACCGACAGCGTGCCCTCGGTCACCTTGACCGAGTGGAGAATGACGTTTTGATGATTTCTCTTGGTGTTGACCACGCTCGCCGTGCCGTTTGCGGAGGAAAGGGTGGCCGTATCGCCCACCTGACCGCCGCTTTCGGCGTAGCAGGGAGTGTCGTCCAACACCACAACGACGTCTGCGCCGCTTTCAACAGCGGTGACGCGCGTCTCGTTTTCAACGATCGCGAGCACCTTGGCTTCGGCGGTCATATCGGTGTACCCGACAAACGTCGTAGCAGACATATCCGCCACCATATCCGCCTGACCGAGCCACGCGTCCGCACCCGCATTCTTGCGGGCGTTGCGCGCACGCTCGCGCTGCTCCAGCATCAGCTTGCGGAAGGTCTCCTCGTCGGCGGTCATGCCGCGCTCGGCGAGGATCTCCTTGGTCAGATCCAGCGGGAAACCGTACGTGTCATACAGACGGAACGCCTCGTCGCCGGACAGCACCGAGCCGTCGGCGGCGTCCATCATCTCGGAGAGGATCTGCAAGCCTTGATCGATGGTTTTGGCGAAGTTTTCCTCTTCGACGTTGATGAGCTTGAGGATCATATCCTGCTTGTCACGCAGTTCGGGGTAAGAGTTTTCGTTGCAATCGATGACCACTTTGGCCACTTCGCCGAGGAAGCAACCCGAAATGCCCAGCAATCGTCCGTGGCGCGCGGCGCGACGGAGCAAACGGCGCAGCACGTAGCCGCGGCCTTCGTTGGAGGGCATCACGCCGTCGCCGATCATAAAAGTGCAGGAGCGCACGTGGTCGGTAATGACGCGAAGCGAGATATCCTGCTTTTTATTGTCGCCGTAACGGATGTTGGCGATGTCGCAGATCTTTTGCATAATGGTCTGCACGGTGTCCACGAGGAACAGGTTGTCCACGTCCTGCATCACGCAGGCCAAGCGTTCCAGACCCATACCGGTGTCGATATTGGGATGCTCCAGCGGGGTATAGGTGCCCTTGCCGTCCGACTCAAATTGCGAAAATACCACGTTCCAGAACTCGATATAGCGATCGCACTCGCAGCCCGGCTTGCAATCCGGCGAACCGCAGCCGTGCTCCGGACCGCGATCGAAGTAGATCTCCGAGCAGGGACCGCAAGGACCTTCGCCGTGCTCCCAGAAATTGTCCGCCTTGCCCAGTCGCACGATGTGCGCCGGATCCAAGCCGACCTTTTCGGTCCAGATCTTACACGACTCCTCGTCGTCCAGATAAATGGTCGCCCACAGACGATCCTTGGGCATTTTCAGCACTTCGGTGCAGAATTCCCACGCCCACGGGATCGCTTCCTCCTTGAAATAATCGCCGAAGGAGAAGTTGCCGAGCATCTCAAAAAACGTACCGTGACGGTCGGTCACGCCGACGTTTTCGATATCGCCGGTGCGGATGCATTTCTGGCAGGTGGTCACGCGACCGTTCGGCGGCGTGATCTCACCGGTAAAATACTTTTTCATCGGCGCCATGCCGGAGTTGATAAGCAGCAAGCTCTTATCGCCCTTCGGCACGAGCGAAAACGAGGGCAGACGCAGGTGCGCCTTGCTCTCAAAATACGACAGATACGCCTCGCGTAATTGGTTCAATCCCATCCATTCCATGTGTGCAAACATCCTTTCTAAAATAAAAATAGCTTCCGCCCCTCATCATTGGGACGAAAGCAACTCCGTGGTACCACCCAAATTGCGACCGATCGGTCGCCACTTGTCACTCCGATAACGGGGAGCAGACGCCGCTCATTACAGCGGGACTCGGGAATGGCGCTTTGCCTTTTGCATCGAACGACCTTTCAGCCTGAGAGCCGTTCTCTCTGGGAGCAGACGGGCAAATGGGTTCCGTCAACGTCACGTATTTATACTATAATGTAGTATAACCGCCAAATCGAATTTTGTCAACCCTCTTTTGCTTGCAAGAAACGGGTTTTTGTGGTACAATGATACCATTCCGATGAAAGAGGAACGGCTATGGATTATCGCTTGTTGCGCGCTCATCGCAAAACGGTGGCGCTGAAAATCGATCCGACGGATCTGTCGCTAACCGTATGGCGCCGTGGTGGATGCCCAAACGCGATATTGAGGCGTTTGTCTGTCGCCACGAGTCGTGGGTGGAACGGCATCGCGCGATGCTGGCGGAACGCCGTCGACGCGAAGCCGCCGTCAGCGAAGCGGACGTTGTGCGCTGGAAAGAGCGTGCTCGCCGCATTTTGCCCGAAAAGATCGCGCATTACGCGGCGATCATGGGCGTGAAGCCCACCGGATTTCGTGTAACCTCCGCGCAAAAGCGATTTGGCAGCTGTTCGGGAAAAAACAGCTTGTGCTTTTCCTATCGATTGATGGCGTATCCGGAGGAGGCGATTGACTACGTGGTCGTACATGAACTGGCGCATATCCGCCACCACGACCACAGTCGCGCGTTTTATGCGACGGTGGCGTCGGTCCTGCCGGATTATAAAAAACGAGAGCGGCTGTTAAAACAACCGCTCCCGGAGCTTATTTTGGATGATTGACCACGTTGGTGGGATGCCCGTCTAACCAGTTTTGCAGGTTGTCGCACACGATGCCCATCAACCGCGAACGCGTTTCAAACGGCGCCCACGCCACGTGCGGCGTCAGCGTGATCCCGGGAACACCGAGCAACGGACATCCCTCCACCATCGGTTCGGCGTGCAGCACGTCGACTGCCGCACCGGACAAACGACCGCTTCTCACGGCGTCTGCCAGCGCCTGCTCGTCGACGATCGGACCGCGGGCGGTGTTGACAAAGTATGCGCCCGGTTTGCAGGCGGCGAACGCCGCGGCATCAAACTTGTTGTGGCTCTGCTCGTTTAACGGCGCGTGTACGCTGATAAAATCCGATTGCGCCAGCAACTCCTCAAACGAAACGGCTTGGGTGCCGTCGCTCGGGGCGGTACGCGTGTGTACCAGCACCCGCATACCAAAGGCGCGCGCAATGGTGGCAACCGCCTTGCCGATGTGTCCGTATCCAAATAACCCCAGCGTTTTGCCGGCGAGCTCCATCGTGAGGCACACAAACGGCGAAAAGGTGGGTGAACGGAGCCAACCACCGTCTTGCACAAAGCGATCGTATTCGCCCACGCGGCTGGCGTGTTCAAGAATGAGCGCAAAGGTATGCTGCGCGACCGCGTCGGTGGAATAACTGCCGGCGTTGCATACGGTGATGCCGTGTTGATCGGCGTAATCCAGATCGACGTTGTTGTAGCCGGTGGCAAACAACCCCACGTATTTCAAATGCGTCGCCTTGCGAAGCGAGCGCTCGTCTAAGATGGTCTTGTTGCACAAGATCACGTCCGCCTCTGCCACGCGATCGACAAACTCCTCCGGCGAGGAGAGCGTATACGGCACCACGCGTCCGAATTTTTCAAAAATCGATGCGGAGATATCGCCGTTGGTGATGGTCTGCCAATCGGGCATCACAATGGTCAACATAAAAAACAACTCCTTTGGAATGAGGGATAAATGTGCAAATATGGATCGACGCAGACGGCTGTCCGGTGGTGGACATCACCGTTCGCGTAGCAAACGAATATAGTGTGCCCTGCACCATCCTGTGCGATACAGCGCATCGGTTTGAGCGCGAGGGTGCCACCACCGTCACGGTGGAAAAAGGCGCCGACAGCGTGGATTTCAAGCTGGTCAATTTGGTGAAAAGCGGAGACGTCGCCGTCACGCAGGATTATGGGTTGGCGGCCATGTGTTTGGCGCGGGGCGCGTGCCCCGTCAGCCAGAATGGGCTGATCTACAGCGAGAAAAACATCGATCAACTGTTGTTTTCTCGGTATGTACACAAGAAGGTCCGGCGCGCCGGCGGTCGTTTGAAAGGACCGTCCAAGCGCACAGCGGAGCAGGATGCGGCGTTTGAGGCCACACTCCGTCGGATGATCGAAGAAAGGAAGAGGAAAGATGTTGGATTACGCTAAAAGCTTAGCCGAGCAATTTGAGGTGCGGCAGGATTACGTGCAGAATATCATCGCGTTGCTGGACGAGGGAAACACCATCCCGTTTATCGCACGCTACCGCAAGGAGCAACACGGCACGATGGACGATCAGACCATCCGCCGCATCTCCGAACGATTGGATTATCTGCGCGGATTGGATGCGCGCAGGGAAGAGGTGCGCGCGGCCATCGCCAATCAAGAGAAGATGACCGATGAGATCGCCGCGGCCTTGGATAAGGCGGCGACGCTTTCGGAAATTGAGGACATTTATCGTCCGTTCAAGCAAAAGCGGCGCACGCGTGCGTCGGTGGCCAAGGAGCGGGGCTTGGAGCCGCTGGCAGACGCGCTGAGATTGGGGCAGAAAACCGGCGCCGATCCGAAGAAACTGGCCGAGCCGTTTGTGGATGCGGACAAGGAAGTGCCGGATATGGAAGCGGCGCTTGCAGGCGCATCGGATATTTTGGCGGAACAGATCTCGGACGATGCCGAGATCCGCAAATGCATTCGAAATTTGGTTCGCATCCACGGCATCGTGCATACGACCGCCAAAGAGCCGGACGAAAACTCGGTGTATGCGCGCTTTGACGATTACAGCGAAGCGGTCAGCCGCATTGCCGGCCACCGCGTGCTTGCCATTGATCGCGCCGAAAAGGAAGAATACCTGCGCGTTTCGATCGAAACCGATCCGGAGCGCCCGCTTCGTGTGATCTATACGCGGGCGGTCGTAGGGGATAACGCCTGCTCGGCGGTGGTAAAAGCCGCCGGCGAGGACGCGTATGCCCGCCTGATCTATCCGTCGGTTGAACGGGAGATCCGCAACGAACTGACCGACGCCGCCGCGGAAGCGGCCATTCGCGTGTTCGGCGATAACCTGCACCAACTGCTGATGCAGCCGCCGGTCAAGGGACAGGTCACCATTGGCTTAGATCCGGGCTTCCGCACCGGTTGTAAGCTGGCGGTGGTGGATGCCACCGGTCGTGTGCTGGATACAGCGGTTATTTATCCGACGCATTCTGCCGCCCAGATCGAAAAATCCAAGCAGATCTTAAAGGATAAAATCGTGCGTCATAAGGCGACGGTGATCGCCATCGGCAACGGCACTGCCTCGCGCGAGACCGAACAGTTTACCGCGGCGGTCTTGCGGGAAATTCCGCAAAAGGTCGCGTATGTGATCGTCAACGAAGCCGGCGCCTCGGTGTACTCGGCATCGCCGGCGGCGGCCGCCGAAATGCCGGATTTCGATTTGACCTTGCGCAGCGCGGTGTCCATCGCGCGCCGCCTGCAGGATCCGTTGGCGGAGCTGGTGAAGATCGAGCCGAAAGCCATCGGCGTCGGCCAATACCAGCACGATATGCCGCAAAAACAACTGACCGCCGCGCTCGACGGTGTGGTGGAGGATTGCGTAAACGAGGTAGGTGCGGATCTCAATACCGCCTCGGCGGCGCTGATGTCCCACATTTCCGGTCTGAATGCGACCCTGTGCCGCAACATCGTGGCCTATCGCGAGGAAAACGGCGCGTTTGCCTCGCGAGCAGAGCTCAAAAAAGTCCCGAAACTCGGACCGAAGGCGTTTGAACAATGCGCCGGCTTCCTGCGAGTGACCGAATCGGCCAATCCGTTGGATCATACCGCCGTTCACCCCGAATCCTATGCGGCAGCCAAGGCGCTTCTGGCGCATTTCGGTCTGACCGTAAAGGACGTGGCGACCGGCAATCTGACGGCGCTGACCGACGGCGTGGCACGGGAAGGATTGTCTGCGCTGGCTTCGACGCTCGGCGTCGGTGAGCCGACGCTGCAAGACATTCTGCGCGAGCTGGTCAAACCCGGTCGCGATCCGCGTGATGAACTGCCGCCGCCGATGCTTCGCACCGACGTGATGAAGATCGAGGATCTCACCGAGGGAATGGTGCTCAAAGGCACGGTGCGCAACGTCATTGATTTCGGCGCGTTTGTGGATATCGGCGTCCATCAGGACGGACTGGTGCATATCTCGCAGATCTGCAATAAGTTTATCAAGCATCCGTCGGAGGTCTTAAAGGTTGGTGACGTAGTCACGGTCAAGATCCTTACGGTTGACGTCAAAAAACAGCGCATCGGTCTGACGATGAAAAATCTGTAATTTAGAAAAGGCGGGCCGCCGACAACGCGGCTCGCTTTTTTAATTGTTGCCCGGTCGAAACGCTTGGATGGCGTCGATTGTTCCTCGTATAAAAGGGGAGAGCCAACGATCCTTGTGACAGAGGATTTGGCTGTAATATGTCGGAAACTCCCCCTTAACATCCAGCTTACAAAGGCGCCCGTCGGCCAGCTGTTGGGTAACCGCGAATTCCGGTAAAAACGCCAACCCCATATTCTGCTCCACCAATTTGGTGATGACGTATACACTGTCAAGCTCCATAGAACTATGCAGATTTACGTGATGCTTGGCGGCCAATTCCCGCAACCGTTTGTGACAGAAGCCCTCTCGTTCGGTGAGCAGGAATTCGCAATTCATTACGTCTTCAAACGGAATGTTGGTTTTTTGAGCGAGTGGATGTCCGTTGCCGCACAAGAAAACCAGCGGTTCTTGCTTGATGTAATGACAGCACAGATCCGGATCGGTGTTGGGATGGGTGGACAAATATACCAGATCCAGACGGTTGTGCTTCAATTCCTCAATCAACTCCGGTGTATGTCCGGTCTTGATACGGATATCCAGATTTTTATACGACTGCTTCAAGGTGGGCAACAGTACCAACAACACCCCAAACATCAGCGTCTCAGACACGCCGATTCGTAAAACGCCGCGCAGCTCTGCCGCTTCTTTCCCCAAGGCTTCCGCCTCGTCAATTACGTGCAGAATTTGGTACGCGTATTTCAGAAACTCCGTCCCCGGCGCCGTCAACGATACTTTTTTGCCGATCCGGTCAAATACCGGATACCCCAGTTCGCGTTCCAATTGCTGAATTTGCATAGTGACGGTCGACTGCACGTAATTCATTTCCTCGGCGGCTTTGGTAAAGCTTTTTAGCTCCGCTACGCGCACAAAGGTTTTGATGTTCCGAATATCCATAGCCACTCCAACTATCAAAAAAATTGATAACAACGATTTAAAACATTCGTTTTCAAAATCCATTATAGCATAGTATACTGGGAAAGTAAAGAACCGAAAAGGAGTTTCCCCGATGCAAAAATTACGATATTACATATGCTCGTATGGAGTGATTGTGCTGATGGCGGTGCTGTTGGCGTTTAATTACTATATGTTCGTTATTGAAAATCATTTCGCACCGGCC
Organism: Clostridia bacterium; assembly: GCA_017414965.1. Lineage (GTDB taxonomy): Bacteria > Bacillota > Clostridia > Oscillospirales > Acutalibacteraceae > RGIG426. The sequence continues at coordinate 83,011 of JAFQJL010000007.1, forward strand.
GGTTTAAACGGTGTTATAACCATGATCCAGTATAAAACGGGGTTTAGTATCGGTTATCTGGCGATGCTTATCAACCTGCCGTTGTGCGTGTTTGTGTTCTTTCGGGTGAGTAGAGAATATGCCCTCAAATCGATGGTGTTTACGGTCGTGTACTCGATGGTGTATCTGGGGCTTCAGCAATCCGGTTGGTCGGTGCTGCAATACGATGCCGGCGGACAAGATACCATCCTGCCCACCATCATCAGTGGCGTGATCAGCGGCTTCGTCTGTGGCATCTGTTTTCGGTATAACTCGGCCAGCGGCGGTATGGAGATCATCTCCAAGTGTATCCACACCTTTAATCCGAACACCAATTTCTTTGTGGTGGCGTTTGTACTCAATGGCTTTGTGGCTATTGCTTCGCTGTTTGTGTATGCCGAAAACGGCGTGGTCAATTACAAGCCGGTTGCCCTGTGTTTAACCTATTGCTTCGTGTCCAATTTTATTGGTGATCAAATCATCAAAGGCGGCAAATCCGCTTATAAATTCACGGTCATCACTACCCATCCGGTGGAGATCGCCGAAGAGATCACACATACGCTACGGCACGGCGCGACCAAGATTGCCGCGCGCGGTGCTTACACCGACAGCGACCGCACGGTGTTGCTGTGTGTGGTCAATAAGCACCAGATCAGCGATTTCAAGAAGATTATCGATAAATACGACGAAACCTTTTCGTTTTGCGAAATGATCAACGAAACCTATGGCAACTTTAAGCACATCCGAACTCCGAAATAACAAAAATCCGCTGTACAACCATACAGCGGATTTTTATTTATCGAATTTTACGCCCTTCGATGTAATAGCGCTTGCTGACCGCCTCGCCAATGGAGAAGGTCTTGCGCGGCAAGACTCCGTCGGTGCGGATGGCGGGGAACAGATCGCCCACGGCAATGCCATCGGTCAGGAATCCGACGGCGTTTTCCTGCTTGGCGAGGGTCTTGGTGCTTTCCACGCCGTGAATGTAGTCCACGGTGACCTCGGGATGCGACGGGAGATACGCATCAATAAAAGCTTGAATGGTACCGATGGTCAGGTGACGAATGGGGTGGGGGATGGTGAGCTTGCCGCTGTCCGTAGCGGTAAACCACTCGATCTCCTGCGGCGGTTCGGAGCCGTCCTCGGCATCAAACGCCGCCTGCATTTCAGCCAACAGCGCCGACGCATCCACGCCAAACATCACGCGGTAGATCGGCTCGAATTCCATCGACTCGTCGTGGATGTTGACCACCTCCACCAACGCATAGCGATTATACGGCGTGGGATCCTGCTGATAGCAGGTCTTGGCGGTAATGAGCGAGTGGTTGCCGTCGCCCACGGCAAACAACAGGGGATTGTCCTTGTCGGTCAGCGCCCCCAGCGCGTTTAAAATGACCGTCTGACGTTCGCGCGGTACCAAGTATCCGCGAATATGACCACCGCCGAGCATCAGCTCGAAATCGTACAAGAGGGGGAGGGCGGCGTCTTTCAGCGGCTCAATGACCGTTTGCTTTTCGTCGTCAATGAGCAGTTGCACGTGCGGCAACTCCATCGGTGCATCCTGGCGAATGGCAACGCGCGGCGGAATGCGGGAGGCAACCATACCTTCGGTCGCTCGAATGGCGGCGGTATCGTCCTTCTCAAACGCGTAGTATTCCAAATCGATCGCGCCGACCAAACCGTGCCGCACACGGCCGTCCGGCAGGGTGCGTTCGACGTAGATCATCGCGTCTTTGTACTCGGAAAACTGTCCGTTTTGCAGGTAAGCGGTCATGGTGCGGTTGATTTCGGCAATCCGCTTTTCCGGCTCGTTTTCCAGATAGACTTCGGGGAACACCACCCGCAGAGCAGAGGGCGCATCGCCGACAAAAGCATCGGCATTTTCCCAGTATTCTGGCTCGGAGGTAAACTGATCGCACGCGATCGTGCCCCACTTCTCCCAGCCGCCGACCGGCAACAGAATATCGGCCGGATAAAACGGCACCCCGCACAAAAGCGATTCGGCGCGCGAGGGGAGCTCGGCGATCGCCGTCAGCGTCGGCACCGAACGGTTGACGGTCGCATAACCGTAGGCGGCGTAGACAAACGGCACACCGGCCGCATCGGCGGCATCGCAATCGCCTTGCGTGTCGCCCACGTAAATGGCGCGCGGATTGCCGTGGCGTTCCAGCAACAGACGGATGTTTTCGGCTTTGGATAAGCCGGTGTTGCCGTGGCATTCGGTATCCGCAAAGTAACGGTCGAGTCCGCTAAACGCCAAAAATGCCTCAATGTAGCCGCCTTGGCAGTTGCTGACGATGCCCAAGTCGTAATGAGCAGACAGTGCCTGCAAAACCTCCTCCAGTTGCGGCATCAACGTACCGCCGTGCTGACGGATGTAGTCGTTTTCATCGGCGCAGCACTGCTCCCAGATCGGCGGACGATCCGCCGGTGCCACGTTCGGCAGTAACCGTTCAAAAATCACCTCGATGGTCAGTCCCATCGACTGCCGCATCTGATCGGCGGTGATTCGCTCGGGGCGGTCCAACGCCTGTAGTGTGGTATTCCACGAAGCGGCTATGCTGTCCGCACCGTCCCATAAGGTGCCGTCCAAATCGAATAAAATCATATCTCTCATATCGATCGCCTCAAATTTGATAAAATTTCGCATTTCCTTATGAGTATATCACAAAAGTGACCCTCGTGCAACAAAAATAAAAAGAAAAAGGCGGCAAGTAGCCGCCTTTTTGAATTATTGGATTTTCAGCGTACGCGAAGCGTTTAAAATGGCGATCAAGCAGACGCCCACATCTGCAAACACCGCGGCGTACAGATTGCCGAAGCCGATTGCGCTGACCAGCATAACCCCGATTTTCACGGCCAACGAAAAGACGATGTTTTGTCGCACAATCCGCATCGTTCGCCGTGCCAAGCGGACGGCAAGCGCCAATTTGGCGGGATCGTCGTCCATAAGCACCACGTCGGCGGCTTCAATGGCGGCATCTGCGCCCAGCGCACCCATCGCCACGCCGATGTCGGCTCGTGTGAGAACGGGGGCGTCGTTGATGCCGTCTCCCACAAACATCACAGCACGGCGGCTGTCTGCCAATATCCGTTCGACGTGATCGACCTTGTCAGCCGGAAGTAATTCGGCGTAGTAATCGTCTACACCGACGGCGGTTGCCACGGCTTCGGCCGTTTCTGTGCGGTCGCCGGTGAGCAAAACGGTGCGGCGAACACCGGTGGTCTTCAAATCGGCGATGGCCGATGCGGCATTTGGCTTTATGCGGTCCGCAATCGTGATGCAACCGGCGTATTGGCCGTCAACCGCAACGTATAATTGCGTTCCAAAATCGGTTTCCGGTGTAAAGGGAATTTGCTTTTCGAGGAGTAGTTTTTGATTGCCAACCAAAACCGCTTTGTCGGAAACGGTAGCAGAAATTCCGCGTCCGGAAAATTCAAAAACATCCGATATTTCAGGGAAAACGGCATCCGCGCACGCCTTTTTCAGCGCAGATGCCACCGGATGAGAGGAATGCTGCTCGGCAGAGACTGCAAGCAATAAAAGCTCCGATTCTGAAAAGGCTTCAGACTTTACAGAAACCACATCAAAAGAACCGGTCGTCAGCGTGCCGGTTTTATCAAAAACAGCGGTATCCACCTTGGAGAGGGATTCCAAAAAATTACCCCCTTTGACCAAAATGCCCTGTTTGGAGGCACCGCCGATGCCGCCAAAGAACGAAAGCGGCACCGAAATAACCAGCGCACACGGACACGATACCACCAAGAAATTCAGCGCCCGTCCCAGCCAATCGGGAAAGGCGGCAAGATAGTGTTTGGCGAATATCGGGGGGATAAAGGCGAGCAAAACGGCCGCGGCGACCACGATCGGCGTATAGACTCGCGCAAAACGGGTGATGATGGTTTCGCTTTTCGCCTTGCGCTCGCTGGCGTTTTCCACCAACGCCAGAATTTTGGAGACGGTTGACTCGCCAAACGGCTGGGTTACCCGTACGGTGAGCAGACCGCTTTGGTTGATGCACCCGCTGATAACGCCGTCTCCTACGGCGACCGCACGCGGCATTGCTTCGCCGGTCAAAGCGGCGGTATCCAAGGTGGATTCTCCGCTTACCACCACGCCGTCCAATGGTACACGTTCACCGGCCTGCAGTCGAATAATCTCGCCAACTGCCACCTCGTCGGGCGATACTTCTATCCATTCCTCGCCGCGTTGTACGGTGGCACTGTCCGGCCGAATGTCCATCAGCGCTGCGATGGACCGCCGACTTTTGCCGACGGCAAGGCGCTGAAACCATTCGCCGGTCTGATAAAACAGCATCACGAACACCGCTTCGGTGTATTCTCCCAGCGCAAACGCGCCGATGGTGGCGATGCCCATTAAAAAGTTCTCGTCCAGCATTTGCCCGTTGATCACGCCGCGGCCGGCATCCCGCAGGACGTCCCAGCCTACCATCGCATAGGGGAGCAGATAACACAACAGATCTGCCCACCACGGCCACTCCAGCCAATGGGTCAACAGGACGACAACGACCAGCGCACCGGCAGCCGACAAAATACGCCACAGCTCGCGCTTTTGCTTTCTCGACATCGTTTACCTCACAATACGGCAATCCGGCTCGATCTTGCGAATAATCGCCGCCGCCTCATCCAATACCGTTTCAAAGCAAGAGTCGTCGGCTTCCAGCGTCAGTTTTTGCAGCATAAAATTGACCGACGCGTGCGAAACACCCTCCAATTTGCGAATGGCATCCTCCATTTTGGCGGCGCAATGCGCGCAGTCCAGTTCCTCCAGCATAAACGATTTTCTCATAGTCAATCCCACCTTTTCATTCATTGATATGCTCGAGTCCGAGCGATAATATCTCGTGTACGTGATCGTCTGCCAAGGAATAAAACACCGTTTTTCCCTCGCGGCGATATTTGACCAGCCGTGCCTGCTTTAACACGCGCAGCTGATGCGAGATCGCCGACACGCTCATGGTCAGCAACTGCGCAATATCGCAAACGCAAAGCTCGGTGTCCACCAACGCATAGAGGATCTTGATACGGGTGGAATCCCCAAACATCTTGTATAACTCCGCCAGATCGTACAACGTATCCTCATCCGGCATCCGTTCCTCTGCCTGACGAAGCGCGTCCTCGTGCGTTTCCCATTCTTTGCAGTTATTGGTCAAAGTCTCCATACAAACCTCCGATATTTGAATAATTGTTCAAATGTAGTATAATCCGTTTGTCTACCGTTGTCAATAGGGGAGAAACAAAAAAGACCGATTTTCGCATAAAAATCGGTCTTTTGGGTTTATTCAAACGGCACGTCGATTGCACAGCCGCAGGCAAACGACCACAGCAAACAGCTTTTGATCGGGAGCCCCAGCGTATCCCGCATAGCGCGGGCGTACACCTGTACCTGCACGGCATAGCGATCCCGCAGATCCTGCGGATCTTTGACGCGATCGGTTTTGTAATCCACGATCACCAGCGCGCCGTCTTCCACAAAGGCGCAGTCGATGACGCCCTGCACTGCCACCGGCTCGTCGGCGGCATCGCCGGTCAGTTCCCATTCAGGGAACAGTTCGCCGGCCGGCCGTCTGGTGACAAACGGGAACTCGCGCATCGTTCGATCGGCGGCGAGCATCCGCCGGCAGAGTTCGCTTTGGAAGAATTGCGTCAGCTCGGCGTGACTGAGTGATGCCGCCTGCTTTTTGGTCAGCGCGCCGGCTTGTACCAGTCGATCGCGCTCGGCGTCGACCGAAGCGACCGCTGCGGCATAATCCGCAAACTGCATAAACTCGTGCATGGCCGTACCGCGACCGGTGGGGGACAACCCACCCTTTTGCAGAAAAGCCGGTATGGAAGCGGCAATGTATTGCTGCGGCTGCGCGCGATGCGCCAGCGCCGAAACGCTGATCTTGTTGGGGACGTTTTTCAGCGCGGCATACGGATAGCGCCAACCAAGGCGCGTGGTCCACCGATCTACCAGTTGATCGTCTGCCTCTGCAACGGGCGGCAATTCCTCCGCGGTGGAAACCAATCCGTCCTCGGCGGTATACGACAACATACGCACCCGTAACGCCGAGGAATCGTCCACCGCGTATTCCGCTCCAAAGCCGGCGTGTTCGCGGATCGCACCGCCGTCCGGATGCAAAGCGGCAGCAGCCAATATCCAATCTTGGAACGAGTTGGCAGCCGTCAGTGCGAAGGTCGGCAAATGTCCGCCGTCAAGCTGCGGAATGGTCCGCGCGGCAATTTTACCGGGCATATTGACGTCGGCAGAAACGATGCAGAGCTTTTCCTTGGCGCGCGTGAGCGCTACGTAAAGCACGCGCAACGATTCCTCGATGTTTTCATCCTGCAGGCGCTGACCGGCGGCCAAACGCGCAGGCGTCTCGTACTTAATCAGCGATTCGTGGTCGTGCAACCGCAAGCCGATGCCCATCTCACTGTGGAGAAGCATATCGCCCTTGTTATCCTCGCCACTGAACATAACCGCGCAGCCGGCAAGAAACACCACCGGAAACTCCAAGCCTTTGGAGTGGTGGATGCTGAGTACCGGAACGCCGTCCAACGCGCCGCCGCAAACGGTGGCCGGATCCATGTCCTGACCGGTTTCTTCCATTCGATCGCACAACCGCACGAACGCCGAAAGTCCGCGGTAACCGTTTTCCTCAAATCCGTGCGCCATCGTGTAAAGCTGTTGTAGGTTGGCTACTCGCTGGCGACCGTTTTTCTGCACACCGTAAATGTCGTTGACGGCGCTTTCGTCGTACAAGCGCTCCAGCAACCGATCGACCGTCAACACCGCGGATACGGTGCGCCAACGACCGGTCTGTTCCAGAAAAGCACGACAACGCTCGCCGAGTGCGGACGACTGCCGCGCGGTCGCTTGCACTGCGGCAAACAGCGTTCCGCGGTGATCGTGCGCGCGAATGCCGGCCATCTCATCTACGGTAAATTGGTAGAGGGGAGACATCATAACTGCCGCCAGCGGAATGTCCAGCGTGGGATTGTCCAAAAACCGCAAAAGCGACAGCATAACGCCAATCTCTGGCGCGGCAAAAAAGCCGCCTCTGCCGGAAGAATACGCGGGAATGCCACAAGCGTTGAGCTCTTTTACGTAATGATCGGCGTGGCTTTTTTTGCTGCGGAGCAAAATGCAAAAATCGCTGTACCGCGCCGGTCGTTCGCCGTCCTTGTCGGTGATCTTTAAGGTCGACATCATTCGTTCGATGTCGGCGGCGATGCATTGCGCCTCGGCGATATCGGCAAACTCCGACCGTTTGCCGTCCAGATCGATGAGCGTCAGCTCGGATTGGAACTGATTGCCGGTCGTATCGGGGTAAGGCGCTTTGCATACTAAGGCTTCGTTTTGGTCGTATTCGATGCCGCCGAATTCCTCGCGCATCAAGAGCGAGAACAGGTAGTTGACTGTGCCGGTCACCTCACGCCGACTGCGAAAGTTGTTGTCCAGCGTGATGGTGGCCGGATAGTGTTTTCCGTCGTAATCGTGTCCGCGTTTCCGTTGTTGAATGAACAAGCGCGGACACGCTTGGCGGAACGCGTAAATGCTCTGCTTGACGTCGCCGACGTAAAACAGATTTTGTTCGTTTCGAGAAAGGGCACGGAAAATAGCATCCTGCACCTCGTTGGTGTCCTGATACTCGTCTACCAAAATCTCGTCGTAGTTCTGAGCCAGAGCATCGGCATAGGCCGAGCGCCGATCGGGCGCATCGTATAATAACCGAATGGTCAAATGCTCCAGATCGTTAAAATCCAAGCCGTTGGCGGCGGCTTTTTTCTCTTGATATTTGGCGGTAAACCGCTTGACCGCCGTCACCAGCGCCTGTACGGTCGGCTCGGCTAAGCGCTGACCGATCAACAGCGTATCGTCGTCGCGCTCAATGAGCTTTTGGATGTCCGAAAGCGCCTTTTTCGCATGTTTGCGCAGGTCTTGTACCAATTCCTTGGTGGGATCGCCCGCCGCGCCGCGAACCGAGGTCAGCCGTTCCATTTCGGCGGCGCGCAGAATGTCCAATCGCTCGTCGCGCGGCTTGTCCATCGCCGCCGATAAGGTCTCCCACAGCGCGCGATCGATCTCAAACGTCGGCAGATACGCCGCACCAAGAGCGGTTTCCGGATTCAGTTCTCGCCGCGCCCAATCGGTATAAAAAGCACCTTTTTCGATTAGCATCGAGATCCGACTGCAGATCGTCTTATCGTAGTCCGAGCCCTCTAACGTGGTTTCGTGCGCCTTTTTCAGTTGGGCGTCCAGCCACGCATCCGGAAAGGGGAAGGAGGATGCAAAATTGTAAAGCTGGCGGATTGCCGCAGTCACCTCGCGATCGTCGCGACTGCTGCCGAAGCGATCACACAGCGCCAGAAACGCCGGATCGTGTGCGGCGTACGCTTCCTCCATATACTCCGCCAACGCTTCGCCGGCGAGGAGGGCGGCCTGCTTTTCCTCCAACACCTTAAAATCGGGGGAAATGCCCAGCAGATGAAACTGCTCCCGCAGAAGCGACGCGCAAAACGCGTGCGTGGTGGAGATGTGCGCCGTCGGCAGCATCAACGCCTGCTTTCGCAGCAGAGGATTGGTGGGGTCCGCTTGCAATCGCGCATCCAGATCCTTGGCCAAACGCTGCATCATCTCGGCGGCCGCGGCCTTGGTAAAGGTGACCACCAGCAACCGATTGGCCGCAATGGGATGCTCCGGATCGGTCAACCGACTGAGGATGCGCTCAACCAACACCGCCGTCTTGCCGGAACCGGCTGCCGCCGATACCAGCACGGTACCGCCGCGCGCGTTGATGGCGTTTTGCTGAGCCGGTGTCCACGTGCGTTCTGCCATGCTCGTCACTCCTTTCGTTTGTTCTCCTTATAGCATACCGAAAAACCTCGATTTTTGCAAGTAGAAAAATCGCACCCACCGAATGCGATGGGTGCGATGTGAATTTACAGGGCGCGCGTCTCGATTTCCTCCTGCGCTTTGGCGATAAACGCCTCCAGCGACATGGTACCGAGATCGCCGTTCTTGCGCGAACGGACCGCCACTTCGCCGTTTTCGGCTTCCTTGTCGCCGATCACGAGCATATAGGGGATTTTTTCCATCTGCGCACGACGGATTTTGTAACCGATCTTTTCGTTGTCGTAGTCGACCTCCACACGCTCAATACCGGCGGCCTTGAGCGCCGCTTGAATCTCGGCGGCCTTGTCGGCGGTACGATCGGTGATGGGGAGAATACGAATCTGCTCCGGCGCCAGCCACAGCGGGAACGCGCCGGCGTATTTTTCGATGAGCAACGCCAGCGTACGCTCGTAGCAACCCACCGAGGTGCGGTGGATGATGCACGGATTTTTCTTGGTGCCGTCCTTGGCAACGTATTCCATGCCGAAGGTCTTGGCCAGCATCTGGTCGAGCTGGATGGTGATGAGGGTGTCTTCCTTGCCGAACACGTTTTTGATCTGGATATCCAGCTTCGGACCATAGAACGCCGCCTCGCCGATGCCGATCTTGTAGGTGATACCCAGTTCGTCGAGGATCTCCTTCATCAGACCCTGCGCTTCCTCCCACTGCTCCGGCGTGCCGATGTACTTGCCGGTATCCGCCGGATCCCATTGCGAGAAGCGGTAGGAAACGTCCTCGTACAAGCCAAGCGTTTTGAGCATGAAGGTGGTCAGCTCCAGGCAGTGACGGAACTCGTCTTTGAGCTGCTCGTCGGTGCACATCAGGTGACCTTCCGAAATGGTGAACTGACGCACACGAATCAGACCGTGCATCTCACCGGAGGCTTCGTTACGGAACAGGGTAGAGGTTTCGGCCAACCGCATCGGCAGATCGCGATAGGAACGGGCGCGGTTAAGGTAAGCCTGATACTGGAACGGGCAGGTCATCGGACGGAGTGCAAACACTTCCTCTTCGTCTGCTTTTTCCGCATCGCCCAGCACAAACATACCGTCGCGGTAGTGATCCCAGTGACCGGAGATCTTGTACAGATCGCTTTTCGCCATCAACGGCGTTTTGGTGAGCAACCAACCGCGCCTCTGCTCCTCGTCCTCCACAAAGCGCTGCAGCAACTGAATAACGCGCGCGCCCTTCGGCAGTAGGATCGGCAGACCTTGACCGATCACGTCGCTGGTAGTGAAGAACTCCAACTCACGACCGAGCTTGTTGTGGTCGCGCTTTTTGGCTTCCTCCTGCTGCTCCAGATAAGCATCCAGCTCGGACTTTTTGGGGAACGCCGTGCCGTAGATGCGCTGCAGCATCTTGTTTTTCTCGCTGCCGCGCCAGTACGCGCCGGTGGCGGACTGTAGCTTGACCGCTTTGATACCACCGGTGGTCATCAGGTGCGGACCGGCGCACAGATCCACGAAATCGCCCTGACGGTAGAAACTGATCTTTTCGCCCTTGCCGGCGTGCTCGGCAATCAGCTCGAGCTTGTACGGCTGGTCGGCCATCAGCTTTTCTGCCTCGGCGACGTCCAACTCGAATTTCTCGATCGGCAATTCCTGCTTAATAATGGCGCGCATCTCGTCCTCGATCTTGGCCAGATCGTCGGCCGTAAACGCAGCATCCACATCAAAATCGTAGTAGAATCCGTTATCGATCGCCGGACCGATCGCAAACTTGGCGTTGGGGAACAGGTGCATCACTGCCTGCGCCAAAATGTGCGAAACGGTGTGGCGATACGCCTTGCGGCCGTCCTCGTCAGCAAAGGTGAGGATCTCCACCGCGCAATCGGCGGTCAGCGGCGTGCGCAGATCCACCACGGCGCCGTCCACACGAGCCGCGGTCGCCGCGCGGAACAGACCCATCGAGATCTCGCGGCACAGCGCCTCGACGGTGGTGCCGGCTTCGACTTGACGGATATCGCCGCTCGGAAGAGTAATATTCAGCATAAGAAAAACCCCTTTCTTCAATAAAAAACGCGTCCCCTCGCCATAGCGAAGGGACGCGGATTGTGCGTGGTTCCACCCTTGTTCGGCTCCCAAGAGCCCTCTTGCGACCGGTAACGGGGTCAGCCGTTTCGCCTTACTGATGTTCGGGCGAACACTCCGGGGCGGTACACAGACCCTTGTCGGTTTATATCGCTTCCAGCACAAGGCGATACTCTCTGAAAACCGGCGCGGCGGGAAAATGCGTCCCCTTCATCGTTTCTGGTAAATAGTTTATCACGCGGTGAAAAAAATGTCAAGCATAATCGCCGTAAATTTGTCTATGAATAAGGGAGAGGGGGAATGCAGAATGAAACGATGGATGATCTTTGTACTGGCGGCGCTGATGCTGTTGACCGCCTGCCACCGACCGACCGAAACGCCGGAGAAGCCGGCGTCTTCCACCACGGCCACCACCGAGGGCAGCCGTCCGTTGACCGTCGTCGGTACGTGGCATATCCTGCTGCCGGTCGACGACCTGTTGGATGCCGCGGCGCATCACGCGCCGACGCTTCGACCGCTGGGGGAGAGCAACGTGTCGTTGCTTCGCTCGGCGGAGCCGTACGTGACGCCGCTGGAAACGAAGGCGACGCTGCAAGCTACGCTGACGCTGAAGGAAAACGGCACCGGCACCTTGGCAATCCTGCAGGATGCCATGAAAGAAACCAGTTTAACGGTGGTGACCGAGTATAACCCGCTGCTGAAAAACATTGTCGCACCGGTGGTGGAAAACCTGCTGCCGTCGGATATTTCGGTGCCGATGCGCTATGAATTTACCGGCGATACGCTGACGGTTTCCGCGGAGGAAAACACGGATACGGCGGTGGTCTGTCGCGTGGAGCAGACGGCTATGACCGTCACCGGCGTGGTAAGCCGAACGCTGTCCGAATCGGATCGCGTGGCGCTGGAAAATTTGCTGAAACGGGCAACGGTCACGCGCGGATAAGTTTCGCTTGCAATTTTGCTTATATCATAGTATAATTATAACGATTATGGACACACTTTCCCTTTGAAAGGGAGTGTGTTGCATGAGCGAGCAAAACGGCAGCTTTAACGGGGTTATGGCCGTCGGTGACGGCAAGGCACGGTTTCATTGCCTGACCATCATCGGCCAGATCGAGGGACACTACGCTTTGCCGTCGGATAATAAGACCACCTGCTACGAGCACGTGATTCCGCGATTGGTAGAGGTGGAGGAGGACGACAACGTCCACGGCTTGCTGGTGTTGCTCAACACGATCGGCGGCGATATTGAGGCCGGTCTGGCACTGGCGGAGCTGATCGCCGGTATGAAAAAGCCGACCGTGTCGCTGGTACTGGGCGGCGGTCACTCTATCGGCGTGCCGTTGGCGGTGTCCGCCAAGCAGTCATTTATCGTGCCCAGTGCCACCATGACCATTCATCCGGTGCGCACCACCGGCACGGTACTGGGTGCGCCGCAGGCGTATTCGTATTTCCGGCGAATGCAGGAGCGTATCACGCGGTTTGTGACCGACAATTCGCATATTTCCGCAGAGGATTATATGAGTCTCTGTATGTCCACCGAGGAGTTGGCGACCGATATCGGCACCATCTTGGAGGGAAAGGACGCGGTCGCCTGCGGATTGATCGATCGGCTGGGCACGCTGTCCGAGGCGGTTGCCGCCCTCAAAAAGCAAATGAACAAAAAGACATAATTTTTCAGGAGTGTGTAAGACATATGGCAGCACGCAAACGATCCACCGCCAAGCGGGGCAGACCCGCGGCAAAAAAGACGCAAGGCATCGGTCGGCAGGGAATGGCGATCATTTTGATCGCGGTCGCTGCCTTCTTGCTGTGTGTTGCGATCATTCAGGGCGAAGCCATCGCGTGGATGGCAATGCACGATTTTTATCTGGGCTTATTCGGCGTTATGGCGTATCTGGTGCCGGTGCTGGTGGGTACCGTTGCCGTGCTGATGGCGATGGACAAGCCGGCCGGTCGGGTGACCATTGCGGCGCTCTTTATGGTGGCGATCGCTTCGCTGCTGCAGGTGATCTGGTACGATGTGGATACCGCCGGCGACTTTTTAGTCGGCTGGGGTGCGGCGTTTGCAGACGGATACGGCGGTCACGTCAGCGGTGCGCTGGGCGCGGTGCTCGGGTATGCGATCGAGTATCTGTGCGGCGATCTGCCGGCGAAGATCGTGCTGGGCTTACTGTTGTTTGTAGCGGTGATGCTGTTTAGCGGTACCACGCTCGGCAAACTGTTCGGTGCGGTGGCGGCGCCGGTGAAAAAGACCGGTGAAAACCTGCGCGCAGCCTACGAGGAAGCCGAGGAAAAACGGCAGAGCCGCGACGAAGAAGAGGCGGCAAAACCTGTTAAGGCGCGCAGTAAGATCGACATTGAAATGGGCGACGGATATCCGGAGGAAAAAGCGGAAAAGACCACGGCCGAGCAGGTTATGGAACTGCTGGCAGGGAAAGAGCCGGAGAAGCCGAAAACCAAAACGAGCAAAAAATCCAAGATGGATAAGGTGGCCGACGCGTTGGCGGAGGAAACCGACGAATCCACCGGTGTGGAGATGCCGGAGGATCTGCCGGACGAAGTGATGGCGACGAATGCAGCTCCGGAGTACCGGATGCCGCCGCTGACGTTGCTGGACGAAGGTCGTCCGGTGGACGACAGCGCCGCTACCACGGAACTGAAAAATACCGCCGAACTGCTGGTGCAGACACTCCGCGAGTTCGGCGTGGAGACCAAGGTGATCAACATTTCTCGCGGACCGGCGGTCACGCGGTACGAACTGGGATTGGCGGCCGGCGTGAAGATCAGCCGAATCACCGGTCTGTCGGACGACATCGCGCTGCGATTGGCGGCGACCGGCGTGCGTATCGAAGCGCCGATTCCGGGCAAGGCGGCGGTGGGTATCGAGATTCCCAACCGTGTCAAGTCGATGGTCACCCTGCGTGAACTGATTGACAGCGCCGAGTTTCGTGACGCCAAGAGCAAGCTGACGGTGGCGCTCGGCAAGGATATCACCGGTCAGCGCGTGATGGTGGATCTGGCGAAGATGCCCCACCTGCTGATTGCCGGTACCACCGGCTCGGGTAAATCGGTGTGTACCAACTCGATGATCCAGAGTATTCTGTTCCGCGCTCGTCCGGACGAGGTCAAGCTGTTACTTATCGATCCGAAACAGGTCGAATTTATGGTGTATAACGGCACGCCGCACCTGATCGTGCCGGTTGTGACCGATCCGCGTAAAGCGGCCGGTGCGCTGGGCTGGGCGGTCACCGAAATGCTTACGCGTTACCAGAAGTTCGCCGCCGCTAAGGTGCGCGATATCAAGGCGTATAACGAAAAGGCCGTTGCGGATAACAAACTGCCGTATATGCCGCAGATTTTGATTGTGATCGACGAGCTGGCCGACTTAATGATGGCTGCCGGCAACGAGGTGGAAGACTCCATTTGTCGCTTGGCGCAGATGGCGCGTGCCGCCGGTATGCATATGGTCATTGCCACCCAGCGTCCGTCGGTGGACGTCATTACCGGTCTGATCAAGGCGAACATCCCCAGCCGTTTGTCGCTGACGGTGGCGTCCGCGGTCGACTCGCGTACGATCATTGACGGCAGCGGTGCAGAGAAACTGCTGGGCAACGGCGATATGCTGTTTATGCCGATGGGTATGTCCAAGCCGGTGCGTGTGCAGGGTTGCTTTGTATCTGACCGCGAGGTCAACTCGGTGGTGCAGTTCCTCAAACCGGAGGAAGACCAGACCTACGACGAGGCGGTCGTGCAGGAGATTGAGCGTCAGGCGGCGCAGGTCTCGGTCGGCGGAAAAGCAAGCGCGCCGTCGGATGGCGACAACGGCGGTGGTGGCTTCGACGACGCCGATCCGATGTTGGAACAAGCGGTGGAAGTTGTGCTGGAGGCCGGCGAAGCGTCTACTTCGCTGTTGCAGCGGAAACTGCGGCTTGGCTATGCGCGCGCCGGGCGTTTGATTGACGATATGGAAAGCCGCGGCATTGTGGGGCCGCACGTTGGCTCTAAGCCGCGCGAGCTGCTCATTACTCGCGCGCAATGGATGGAACGCAATATGATGACCGACGAGAATCTCGCCGTGGAAGAAGAAATTTAAAAAACCTATTGCATTCTGAAAAAACTGTGTTATAATGGTTACTAAATTGAATATTTCCGTGTGAAATTTGCAGAAGACGCGCCGCTGTGCGCGACCGAAGGAGTAACGCTCTCAGGTGTCCGAGGATCGGACAAGGACTGCAAGTGGACGGAACTTTGGAGAAACCCAATTGAGTTTGGGTGCCGAAGGTGAAAGCGCCGCATGCGCGAATCTCTCAGGCAAAAGGACAAAGACAAATTTGGACGTTAAGGACGAATGTGTTTTTGTGCACATTCGTCCTTTTAATTTTAGGTAAGGAGTTTGATTATGGAAGCAGTATGGAAATGGATCGCCGATGTAAACGGCGCAGTCAACGGCGTGGTATGGGGCCCGATCGGCTTGGTGTTGCTGATCGGCGCGGGCGTTGTGCTCACCTGCTGCGTCAAGTTCTTCCAGGTTGGCCATTTGGGACACTGGTGGAAGCACACGATGGGCAGCTTTTTCAAAAAAAGCGAAAAGAAGGAAAAAACCGAGAAAAAATCCATCTCGCAGTTCCAGGCGCTTTGTACGGCGCTGGCCGCGACGGTCGGTACCGGCAACATCGCCGGCGTGGCGACGGCGATCGTCATCGGCGGTCCGGGCGCGGTGTTCTGGATGTTGCTGGCGGCGTTCTTCGGTATGATCACCAAGTTTGCCGAAATCGTGCTGGGCATTTATTTTCGCCGCCGCAATCCGGATGGCGAATGGTCCGGCGGTACGATGTATACGCTGAAAGATGGCCTTGGTAAAAAGAAAGGCTTCAAGACGGTTGGCTCGGTGCTGGCGGTGTTGTTTGCGGTATTTACCATTCTGGCGTCGTTCGGTATCGGTAATATGAGTCAGATCAACAGCATTATGCTCAACATCAAAACGGCGTTCTTTAACGACGCCCCTGTGATGATCGGTGGCTACGATGTGTTGCCGTTGATCATCGGTCTGGTGCTGACGGTGATTGTGGCGCTGGTGGTGCTGGGCGGTTTGCAGCGCGTAGCGACGGTAGCCGAAAAGCTCGTGCCGTTTATGGCGGTGCTTTACATTGTCGGTTCGCTGGTCGTGATCGGCATCAACTATCAGAATATTCTACCGGCGATCGGCTCGATCTTCACGGATGCCTTCACCGGACAAGCCGCTGCCGGCGGCGTGATCGGCACGGTGATCGTGCAGGGTTGCAAGCGCGGTGTGTTCTCCAATGAAGCCGGTCTCGGCTCGTCGACGATGGTGCACGCGTCTGCCGACGTGAAAGAACCGGTCAAGCAGGGTCTGTGGGGTATCTTCGAGGTGTTTATGGATACCTTCGTGATCTGCCTGCTGACTGCGCTGACGGTGCTTTGCTCCAGCGCGAACACGATGGTTAACTCCGAAAATGCGTCGACGGCGGTCACGCTGGCCTACGCGCAGTATTTCGGACAGGCCGGTAAGATCATCGTGGCCGTTGCGCTGACGCTGTTTGCGTTTACCACTGTTCTCGGCTGGTCGCAGTACGGCGGTAAGGCGGTGGAATACCTCTTCGGCGTCAAGGGCGCTAAGGTTTACAAGGTTATTTTCTCGCTGATGACCGTCTCCGGTGCGGTGATGACCTCGTCGCTGGCGTGGGATGTGTCGGATACCTTTAACGGTCTGATGATGATCCCGAACCTGATTGGTCTGGTGGCGCTTTGCCCGCTGCTCATCAAACTGACCAAGAACTATGTGGATCGCCACATCAAGGGCAAGCAGGTCGAGCCGATGCTTTCGTACGATCCCAAACTGCAAAAGGAAATGCAGGAGCCCGAAACGGTGGAAGCGGAATAATTCGCATAAAAAGAGTCCCGAGCAATTTTGCTCGGGACTCTTTTTTTTATATCTTTACTTTTTCTTAAAGGTATCCTTCAGCGAAACGCTGCGGTTGAAGATGCGGTGCTCCGGCGTGGAATCCTTGTCTACACAGAAGTAACCGAGCCGCAGGAACTGATAACTGCCGGAAGCGTTGCCCAGCATCGCTTCCATCTTGCAGCCGGTCAGTACTTCCAACGACTGCGGATTGAGGCAAGCGAGGAAATCTTTGTCCGCCGCATCGGGATCAGCATCCTCAAACAGCGTGCTGTACAGGCGCACCTCGGCGTCGACCGCCGTGCCGGCATCCACCCAATGCACGGTGCCGCCGACCTTGCGACCGTCCGGCGTGTTGCCGCCGCGGGTTTCAGGATCGTACTCGCACAGCACTTCGATCACGTTGCCGGCATCGTCCTTGACGCAGCCGGTGCATTTGACGATGTACGCACCCTTCAAACGAACCTCGTTGCCGGGGAAGAAGCGGCGGTAGCCTTTGATCGGCTCCTCCATAAAATCCTCCTGCTCGATGTAAACCGAGCCGGAGAAGACCACCGGATGCGTACCGCTGTTTTCCTGCACCGGATTGTTTTCCATATCAAAGATCTCGGTCTGACCGGCCGGATAGTTGGTCACAGTCAGCTTGAGGGGGCGCAGCACCGCCATCGCGCGCGGCGCGTTTTCGTTGAGATCTTCGCGCAGGCAATGCTCCAACAACGCCATTTCCACCACGTTCGGCACCTTGGCAACGCCGATGCGATCGATGAAATTCCGCACCGAAGCCGGCGTGTAGCCGCGGCGGCGCAGACCGCACAGCGTCGGCATACGCGGATCGTCCCAACCGCTGACGTAGCCTTCCTCCACCAGCTTGCGGAGCTTACGCTTGGAAAGCACCGTGTGATCAATGCCCAACCGCGCAAATTCGATCTGGCGCGGATCGGCGTCGTAATCGACGTTGTCGCGTACCCAGTTGTACAGCGGACGGTGGTTTTCAAACTCCAGCGAGCACAGCGAATGAGTGATCTGCTCGATCATATCCTCGATGGGATGCGCAAAATCGTACATCGGATAGATGCACCATTTGTTGCCTTGGCGGTGGTGCGGCTGATGGTTGATGCGGTAGATAACCGGATCGCGCATATTGAAGTTGCCGCTGGCGAGATCGATCTTCGCGCGAAGCGTCATGGCGCCGTCGGCGAACTCGCCGGCCTTCATCCGCGCAAACAGATCCAAACTCTCCTCAATCGGACGATCGCGGTAGGGGCTGACAGCCGGATGGGTGAGATCGCCGCGGTTTTTCTGCACTTCCTCCGGCGTCTGCTCGCAGACGTAGGCGAGCCCTTTCTTGATCAGACCAACCGCCAACTCGTACATGGTGTCGAAGTAATCGGACGCATAGTAGAAACGATCGCCCCAATCAAAGCCCATCCAATGAATGTCCTCCTGAATGGCGCGGACAAACTCGTCGTCCTCTTTGGCGGGGTTGGTATCGTCCATACGCAGGTTGCACAGACCGCCGTACTTTTCGGCGGTGCCAAAGTCGATGCACATCGCCTTGACGTGACCGATGTGCAGATAGCCGTTCGGCTCCGGCGGAAAACGGGTGTGCACGGTTTTGCCGTAGCAACGGCCGCCCTCGGCCAACTCCTCGTCAATAATGCTATGGATAAAGTTATTATTTTCAGCCATAAAATGAACCCTCTCTTACAGTGAATTGATGGCGGCTTCCAACCGCTTGTCCACGCGTTCTTTGCCCAGCAATTGCATGATAGAGCAAAGATCCGGCGTGTTGCGGCGTCCGGTGATCGCCAGACGGATGACTGTGCTGACGTCGCCGACATGACCCTTCCACGCGGTCGGATCGGCCTTGTAGGCCTTAACATCGGGACAGAAGCCGAGCCCTTCGCACAAACCGCGTACCGTTTCAAACCAAGCGGTCTTGTCGGCCGCCGGATCGTAGACCGGTCGATAGGCCTCCAAAATCGCTTTGGCGTCCGCAGCGGTCAGATTTTCCGGTAATTCGCCCATACCCGCAAAGGTCTCGTCCAAGAAATACGCGGCATAATCCGGCGCATCGCTCCATTTCGCCATATCCTTGCGCGGCTTGTTGCCTCCGCGATCGATCGCAAAGATGCCGACCGCATACGCCGCGTCCGCCGTCAATCTGGCGGCGAAATCCGGCGCGTATTCTTGCGCCCACGCGATCACCGCTTCGGCCACCTGTTCAGCAGACATCGAAGCGATCACGTTCTTGCTGACGTCGTTGAGCTTTTTCAAGTCAAACAACGCGCCCGAAACGCTCATTTTTTTGAGGTTAAACGGGAAGGCGCTGCGCGGCGCGGTCGCGTTGCAGCGGCGCCAATCCTCGAAATCGCTGTTGGCGACCGTCATCAGATATTCCAGCACGCTGTCCGCCGGATAACCCTCGGCGGCGTAGTAGTGCATCGCCGCTTGCGGATCCTTGCGCTTGGAGAGCTTGCGCTTGTTGCCGTTGTCCTCCACCATGATGGGGGAGAGATGCGCATATTTCGGCGGTTTAAAGCCGAGTACGCGGAACAACTGCAGGTGCTTGGGTACCGACGAGATCCATTCGTCCGAACGGATGACGTGGGTGGTACCCATCAGATGATCGTCCACCGCGTGAGCGAAGTGATAGGTGGGCACGCCGTCGGATTTCAGCAATACAATATCCTCGTCGTTTTCCGGCATTTCAATGGTGCCCTTGACCACGTCGCTGTACTTGATACGGCGGCTCTCGTCGCCGTCCGACCGCAGACGAACGGTGTAGGGGATGCCGGCGGCGATCTTTTCAGCGGCTTGGTCGGCACTCAGCGCACGGCAGAGCGCAAACTCGCCGTAATAACCGGTACGCACCTTGAGCGCCTGCTGTTTCTCGCGCGCTTCGGCGCGGGATTCGGCGGTGCAGAAGCACGGATACGCCAAGCCTTTGGTTACCAGATCCTTTACGTACGCGTGGTAGATATCCACACGACAGGATTGCTGATACGGACCGTAATCGCCCACCACGGTATCCGGCGCGACAAAGCCCTCGTCAATGGTCAGGCCGAATTTGCCCATACCGGTGAGGATGTCGTTGGCGCCGCCTTCTACTTCGCGTTTCTTGTCGGTATCTTCCAAACGGAAGTAGAACAAGCCTTTGGAGGCATCCGCGGTCAAGCGGTTGACCATCGCGGTATAAAACACGCCGAGGTGCAGATATCCGGTCGGGCTGGGGGCTACGCGTGTGACGCGTGCGCCCTCCGGCAGTTGACGCGGCGGAAACTGCGCTTCCACCTCCGCCGGCGTTTTGGTAACGGTCGGAAACATCAAATCCGCCAGTTGTTGTTGAGTCATCATACGGGGAACCCCACTTTGCAGTTTATATACCTTGTTATTTTATCGTATTTGAAACGAGATGTCAACCCTTAAAAATTAACAACCCAGCCGAGTGTTTTCTACAAATAAAACAAAAACCGCCGCCCAAAACGGCGGGCGGCGAACAAAAACGAAAAAATCGCATAAACTGGGGATTTTTTCGGTAAAATCCCTTGACTTTTATTTGAAAAGGGCGTATTATTTCATAATGTGTTATTGTGAAATACTGGGCACTTATGCGCTTTGTGAGATTCAGTATAGCATAAAGTTCGGTAAAAAGCAAGAGCTTTTCACAAAATGGCAAATACAAGAAACAGGAGTGTGTTGCAGCCTATGAGTAAGACGAAGCTGACCCCGGTACAGCTCGGCAAAACCACACGCATGAGCTTTGGCAAGATCAATGAAGTGTTGGATATGCCGAACCTGATCGAGATCCAGAAGAATTCGTATCAATGGTTCCTGGACGAGGGTATGAAGGAAGTGTTCCACGACATTTCCACCATTACCGACCACACCGGCAATCTGGTGCTGGAATTTGTGGACTATCGCTTGGAGGAGACGTCGAAGTACGACGTGGAGGAGTGCAAAGCGCGCGATACCACCTACTCCACCAAGATGTACGTGACCACGCGTCTTTATAATAAGGAAACAGGGGAAGTCAAAGAGCAGGACGTCTTTATGGGCGAGTTCCCGCTGATGACCGAAAGCGGTACCTTTGTCATCAACGGTGCCGAGCGTGTTATCGTTTCCCAGTTGGTTCGTTCGCCGGGCGTGTATTACAGCGCGTCCTACGACTCGACCGGTAAACAGCTGTACGCGTCCACGGTTATCCCGAACCGCGGTGCGTGGCTGGAATACGAAACGGATTCGTCGGACGTGTTCTCCGTCCGCATCGATAAGAACCGCAAACTGCCGGTGACGGTGCTGGCGCGTGCGCTGGGCTTGAGCTCCAACGAGCAGTTGCTGGATTTCTTCGGTGAAGATCCGCGCATCATTGCGACCATTGAAAAGGATACCACCCGCAGCAGCGACGAAGCATTCGTGGAGATCTTCCGTAAACTGCGTCCGGGTGAGCCGGTGACGCCGAAGGACGCCGCCGAGCACTTCAACAACCTGTTGTTTGATCCGCGCCGCTACGACCTGTCGCGCGTGGGCCGCTATAAATACAATAAGAAACTCAGCCTGTGGAATCGTTTGACCGGTCAGCGCCTCAGCCGTCCGATCGTCGATACCGAAACGGGCGAATTGCTGGCGGAAGCCGGCCAGATTCTCACGGTCGAGCAGGCGATCGCCATTGACGACGCCGGCATCACCGTCGCGTACGTCGACGTGGTCGATCACGACGAGCACCGTGAGATCAAGGTCATCTCCAACGGCATGGTGGATATCGCTAAGTATGTGGACTTCGATGCCAAAGCCGAATGCCACATCAACGAGCGTGTCCGTTACAGCATCCTGAAAGAGATTCTCGCCAAGGGTCTGTCCGAGGATGAGTTGAAGGCAGAACTGCGCGCTCGCCGCGACGATCTGATCCCGAACACCATCACCGCAGACGACATTTTGGCGTCCATCAACTACCTCAACACCATCGATAGCGGCATCGGTACCACCGATGACATCGACCACCTCGGCAACCGCCGCATTCGTTGCGTGGGCGAGCTGTTGCAGAACAGCGTGCGCATCGGTTTTTCGCGTATGGAGCGCGTGATCCGCGAGCGTATGTCCCTGCAGACGCAGGACGAGAGCACCATGACCCCGCAGTCGCTGGTCAACGTGCGTCTGGTCACCTCGGCGATCCGTGAGTTCTTCGGCTCGTCGCCGCTGTCCCAGTTCATGGATCAGAACAACCCGTTGGCAGAATTGACGCATAAGCGTCGTCTGTCGGCCCTTGGTCCGGGCGGTTTGTCCCGTGACCGCGCCGGTTTCGAAGTGCGTGACGTTCACTACTCGCACTACGGCCGTATGTGCCCGATCGAGACGCCGGAAGGTCCGAACATCGGTCTGATCTCCTATCTGGCGACCTTTGCGCGTATCAACGAATACGGTTTCGTCGAGGCGCCGTATCGCCGTATCGATAAAGAGACCGGCGTGGTGACCGACGAAGTGGTGTATATGCCGGCTGACGTAGAGGATAGCTACGTTGTGGCGCAGGCGAACGAGCCGTTGGATGAAAACGGTCGTTTTGTGCGCGAGCGTGTCAACGCCCGTTATCGCGGCGAGTTCTTGGAAGTGGCGGCGGATAAGCCGGACTTCATGGACGTCAGCCCGAAGATGGTCGTGTCGGTTGCGACCGCTATGATCCCGTTCCTCGAGCACGACGACGCCAACCGCGCCCTGATGGGCTCGAACATGCAGCGTCAGGCTGTGCCGCTGCTTCGTACCGAATCGCCGTGGGTCGGCACCGGTATGGAATACAAGGCGGGCGTAGACTCGGGTGTCTGCCTGCTGGCGAAATACGACGGCACGGTGGAATTCGTGTCGGCCGATAAGGTGAGCGTGCGCCGCGACGCGGACGGCACCGTGGACGATTACAAGCTGGTTAAGTTCTCCCGTTCCAACCAGGGTACCTGCATCAACCAGAAGCCGATCGTGGCGGTGGGTGAGCACGTGTGCGCCAACGACGTGTTGGCGGACGGTCCGGCTACCAGCAACGGTGAAATCGCGCTTGGCAAGAATATGCTGATCGGTTTCATGACCTGGGAAGGTTATAACTACGAAGACGCCGTGCTGATCAACGAGCGTCTGGTGCGTGACGATCTGTTCACCTCGGTGCACATCGAGGAATACGAGACCGAAGCGCGCGACACCAAGCTCGGACCGGAAGAGATCACACGCGACATCCCCAACGTCGGCGACGATGCGCTGAAGGATCTGGACGAGCGTGGCATTATCCGTATCGGTGCGGAGGTTCACTCCGGCGATATTCTGGTTGGTAAGGTCACCCCGAAGGGCGAGACCGAGCTGACCGCGGAAGAGCGCCTGCTCCGTGCGATCTTCGGTGAGAAGGCGCGCGAAGTGCGCGATACCTCTCTGCGTGTGCCGCATGGCGAGTACGGTATCGTCGTGGACGTCAAGGTGTTCACCAAGGAGGATAGCGACGAGCTGTCCGCCGGTGTCAACGAAGTTGTCCGCGTGTATATTGCGCAGAAGCGTAAGATCAGCGTCGGCGATAAGATGTCCGGCCGTCACGGCAACAAGGGCGTTGTGTCCCGCATCCTTCCGAGTGAGGATATGCCGTTCCTGCCGGATGGTCGTCCGCTGGATATCGTGTTGAACCCGTTGGGCGTTCCGTCCCGTATGAACATCGGTCAGGTGCTGGAAGTGCACCTCGGCGCAGCGGTTGCGCAGATGGGCATCAAGATCATGACGCCTGTCTTTGACGGCGCGCAGGAAAGCGATGTCCACGAGATGCTGGAAGAAGCCGGCCGTTCGGCGGATGGTAAGATCACGCTGTACGACGGTCGTACCGGTCGTCCGTTTGACAATCCGGTTACCGTTGGTTATATGTACTTCCTCAAACTGCACCACCTGGTTGACGATAAGATCCACGCTCGCTCCACCGGTCCGTACTCGCTGGTCACCCAGCAGCCGCTTGGTGGTAAGGCGCAGTTCGGCGGCCAGCGCTTCGGTGAAATGGAAGTGTGGGCGCTGGAGGCCTATGGCGCGGCGTACACCTTGCAGGAGATCTTGACGGTCAAGTCGGACGACGTGGTCGGCCGTGTCAAGACCTACGAAGCCATCGTGAAGGGCGAAAACATCCCGCAGTCGGGTGTGCCGGAGTCCTTCCGCGTGTTGGTTAAGGAATTGCAGTCGCTGGGTCTGGATATCAAGGTGTTCAACCCCGAGAAGCAGGAGATCGACCTCAAGCAGAACTTTGATGAAGAGGACGATTTCAATCTCAATAATTTGGATAAAGAAGTGTTCGCGGAAGTGGCAACCGAAGGCGATATGATGAACGCCGGTTACTCCTTCAACGACGGCGAAGACACGGATCTGACCGCATTGGACAGCACCGCGTCGGACGATATGGAATAAGGAAAGGGGGAGCGTAAACTATGGTTAATTTCAATATTTTTGATTCCATTAAGATCGGTCTGGCTTCCCCGGACCGTATCCGCAGTTGGTCTTTTGGCGAAGTCAAAAAGCCGGAAACGATCAACTACCGCACCCTGAAACCGGAGCGCGACGGCTTGTTCTGCGAGCGCATTTTCGGACCGACTAAGGACTGGGAATGCCATTGCGGCAAGTATAAGCGCATTCGTTATAAGGGCAAGGTCTGCGAGCGCTGCGGCGTGGAAGTCACGCGCTCGAAGGTGCGTCGCGAGCGCATGGGTCACATCGAGTTGGCCGCGCCGGTCTCGCACATTTGGTATTTCAAGGGCACGCCGTCCCGCATCGGTTTGATGCTGGATATCGCGCCGCGCCCGCTGGAGCAGGTGCTGTACTTCGGTGCGTATATCGTCACCGATCCGGGTCTGACGCCGCTGGCGAAAAAGCAGATCCTCACCGAAAAAGAATACAGCGATATGCGCGAAAAGTACGAGGACGATTTCGAAGCCGGTATGGGTGCGGAATACATCCAGAAACTGCTGGCGGAGATCGATCTCGAAGCGCTGACCGCTGAACTCAAAGAGGAGTTGGAAAAATCCTCCGGCCAGAAGCACGGCCGCATCCTGAAGCGTTTGGAAGTGGTAGAATCCTTCCGCGTGTCCGGCAACCGTCCGGAGTGGATGATCCTCAACACCATTCCGGTCATTCCGCCGGATCTGCGTCCGATGGTGCAGTTGGACGGCGGCCGCTTTGCAACCTCCGACTTAAACGACCTGTACCGTCGTGTGATCAACCGTAACAACCGTTTGGCGCGCCTGCTGGAACTGCACGCGCCGGACATCATCATCCGCAACGAGAAGCGTATGCTGCAGGAATCGGTCGATGCGTTGATCGACAACGGCCGCCGCGGCCGTCCGGTCGTCGGCCCGAACAGCCGTGCGTACAAGTCGCTGTCGGATATGCTGAAGGGTAAGCAAGGTCGTTTCCGTCAGAACCTGCTGGGTAAGCGTGTTGACTATTCCGGCCGTTCGGTTATCGTTGTCGGTCCGGAACTCAAGATGTTCCAGTGCGGTCTGCCGAAGGAAATGGCGTTGGAACTGTTCAAGCCGTTTGTCATGAAGCGCTTGGTGGAGACCGGTGCTGCCGGCAACATCAAGTCTGCTCGTAAGATGGTCGAGCGCAGCAACCCGGCTGTGTGGGATGCGCTGGAGATCGTCATTAAGGATCATCCGGTTATGCTCAACCGTGCGCCTACGCTTCACCGTCTGGGTATTCAGGCGTTCGAGCCGGTGCTGGTTGAAGGCCGCGCGATCAAGCTGCATCCGCTGTCCTGTACCGCGTTTAACGCGGACTTCGACGGCGACCAGATGGCCGTTCACGTGCCGCTGTCGTCCGAGGCGCAGGCGGAAGCCCGCTTCTTGATGCTGGCGGCCGGCAACCTGCTCAAGCCGTCCGACGGTAAGCCGGTGGCGGTGCCGACGCAGGATATGGTTCTCGGTTCCTACTACCTGACCTACACCCGCGAAGGCGAAGCCGGCGAGGGCAAGGTCTTCCGCGACGAGGACGAAGTGATGATGGCCTACGACGAGGGTATCGTCGGTCTGCACGCGCCCATCAAGGTGCGTCGCACGATGGAGATCAACGGTGAGATGAAGAGTCGTTTGGTGGACACCACCGTCGGCCGCATTATCTTCAACCGTCCGATCCCGCAGGATCTCGGCTTTATCGATCGTACGGATGACGACAACAAGTTCTTGTATGAGATCGATTTCAAGGTCGGCAAGAAACAGCTTGGCCAGATCATCGATAAGTGCATCGCCAAGCACGGCACGGCGTCCGCCGCGGAAGTGTTGGATGCGGTCAAGTCGCAGGGCTACCACTACTCCACCATCGGCTCGCTGACGGTTGCCGTTTGCGATGCGACCATCCCGCCGCAGAAGTGGGATCTGATCGCCGAGGCGGAGAAGAAGGTCGACGCGATTACCGAGGTTTATAACGACGGTTTGATGACCAACGAGGAGCGTTATCAGCGCGTGGTTGAGGTGTGGAACGACACCTCTGAAGCGGTTGGTAAGGCGCAGTCGGATAACATGGATCCGTACAACCCGATCTTTATGATGGCCGATTCCGGTGCTCGTGGTAGCGCCAACCAGATCCGTCAGCTGGCGGGTATGCGCGGTCTGATTGCGAACACCTCCGGTCGTGCGATCGAAGTGCCGATTCGTGCGAACTACCGCGAAGGTCTGAACATTTTCGAATACTTCATTTCCGCCCGTGGTGCCCGTAAGGGCTTGGCCGATACCGCTCTGCGTACGGCCGACTCCGGTTACCTGACCCGTCGTCTGGTCGACGTGGCGCAGGACGCGATCATCCGTGAGGAGGATTGCGGCACGCACGACGGCATCGAGGTTTACACTCTCGGCGAGGGCAAGGAGATCATCGAAGAGGTCGGCGAGCGCTTGGTCGGTCGTTACCTCAGCGAGGATTTCGTGGACGAAAAGACCGGCGAGGTCGTGTTCGATCGCAACCATATGCTGACCGAAGCCGATTCCAAGGTGCTTACCGATAAGTACGACGTGAAGCGTATTCGCGTTCGTTCGGTGCTTACCTGCCACGCTCGTTACGGCGTGTGCGCCCACTGCTACGGTTTGAACTTGGCGAAGAACGAGCCGGTGTCCATTGGCGAAGCGGTCGGTACGATCGCGGCGCAGTCCATCGGCGAGCCCGGTACTCAGCTGACCATGCGTACCTTCCACACCGGTGGTTCGGCCACGGCGGAAGATATCACGCAGGGTCTGCCGCGTGTCGAGGAATTGTTCGAAGCCCGCAAGCCGAAGGGTGCGGCGATCATCACCGAGATTCCGGGTACCATCCGTTTTGCCGAGGAAAAGAAGAAGAAGCTGGTTATCGTCAACAACAACGGCGAAGACGAGCGTTCGTATGTCATTCCGTTCGGTATGCACATCCGCGTGGAAGAAGGCACCGAAGTGCAGGCGGGCGAACGCCTGACCGATGGTGCGGTCAACCCGCACGACGTGTTGGCGGTCAACGGTCTGTTGGCTGTGCAGAACTACCTGATTCAGGAAGTGCAGCGCGCTTATCGTCAGCAGGGCGTTAAGATCAACGATAAGCACATCGAAGTGATCGTGCGTCAGATGATCTGCCGTGTCCGCGTGTTGGATTCGGGCAGCACCGAACTGCTGGGCGGCTCGGTGGTCGACCGTGCGGACGTCGAGGCGGCGAACAAGGATGTTCAGGCTCGCATCGATGCCGGCGAAGAAGGCCTTAAGCTCGCTACCAGCGAGCCGATGCTGTTGGGTATCACCAAGGCGGCGCTTGCTACGGATAGCTTCCTGTCGGCCGCTTCCTTCCAGGAGACCACGCGCGTGCTCGCGGATGCCGCGATCAAGGGCAAGGTCGATCCGCTGCGCGGCTTGAAGGAGAACGTCATCATCGGTAAGCTGATCCCGGCGGGTACCGGTATTCAGATGTACAACAACGTGGAAGTCATCAACACCCACGCGAGCGTAGACGATCCGTTCGTTTCCAAACTCCGTGAAATGTTGGAGGATGGCGACACGGAACCGGCGGCTGAATAAGCTGCAGGGGAGAGGATTTGAGCCGGATTCGGTAAAAATCCGATAAAAAACAAAAAAGTCCGCGGTTTGGCAAACTTTTTGCTTGACAAACCGCGGACTTCTATATTATAATGAGAAACTGGGCCCCCAAGGGATAACTATGCCTTGGCGGTACATTATAATAGGAGGTGTTATCGTTGCCGACATTTAACCAGCTCGTCCGCAAGGGTAGAGAAACGCAGGAGAAAAAGGCGAAGGCGCCGGCTCTTTTGAAGGGTTGGAACTCGAAGAAGAACGCTGCTATCAACCAGAACTCTCCGCAGAAGCGTGGTGTTTGCACCGTCGTGAAGACGCAGACCCCGAAGAAGCCGAACTCTGCTCTCCGTAAGGTTGCTCGTGTTCGCTTGTCGAATGGTATCGAAGTTACTTCGTACATCCCGGGTGAAGGCCACAACCTGCAGGAACACAGTGTGGTTATGATCCGTGGCGGTCGTGTTAAGGACCTTCCCGGTGTGCGTTACCACATCATCCGCGGTACTCTGGATACCCAGGGTGTTGCGAACCGTATGCAGGCTCGTTCCAAGTACGGTGCCAAGCGTCCGAAGGCTAAGAAGTAAGCCGAGGAGCGAATGTAAAGACATTAAAAGCGGCTATATAGCAGCTTCCTATATATAAAGCGGGATCCGCTTTTTGAATAGGGGCTTCTGTGTGCCTACGGGAGTTTGTCGCTTCCGAGTACCTATGATATCATTTATATGAAGGAGGGAAGATGTTATGCCTAGAAGAGGTTCTATTCAGAAACGTGATGTTCTGGCGGATCCGGTATACAATTCCAAGTTGGTGACTCGCCTTATCAACAACATTATGCTGGACGGTAAGCGCGGTGTCGCTCAGAAAATCGTTTACGACGCGTTTGATATTATCGCTGAAAAGACCGGTAACGACGCGTTGGAGACTTTCGAGAAGGCGATGGAAAACATTATGCCGTTGCTCGAAGTCAAGGCTCGCCGCGTTGGCGGTGCGACCTACCAGGTCCCGATCGAGGTCCGTGCTGACCGCCGTGTCACGCTGGGTCTCCGTTGGTTGACCACCTATTCGCGTGCTCGTTCGGAGCGCACGATGAAAGAGCGCCTCGCTAACGAGATTCTCGACGCTCTGGCCGGCAACGGTAACGCTGCCAAGAAGCGTGAAGACACGCACAAGATGGCCGAAGCGAACAAGGCGTTTGCGCATTTCAGATGGTAATTCGAGGAGGAAACAGTTATGGCACGTGACGTATCTCTGGCTATGACCAGAAATATCGGTATCATGGCTCACATCGATGCCGGTAAAACCACCACGACCGAACGTATCCTGTATTACACCGGCGTTAACCACAAGATCGGCGAAACCCACGAAGGTTCTGCGACGATGGACTGGATGGCGCAGGAGCAGGAGCGCGGTATCACCATCACCTCCGCTGCTACCACTTGCTATTGGAAAGATCATCGCATCAACATCATCGACACCCCCGGCCACGTGGACTTCACAGTTGAAGTTCAGCGTTCGCTGCGCGTGCTCGACGGTTCGGTGACGGTGTTCTGCGCCAAGGGCGGTGTGGAACCCCAGTCGGAGACGGTGTGGCGTCAGGCGGACGATTACAAAGTCCCGCGTATGGCGTACGTCAATAAGATGGACATTATGGGCGCTGATTTCTTCCGTGCTGTGCAGATGATGCACGATCGTTTGAAGTGTAACGCCGTTCCGATTCAGCTTCCGATCGGCGCTGAGGATACCTTTAAGGGCCTCATCGACCTGGTCGAGATGAAAGCGGAAGTCTATTATGACGAAATGGGCAAGGATATGCGCGAGGAAGAAATTCCGGACGATATGAAAGAACTTGCCGAGAAATATCATGCCGAGCTCGTTGAGCACGTGTGTGAGTTGGATGACGAACTGATGATGATGTATCTGGAAGGCGAAGAGCCGTCCGTCGAAGATATCAAGCGCGTTATCCGTCAGGCTACCATCGATAATAAGATGGTGCCGGTTTGCTGCGGTACTTCCTACCGCAACAAGGGTGTGCAGAAGCTGCTGGATGCGGTTATCGACTATATGCCGGCCCCGACCGACGTTGAGGCCATCAAGGGTGTCAACCCGGACACCGAGGAAGAGGAAGTCCGCGAGGCGGACGACAACGGCCCGTTTGCGGCGTTGGCGTTCAAGATCGCGACCGATCCGTTTGTGGGTAAGCTGTGCTTCTTCCGCGTGTATTCCGGTAAAGTTGAAGCCGGTACCACGGTGTACAACTCCAGCAAGAAGCAGAATGAGCGCCTCGGCCGTATTCTGCAGATGCACGCAAACTCCCGTAAGGATATCGACATCGTGTATTCGGGCGATATCGCGGCGGCTGTCGGCGTGAAGTGCACCACCACCGGTAATACCCTGTGCGACGAGAAATTCCCGATCGTTTTGGAATCGATGAACTTCCCGGAGCCGGTTATCTCGGAGGCTATCGAGCCGAAGACTAAGGCCGCGCAGGAGAAAATGGGTATTGCTCTGTCCAAGTTGGCAGAAGAAGACCCGACCTTCCGCACGTATACAGACGAAGAAACCGGTCAGACCATTATTTCCGGTATGGGCGAACTCCATCTGGAGATCATTGTGGACCGCTTGCTCCGCGAGTTTAAGGTGGAAGCCAACATCGGTGCGCCGCAGGTTGCCTATAAGGAAACCATCCTCGGCAATGCCGATGTCGATGAAAAGTATGCCCGCCAGTCCGGCGGTAAGGGTCAGTACGGTCACGTTAAGATCCGTGTTGAGCCGAACGAGCCGGGTAAGGGCTACGAATTCATCAACGCCGTTGTCGGCGGTGCTATTCCGAAGGAATACATCCCGGCGGTTGACGCGGGTATTCAGGGCGCGATGCAGAGCGGTATTCTCGCCGGCTTCCCGGTCGTTGACGTAAAGGTTACCCTGTACGACGGTTCCTACCACGAGGTCGACTCCTCCGAAATGGCGTTTAAGATCGCCGGTTCTATGGCGTTCAAGAAGGCAATGGAGAAGGCGAAGGCTGTGCTGATGGAGCCGATCATGAAGGTTACGGTTATCGTGCCGGATGAGTATATGGGCGACGTTATTGGCGATATCAACTCTCGCCGCGGTGAAATGCAGGGTATGGACGCCATTCCGGGCGGCCAACAGATCCATGCGCGTGTGCCGCTGGCGGAAATGTTCGGTTATTCGACCGACCTCCGTTCCAAGACGCAGGGCCGTGGCCAGTACGTGATGGAACCGAGCCACTACAAAGAACTTCCGAAGAGCGTTGCTGAGGCGATCATTGCCAAGCATCGCAAGGCGGACTAATTCTTAAAAAAAATAAAAAAACTATTGCAATTCTTGCCCGAACTTGGTAGAATAACAGTATACGTTATAACCCCCAAGATTTTCGGTAAATAAAGGAGGAAATTAACAATGGCAAAGGCAAAATTTGACAGAAGCAAACCGCACGTAAACATCG
>JAFQJL010000008.1 GCA_017414965.1 Clostridia bacterium
CGCCTGTTACAACGAGGCGAAGCGCGAGCCGAAGGATACGTGGAAGGTGAAATACGAGTACGACCGTATGGCGGCGGCGAATGCCGCGGCATCGGCGTGTATCGTGTGTCACGCGTGCGAAAAGCATTGCCCGCAGAAACTGAAAATTGCGGATACCTTAAAAGACGTCGCCGCGACGTTTGAAACGAACGAGTAAAAAGACCGCCCACATGCAACAGCATGCGGGCGGTTGTTTTTTAATAGGGGACGGAATCGGTTGAAGGCACGTTTTCGTGATACAGGTGGGAGTCCGAGGACAGCGTGCGCACTTTTGGGATGCTGTAGCCGTTTTGTTCGGCAAATTCGATGACCGTCATGCCGGAATGAGACAAGCCAAAATGCGTGCAGAACATCGGGTAGGGGATATCCAGCAGGGCGCTTAAAAATGCCTCGCCGAAGCCTGCGTGTGCAAACAACGCAATGCGTTTGTCGTTGCCGTTGATCACCTTGTATTTACCGGTATACCGCAGATGCTCGTAACCTAACGTTTTCAAGAACGCATCGGTGGCATCGTATACGCGGTGAATGCCGTTTTCGTAATGGTACTCGCGGATGTCGGGATGCTCATACCACCGATCGCCCAGATCGCGGATGGCTTTGGTGTTGAAAAGCTCTTTCGTCTTGGGATAGTAACTGATCCAGGTCCTGCCTTTGCCGTCTTCTTTTGGAATGGAGAAATCGTGCCACGCAAGATCCTCGTGCGCGAACGCGAGCAGTTCCGGCTCTAACCCCAGCGTTTCGCAGGTGGGCCGGGCGGTCATGATCGCCCGCGTGGAGGTGGAAGCGTAGATCTTATCCAGACCGTAGCGCGAAAGCCGTTTCGCCAGTGCCTCTGCCTGACGCTCGCCGAGCGGGGTCAACGAATCCGGATTGTAAATGGGTTCGCCGTGGCGGATATAATACAACAACACAAACAGTCACCTCATTAGCGGTTGTGATTTTCCTTTTTGTATTTGAGTGGCGTGGTGCCGGTGAACTCGGCAAACACCTTCCGAAAATAGTTTTCCGAGTGAAAGCCGACCTTACGGCTGATGGTGGAGATGGAATACTCGCTTCGTTCCAAAAATTCAATCGCCATATTGATGCGCACCGAGTTCAAAAAGCTGACGGGCGACAACCCTAATACCCGTTGAAACAAATGATACAAGGTGGATTCGCTGACACAGCAGGTTTTGGCAAGCTCGGCTACGGAAAAGGGGCTGTTATAATTCGCCATGATATATTCCATTGCCGTCTGCAGGGTTTTATCGACCTCGACATCGGTTTGTTTTAATTTGACGATCACCGTCTGCAACAGCTTGTAAAACCGTGAATACGCTTCCAGATTTTCGACCTGTCCGCCCGAGAGAAGCTCCGTGATTTGCAGAATATCGTGTTTTACCGTGTCATCCACATAAAGCAGCTGCGGCTCGTATTTGAACGTTTCGTAATGCATAAAGCAGCTGAGGTATAAGACCTCTATTTCAGGATCGC
>JAFQJL010000009.1 GCA_017414965.1 Clostridia bacterium
ATCAAGGAGCTCAGGAATAAGATTTGTTAAACGGATAAATCTGCGAATTGTTTCGCGGCTCTCGTTTACTTCTTTTCCAAGTTCTTCATTACTCCTCAACTTCGACACAACTTGTGTCGAGGTTAAATCGTTGCGCTTTCCCTGCCTTTTTATAGCGTCTAACTTCATCTTATAGGAGAACGCCTTCTCACTTGGCAGGATCTTTGAACGTTGGCAGTTGCTGTCTACCATCATGATGATGGCTTCGTCATCGGTAATATCAACGATAATAGCACGAATTTTGTTTATCTTTAAAATTTCATAAGCCCTTTTTCTGCGGTGGCCGGAAATCAATTCATACCGACCATCAGCTTTGCAGCGCACAATTATGGGATTAAGCAGGCCGTTAGCTTCAATGCTGGCGGCCAGTTCTGTCATGTCCTCATCATCGAAGACGTGATACGGATGATTTGGGAAACTATCTATTAAATGCACCTTAATATCGGTTTCTCCTGTTCTGATAACGCCCCTGTTAATCTTTTTTTCCATTTTTAGCTCCTTTCCGGGCATTCCGGCAAGGAAAAAGACCGGATCCCCGTTACAAATCATTTTTTGTAAAGAAAATCTCGGTCTTTAGCAGATGGCTTTTATTTTTTCCATCGTGTTCCCGTGTTCAACTCAAACACGAATGAAATTCACCTTAAAACAGGTCATCTGGGAGCACGTCATACGTTTTCCCCTAAAAACACGAAAAACCCTTGAAAAATCAAGGGTTTTCGTGGCCTGTTCTTTAAGGTCCAGACTTTATGGAGCTGATATCCGGATTTGAACCGGAGACCTCATCCTTACCAAGGATGCGCTCTACCGCCTGAGCTATATCAGCAAATATGGCGACCCGGAACGGGCTCGAACCGTCGACCTCTAGCGTGACAGGCTAGCGTTCTAACCAACTGAACTACCGGGCCATCTTTTTTTGACAGCATTGCTATTATACCGATAGTTTCCGTGTTTGTCAAGTCCTTTTTGCCTTTTTTCCAAAATTTCTTTTAGTCGCCATCCTCGGCTCCGTGCGACGCGCCGCCGCCGACTCCGATATCGTTTTTGAGCGCCGCGCCGGGCGTGACCGCGTCCCACCCAAACCGACCGCGAAGGCTGTCCAGCGTATTCTCCAGCCGACGCTGCCGATCCAGATCCGGCAGTTCCTCCTCCGCAAACAACGAGATCTGCTCGCCGTCCGGCTTGTCGGTGAGTCCCGACACCGTCACCGTGAGCATACGGATCGCCGCCGGTCGATTGTCCAGCGTGAGCTTGATCGCCGTCTGCCAGATCTCCGCCGACAGATCGGTCGAATGCGGCAAGGTGGTCTGCCGCGTGATGCTTTTTAAGTCGGCGTCCTTGATGGTCACCTGCACCGTCCAGCCGCGCAGCCCGCTTTTCCGCAGGCGATACGCCACGCTGTCGCACAGGCCGTGAAGCCCCGAACGAATGTCCTCCTCGCTAACCAGATCTCGACGGAAGGTCATGCCGTTTCCAACCGATTTGATCTCGCGGTTTTCGCCGAGCTTCGCGACCGGACTATCGTCCAATCCACGCGCGTAATCGCTGAGTGTATCGCCCAGTTTCCCCAGCAGCTTGACCAACAATTCCCGATCCGCATGCGCCAGATCGCCGATGGTGCGAATGCGCGCCCGATCGAGCGTAGCGGCTGCCGATTTGCCCACAAACAGCAGATCGGTCACCGGCAATTTCCACACGATCAATTCCATTTCCTCACGCCCAAACACCGTGGTGGCATCCGGTTTTTTGTAGTCGCTTCCGAGCTTGGCGAACACCTTATTAAACGACACACCGACCGATACGGTCACGCCGATCTCCTCGCGGATGCGGCGACGGATGGTGTCGGCAATAGTTTTGCCGTCCCCGAACAACTGCTGGCTGCCGGTGACGTCCAGCCACGATTCGTCCAGCGAAAACGGCTCGACCATATCGGTGAAATCGGCGTAAATGTCGTTGATTCGGCGCGAAAACCGCCGATATTCCTCCATATGCGGCGGCACCAATACCAGCGACGGACATTTCCGCTTGGCCTGCCACACCGTTTCGGCGGTGACGATGCCGTACGCCTTGGCTTTTTCGTTTTTGGCGAGGATGATTCCGTGCCGGTTTTCCGGATCGCCGCATACCGCCATCGGAACGTCTGCCAGTTCCGGACGGAACACCTGCTCCACCGACGCAAAGAAGCTGTTGCAGTCAACGTGCAAAATCACGCGGTCTTTCACGAAATCACCCCCATTTCATCCTTTTTATACTACTATACTACCGCAAAAAGCCGTCGGTTGTCAACCGACGGCTTCCTGTAAAACGGATTTGCTAAACATAAATCGGTCTTGCTCATAGGTCACACAGATTGCATCGCCGGTCTGATACTCGCCGGCGATCAATCGCTCTGCCAGCGGATCCTCCAAGCAGCTGCTGATCGCCCGACGAAGCGGACGCGCGCCGTATGGCGCATCCCGTCCGACCGTCGCCAACGCGGCGATCGCCTCCGGCGATACGGACAGCGTCATCTGCTTCTCCGCCAACCGTGCGCGCAGCCGTCCCAGCATCCGCTCGGCGATCTCGCCGATCTGCTGAGTGGTCAGCGGCTCAAACAGCACCACCTCATCCAACCGCCCCAGCATCTCCGGACGGAACAGCTTTTTCAGTTCCTCCAACACGCCGTCGCGGGCGGACAGGCGATCCCCCTCCGCCGTAGCAAACCCAAACGCCTGCGAGGAAACCAGTTTCTCGGCGCCGGCGTTGGAGGTCATCAAGACCACCGCGTTGCGAAAACTGACACGCCGCCCCTGCGCATCGGTCAGCACGCCGTCGTCGAGAATCTGCAGCAGCAGATTACACACGTCGGGGTGCGCCTTTTCAATCTCGTCAAACAGCACCACCGTGTACGGACGGCGGCGGATCTTTTCGGTCAACTGACCGGCATCGTCGTAGCCGACGTAGCCGGGCGGCGAGCCGATAAGCTTGGAGACCGCGTGCTTTTCCATATACTCCGACATATCCAGCCGGATGAGATTGTCCTCGTCGCCGAACAGCACCTCTGCCAGCGCCTTGGTCAGTTCGGTCTTGCCCACGCCGGTCGGTCCCAGAAACAAGAAGGACCCCACCGGACGATCCGGCTCTTTCAGACCGGCGCGACCGCGTCGGATCGCCCGAGCGACCGTGGCAACCGCTTTCTCCTGCCCCACCAAGCGTTCGTGAAGCACCGCTTCCAGCCGAAGCAGGCGTTCGCTCTCGGTTTCGGTCAGGCGACAGACCGGAATTCCCGTCCACGCCGACACCACCGCCGCCATATCCTCCGCCGTTACAACGGGCGGCTCCCATTCGTTTAAGCGATCTCGCAGATCCGCCGCGCGCTCAAAATCCTGTGCATCGACAGCGGCGAGCTTTTCCTCCTCCAACTGGCGACGACCGGTGCCCTGCGGATGCCGAAGCTTAACGCCGGCGGCCGCTTCGTCCATCACATCGACCGCCTTATCCGGCAAGAAGCGATCGGCCACATACCGCACCGATAGCGCCACCGCCGCCTGCAAGGCTTCGTCCGGCAGTACCACGCGATGATATTGCTCATAGCGCGACCGCAAGCCGCGCAAAATCTCCAGCGTCGCTTCCGGCGACGGCTGTTCGATCGTCACCGATTGAAAGCGCCGCTCCAGCGCCGCATCCTTCTCTACGTGTTTGCGGTACTCGGCGAGGGTGGTGGCGCCCATCAGCTGCAATTCGCCGCGCGCCAGCGCCGGTTTGAGAATGTTGGCGGCATCCACCGCGCCGTCCGCCGCACCGGCGCCGATCAGCGTGTGCACCTCATCCACAAACAAGATGATGTTGCCGGCGCACACCACCTCCGACAGAATATTCTTGACGCGTTCCTCGAAATCGCCGCGATACTTCGTGCCGGCGACCATACCGGTCAGATCCAGCGCGATGAGGCGTTTTCCCTGCAGAGCCTCCGGCACGTCGGCCGACACGATCTGCTGGGCAAGACCTTCGGCGATCGCCGTCTTGCCCACGCCCGGCTCGCCAATCAGGCAGGGATTGTTTTTGGTACGGCGGCACAGGATCTGCACCACTCGTTCGATCTCCGCATCCCGTCCGATCACCGGATCGAGCACTCCCTCGGCGGCGCGAGCCGTCAGATCGCGACCGTACTGCTCCAGAAGCGTGGGTTTGCGGTCGGCATGCGTGTTCTTGCCCGCAACCGACGGTGCGACGCTCAATTTGCTCAGCAGCACCGCCGGCGTGATCTTTTTGATCGCCAGCAGTCGCATCCCCACACAGGCAGGATCCTGCGCCAGCGCAGTTAGCAAATCCTCCGTGCCGGCGACGCTTGCGCCGGTGCGGAGGATCGCGTTGTTTTTAGCGGCGTCGGTCACCGCGCGTGCGCGGGGTGAAAAGTCCGCCGCCGTCAGCGAACTGGGAGAGCCCTTCCCCTCCAGCTCGCAAATGGCTTTTTCCCATTCCGCAGCCTGTAATCCGAGGGAATGAAGAATGTCGGCTGCCGTGCAATTCTTCACTCGTAAGATTCCCCAGACGATATGCTCTGTACCGATATAAGTATGTCCCGTTTCCTCTGCCGCCCGCAGCGCTTCTTGCAGCGCCGCATTGGCTTTTGGTGCGAACCCCTTAAATTGGTACATAGCATCACAACCTTTCGCGTACGATGGTGGCTCTCTGTTTTTCCAGTTCGGTTCCATCCACATCCGCGCCGGCCGCCGTCATAACCGCGGCCGTGCCGGTTGCATATAACAGCGCATCCAGCGCCGGTAAGGTCAGTTCCGGCAACAGTCCCTGCGCCACGCCCAGTCGCAGATGCGACCACAGCGTACGGCATTCCTCCTGCCCCAACAGACGCGCGTATTTCATTAGTCCATACGACCGCCAAACACGATCCTCGGCCACCGGTTGCCCGATCAATTCCTCGCGCGCCAGACGCTCCTGACGCACGATCTGCTGGGTCAACCCCGACAGATTGGAAATGGCCGCCTGTTCGGTGATGCCGAGCGTCACGCGGTTAGAAAGCTGATACAGGCAGCTGCCGCCCTTGCCGCTTTCGCCGTACACGCTATGCAGCGACAGTCCCAGCTTGGAAACCATGCTGCCCAGCTCGTAAATGAAGCGCGATTGCTGCAACGCCGGCAGGTGCAGATACACCGACACGTGCATCGCCGTGCCGAGGTCCGCCGGACTTTGCGTCAGGTATCCCAAACGACCGTCAAACGCAAACGGCAGTTGCTTATCCAACGCGGTATCCAGTTCGTCCGCGCGAGCGTACGCCTGCTCGGCCGCCAGACCGGCCATCAACGCCTTGATTTTTAAGTGATCTCGTTCACCGACCGATACGCTGACGCTTTCGTCTGCGGTGGCAAACACCGCACGCGGACCGTTGCCGGCGGCAAACGCCGGACTGACCACGTGGCGCTCGGCCATCGCCTGCTGTTCTCTCATCGGCAGGGCATCCCATTCCAACCGATCCAGCCCGTTTTGAGTGATGGGAGCGGACACACGCGCAATCAGCGTCTGCCGTTGATCCTCGGTCATAGAGGCGGGAAACGGCAGATCCGCCAGATTCCGCGTCAAGCTCACGCGGGTGCTGAGCACCACGTCGCGATCGCTGCCGATCGCTTCGATCCATTGACTGCTCATACCTGCCCCTCCTCTCCCTTAGGCGCCGGAAGCGCCGCCGGACGTAACGCTTCTTCCAGCTCGCGAATGCGGTCGCGCAAGGCGGCGCATTCCTCGTATTCCTGTGCCAAGATCTTTTCGTGCAGTTGGCGTTTCAGATCATCCAAGCGCCGCTGCTGACGAGCGCGCTCGCCGGCGACACCCGGCAGTTTGCCGGCGTGCTGCGCCTTGCCGTGTACGCGCTGAATGGACGACAGCAGGCGATCGTAGAAGGTCAAATAGCATTCCGGACACCCCACGCGACCGCTTCTGACAATATCGTTTAAGGTCGAGCCGCACACCGGACAAGCCACCGTATCGGCTTGCGCACGCGCCGACGGCTCGGCAAACAGCGTGTTCCACATACCCGACAGATCAAAGCCGCCGAGCGTGTTGAAGCCCTGCTTTTTCGCACAAGTGCCGCAAAGATGCTGTTCGGTACGCTGACCGTTGACGATCCGCGTAATATGCGTGGTCGCCGGATGTTTTCCGCATTTTTCACAAATCATAGAAAGGAGTCCTCCTTTTCCGACAAGAAAGGCGATCCAAACGCCGCCTAACCGTGTTCTCCTGTTTTGAATATAGACAGCGGACGCGCTTCTTATTCTTTTTCGCTCTTTATTTTCAGTATATCCCAATCCGGCCAAATTGTCAAAGATTTACAAAAGAAAAATCCCGACCGCAGCAAGCGCTGTCGGTCGGGAAGTTTTTATACACGCGTCTTTCGCCATTCCAGATAATCTTCATACGAACCGCTGCGATCGAGCACCGTGCCGTCGGGCAGGATTTCGATGATGCGATTGGCCACCGTGTTGACGATCTCGTAGTCGTGCGAGGCAAACAACACGTTGCCCGGGAACGCCGCCAGACCGTCGTTGACGGCGCTGATGGATTCCAGATCGAGGTGGTCGGTCGGCTGATCCAGCACCAAGCAGTTGGCCGGATACAGCATCATACGGGAGAACATACAGCGCACCTTTTCGCCACCGGACAGCACCTGTACTTGCTTATACACGCTGTCGCCGGAGAATAGCATCCGTCCGAGGAAGCCGCGCAGGTACGCTTCGGTCTGATCCTGCGAATACTGGCGCATCCAGTCCACGATGTTCTCGGTGTGACCGGCAAAGTACTTGGTGTTGTCGTGCGGGAAGTAGGACGGCGTAATGCTGACGCCCCACTTGAACGAACCGCTGTCGGCGGTGTCCTCCTCCATCAAGATGTTAAACAACGCCGTGAGCGCCAACTCGTTGCCGAAAAACGCCACCTTTTCGCCCTTGGCGATGGTAAAGGACAAATTCTGGAACAACGGCACTCCGTCAAGCGTCTTGGTCAGGTCGGTCACCGACAGAATATCCTTGCCCGCCTCGCGCGACAGTTCGAACCCGATCCACGGGTAGCGGCGCGAGGACGCCGGCATCTCCTCCACCGTCAGCTTATCCAACAACTTGCGGCGGGCGGTCGCCTGACGCGACTTGGATTTGTTGGCAGAGAAACGAGAGATAAAGCTCTGCAGTTCGGCGATCTTATCTTCGTTACGCTTGTTCTGCTGTTTGATGAGCTTCTGCATCAACTGGCTCGATTCGTACCAGAACTCGTAGTTACCGACGTACATCTTGATCTTGCCGTAGTCGATATCCACAATGTGCGTACACACGTCGTTTAAGAAGTGACGGTCGTGCGACACGACCAACACGATGCCGTAGTAATCCGCCAGGAAGTTTTCCAGCCACAGCGTCGCATCGATATCCAAACCGTTGGTCGGCTCGTCGAGCAGGATGATCTCCGGATTGCCAAACAACGCCTGCGCCAGCAATACCTTGACCTTTTCCTTTTCGTTGAGCGAGGACATCGGCGTGTACAGCACGCCCTCGTCCAAGCCCAAGCCCTGCAACAACTTGGAGGCATCCGATTCGGCCTCCCAGCCGTTTAACTCGGCAAATTCCGCTTCCAACTCGGCGGCGCGCTCGCCGTCCTCATCGGTAAACTCGGCCTTGGCGTAGATTTCCTCTTTCTCCTTCATCACGTCGTACAGGCGCCGGTTTCCCTGCATCACGGTATCCAGCACCGTGAACTCATCAAAGGCAAAGTGATCCTGACGAAGCACCGACAGGCGTTCGTCCTTGGAGATGGCGATCTCGCCGGTGGACGGCTCCAGCTCGCCGCACAGCAGGCGCAGGAAGGTGGATTTGCCGGCACCGTTGGCGCCGATAATGCCGTAGCAGTTGCCGGGGAGAAACTTCAAGTTGACATCCTTAAACAACTGCTGACCGCTAAAATTAAAACTGACTTCCGATACGGTAATCATAACAGACTCCTTTTGAATCATTAATAAAGCATACCTTATCAGTTTACCATAACTTTTATAAAAATCAAGAGGGAATTTGGTTTTCACCCCAAGCGACCCGACGGCATATCTTGTCCATAGAAGCATGAAAGGAGGATCGCAATGAAAATCTATATCGATCAAGGACACAATCCGGAAAATCCCAATGCCGGCGCGGAGGGAAACGGCGTACGCGAGCAGGATGTCAACTACGAGGTCGGCATCCGGTTAGCCGAACTTTTGCGGCAAAATCCGTTTTTTGAGGTGCGGTTGTCCCGTCCCACGCCCGATACACAGCTCGGCACCTCCAACGCCACCAGTCTGGCCGCCCGTGTGGACGACGCCAACAACTGGGGCGCGGATTATTTTTTGAGCATCCACTGCAACTCCAACCCCAACCCCAGCGTTTCCGGCAGCGAGATGTACGTGTACAGCGACGACTCCCCTGCCGACGAATTGGCAGAGGATCTGCTGGATGGCTTGGAGGATACCACCGGACTCCCCAACCGCGGCGTGTTTGTCAACCGCAATCTGTACGTGCTGCGGCGCACACGGATGCCGGCAGTGCTGGCAGAACTTGGGTATCTGAGCAACCCCGGCGACGCGGCGTTACTCGACACCCAGCCGCAGTTGTTTGCCGACGGGTTGTACGCCGGCTTCCTCGATTACTTCGATCTGGTCTGAATTCCCTGTTTGAAACCCGCCGCCAACGGCCATACTTTTCCCGAAAGGGAGGATGGCCGATGCTCAAAAAAGTGGAGATCTGCGGCATCAACACCTCCACGCTGGAAGTACTCAGCGAGGAGGAAAAGATCCGCTTACTCAAAGAAATGCACGCCGGCAACAAAGCCGCGCGCGACCGTATGATTCAAGGCAATTTGCGGCTGGTGTTGTCGGTGGTACAGCGGTTTACCAACCGCGGCGAAAACTTAGACGATCTGTTTCAGGTGGGCTGTATAGGACTAATCAAATCGGTAGACAATTTCGACGTCACGCTAAACGTGCGGTTTTCCACCTACGCGGTGCCAATGATCTTGGGCGAGATCCGGCGTTATCTGCGGGACAACAACTCCATTCGCATCAGCCGCACACTGCGGGACATCGCCTACCGCGCGATGCAAGCGCGCGAGCGTTTGACTGCGCAAAACCAGCGCACGCCAACCGCGACCGAAATCGCCAAGGAGCTGGAGTTGCCCATTGAGGACGTCGTGATGGCGCTGGAATCCATCGTCGATCCGGTGTCGCTGTACGAGCCGGTCTACTCCGATGGCGGCGGTGACGAGTTGTACGTGCTCGATCAAGTCAGCGACGGCGGCACCGACAAGGATTGGATCGACGAGATCTCTTTCAAGGAGGCGTTTCGGTCGTTATCCGGACGCGAACGCAAGATCTTGCACCTGCGCTATTTCCGTGGCATGACGCAAATGGAGGTATCGCAGGAGATCGGCATCTCGCAGGCACAGGTTTCCCGTTTGGAAAAAGGGGCGCTTGGACGCATCAAGGGCGAACTATAAAAAAACAGGCTTACGGTAGCACCGTAAGCCTGTTTTTCTTTACATATCCTCCGGATCGATATCTTCCTCGTCCGGTACGATGTCGGTCTCCCAATCGTCCTTATCACCGCTGGCGGTCAAAATGGAGGCAATGGTCATCCACCGAAGCTCCAGCTCCGGACTGTTATACGTTTTCATATGCCATCCTCCTTATTGCGCCGCCAGATCGGCAACCGCTTCCGCATACAGAATCAGCGCGATGCTGACGTTGCGGTAATTGGTCGATTGTTTGCTGCTTCGAGCAACCGTGCGCGCCGGTGTCAACATCCGCAGATCGACCACCGTCATCGTCTGACCGTTTTCGGTCGCCAGAATCCGATGTGCCGTCTGCAACTGGTTGGCCGACAAGCCGGAAATCTCGACGTAATAATTGTCCGAATCGCTATCGTCGATCAACTCGGCGGCTTGGCCGTCAACGGTCACCGTCACGTCCGCACTGCTGAAATACATCCGCAGACCGAAGTTCTCACGGAGAAGCATCGAATACCCGATAAAGCTTTCCAGCTTGTTGTAGGTGGTCGCACGGTAACGGTCGATCGGATGAGTGATAGCCGGTTTCGCAAAGCTGTCATCCGGCAGGATGATCTCGCTCTCATCCTCCATATCCTCTTTCTCGGTCGACGGCATTCCCGTTGCCAGAATCTTGTCGTAGAACGCCGCGGTCTCGTCGGCATCCATCCGATCCGCATCGGCCAGCGCCGCGTTAGCAAGCGTCTCGGTCGCCACGCTGAAATACCGCTGCGCGTTGGCACCGTAGTTGAGCATTGCCTTCGCCGCCGCTTTTTGCGCGTCGGTGTAATGGCCCTCAATCAGCGTCTGTGCGTATTCCGGCACCGAGTAGGTGATGCTCGGGCAAGAACCGCTCGTCAGCTCGCGACCGTCTACGTACAAGGTCAGACGGATCGGTTTATACAGGTGCGCCGCCGCCACCTTCACCGTCAGCATATAGCAACCGGTATTGGGATCGGGAGCATCGCCCAGCGTCAGCACACTGTCCTTCTGTACGGCGTATTCCGGCAGATCGTCCAGAACGACCGTCACCGAGGCCGGATCGTAATTGTATACCTTAACGCCGAAATTGACCTCAAACACCGTGCCGAGCGTCATCGAAGCGCCCACCAGCGTCGGCGGCGTCATATCGTAGCCGCAAACCGCCGTTTTCTGCCACCCCTCCGCGGTCAGCAGATAATCAATCGTGTAATCGCACGCATAATCGGCATCGTCACTGCTGTGTTCGTGATCCGCAATCGGCGTCAGCGAGATGTCGTCAACATACAACGTCTGCACCTCGTCGGTCTCCGCGCTCCGCAAAT
This sequence comes from Clostridia bacterium, assembly GCA_017414965.1. Classification (GTDB taxonomy): domain Bacteria; phylum Bacillota; class Clostridia; order Oscillospirales; family Acutalibacteraceae; genus RGIG426. The sequence continues at coordinate 10,887 of JAFQJL010000009.1, forward strand.
AGAATTGCACGCGCGTGTTGCCCACGTAGGCCGCGTCCTCCAGACGAACGGTGGCGACGTAGTGCTGCCAGCCATCCGTTTGACCGGCGGCCGACGTCAGCTCCACGCCCTTTGCCGAACTGGAATCGGCGGTGTACGCTACCAAGCGCGGCACAACGCTCGCGACCGCATCCGTCTTATACCAGAAGGACAACTGATAGGTACGATTTGCCTCCGTAACTGCGTAATAATTGGGAGAATACCGCGTCATAAAGTCAGCGGAAGTGCCACCCGTCTTGGTCAGTACAATCGAGCCGGAGGCGGTATAGCCGCGGCGATCCTCGGTCGAGTATGCGATCGTACCGCTGTTAGCCTGCCAATGCGCGAAAATAGACGGAACGGCGTCGCCGTAAGTACTGCCGGCGCCATTGACCGTGTTGCCGTGCGGTATCACCGAGAACTGTCCGTTGGTGATCAGTTCCGCCTTCGCCATTTCGTCGCAGGCTGTAATCTGCGAGCTGGAAGCGGGCAGATTGCTCGCTCTGCTTGCCAGCACAGACAGATCGTAGTAGCCTTCCGCACAAGTATAATCGCCGTTTTTCGGGTCGGTGGCGGCATGCTCGTGCAAGCGCACTTCCCAATTATCAACGTAGCAGGTACCGATCGTATCGCTGACCAAGCAGAGATACACACCGGTGGTATCCGCGCCGGTCTTGAAGTTGACAACCTTCTGCTTCCACGAGGTCGCCGAAGCGGCGGTGTCTGCCGACTGCAGCAGCACTTCCAGCGCCGCATCCTCACCGGTCGTATTGGGATAGATCAAAAGCCGCAAATTGCCGCCATCTGCAAATTTGGTTTGCAGGGCAAGGGTGTACACCGTATTCGGTTGCACAGCAACCGCGCGGTAGTAGTAGGCGTCCCCCTCCGCCGTCGACACCAGCTTGAGCGAGCCGGACTGGCGGGAACCGTCGGCATCCTCTCTTTCTGCCCACTTAGCGTTTTGCATATCGTTGACACCGATCAACTTGGTATCCAGATCAAAACGACCGTCGAACAGGCTCGGATTCTGCGCAAACGCGTAGCCGCATGCCGAGGTCGTGGAAATAACTGAGGTGTTCTCCTGCAAGTGGTACATATTGGTCACGTCGCACCATTCATCGCCGTCGTTATCGACATGCTCGTGCGGCGTAAGCGACAGGCTGTCGTAATACAACACGCCTTTTTCCGTATACAGGCTAAACACCACGTATGCGGCGTTCGGGGTCGTCTTAAAATATTTGGTATATGCCGTCCATTCCTCCGGCGCATCGCCGGCTGCACGGACACGGTGAATAAAGGACGGTTGACCGTAACAAACCATCTTGTCGTTGGCGTCGTACAACACCGCACGCACCTGACCGACAGCCGCCGCATCACCCTTCAAGGCAAAATTGAAGCAATACTCGGTGTTCGGAGAAACGGCGATCCGTTCCGAATTCGCACTGCGGATACCGGTTGAAGCATCGATCTTCATGCCATACCAGCTATCGCCCATACCGTCGTTGACACGGGTGACCGCGTCGGCGTTAAAGGTCCAGCCATCCAAATTTTCTTCAAACGAGCCGTTTTGGAGCATACCGGAATCAAAGGTATAAACCCATTCCCGAGTGGACGCTTCCGGAGTAAACTCTGCCACCACCGTCGTGTTTTCACGGATATTGGAAATCGTCAGTGTGTTGCCGGAAACCGCTGCCGCCGTACCGTTGACCGTCACCGATTTCAGCACGTATCCGGCGTCCGGCGTAAAGGTCAGCGTTTTGGATGCGCCGGCCGAAACCTGCTCCACCCCAACCAAGGACACATTGCCGTTTCCGCCCGATACATGCGACAGAAGCGAATAGGTTTCTGCCGGCATCAAACGGAACAGATGCGTATCGTTGGCTCTGTTATAGAACGTGACGCTGTCGGTATTGGAGGAGACCATCTTCTGCTCATACACGTCATAGACCGCGTAATTCGACGGCAGACGAATCGTCTTTTCTCCGGAAACCGTGGAATGCAACGCCACATAGGCGCTGTTCGCATAAATCAGATCCGACGGATCATCGGAGTAAATATGCGCGCCCGCCATATTCAAAAGATTGCGGTAGATACCCGCAGCCAGATGAGGTGCCGAGGAATAGATGCTGGTCCAATTTCCCATATCCTTCATCGCAAAACCGACGTTGCCGGTTTCCGGATGGGTGCCGAGCACAACGGCATCGTCATCCCCTGCCACATCAACGTATATCTCTTGATCGTAATATTTTATAGAGGCGGCCGTAGACAAACCGAAACTCTTACCCATCAGCCCGGCAGTCAACACGGTATCGGCGTTGGTGATCTTCACCTGTCCGGTGGCCGTATGATCGTTCAAGCCGAACGCAAAGCCGGTCAACTCGGTCATATTGGCCAGATCGTAGCCATCCTCATCACCCACACCGTCCATATAGAAGAACACATTGATCTGGTCGTTTGTTTTGCAATAGGTATCAATCGCTGCACGCTCCGTCGACGTCAGCATATGCGACGTCAGAAACATATTGATCTTGTGCTCGGGCATCTTACCATCCGCCAGAGCACTGAGCGAATACACGTCGTAGCCCGCACCGGATATACCCAAATACCGCCGCTGCTGCCGATACATACCCTGTGCAACCGCCACGGCATTTTGAGAATCGGGGCGATAATAACCTGAATAGTCATCCGGCACGATCAACGCTATGTCATTTTTTAAACTCTTATCCGTACCGGCCGAAATCAGAGATTCCATCACCGCTACGTTTGTAAACTCATATACCTGCGGATCGTCCCACCAACCGCCGACCGGCTTGGAAAACATCGGGTCATGTGTGCCGCCGTCGTACATATCCATCAGGTATTGTCCGTTACCGTTAATCAGGTTATAGGCAAAATCCCGTTTTTCCTGCAGTAACGTCTCATCCATCGTATGCGTATTACCGACCGAATTATCGCGGTCGGTCCAACTGGCGCCTGCGAACTGACCGGTCAGCACCGATCGGTTATCCTGTTCGCTCACCACCAGCTTTCCATATGCACGGATCGAATCGAGCACCGCTTGCGAGAAGGACGACTGCCCCAGTTGACGCTCGTTATAGCCAAGCGGCGCACAAAAGAAATCGATATCGTTCTTTGTCAAAATGCGCTGCATAGCGGTATGGGAGGTACCGGTACCGCCGGCACCGTTGAAGTTATAACCGTAGTAAGTGCCAACGATCAATTTTCGGTCGGTACATTCTTTGACGGTCGCACTCCACGTTTCCAAGCAGGTGGCTGTCATTTCATCCAGCACCAGACGATAATCGATGATTCTCTGCTGTGTTTCGGGATTGAGCAGACAACCCCATCCGCCATCCGCTGAAAACTCTGCATAAGTCGGCAGGGTGATCTCATCAAACGAAGACAGTTCCGTCCCCCACGCCGCATTCAAAGCGTCCAGTGAGCCGTAGGTCTCGGCCGCCCAGTTTTTGAAGAAAGAAAGCGCCGCCGGCGAATAATCGGTAATTTTGCCGTCTTCTACATACGGGAACATCTCCGCCGTACGGCCGGCGGCCAACCGGATGCCCGCCACGTGCGAGTAATACGGTTGCTTCTTCATATGATCCAGAATCTCCGCAATCAATGCGTTGGATTCCTCCAACCACAGCGAGCTGCCAAACGAAACGCCGCCTGCTGCATACGGTGTCAGATTGTCATTTTTATCGGAGAGATACACCTGTTCATCGGGATGTGCATCCAACCACCACGACGGCGCGTAAACGCCGAGCGAAATAATGAAATTCGCTTCCGGAGCAGCAGACAGCATCACGTATATCTGGCGGTCAAACTCCGCATAGTTAAAGCCGTTATACAACCACAATCTGCTGAAATCCCCGTCAAACGTAACGACCGTTTCAATGCCGGATTGATAAATCGTCTTCATACCGGCAACTTCCAAATAGCTTGATTCAAACCAGAATTTTGATTGCACGTCCCCATTGACGGTATAAACGATCTCGTCGTTTTTCATACTCAACGCCGTTTCCAGCGGTCCGGCCACGTGATCGTTAACAGCCGTAAAATGCAGGAAACGGTTCTCGTAAACATCCTCGTTGGTAACCGTAAACCGTTCGGTAGGCAACTGCAGAGAATACGTGCCATCCACCATATAATCGGGAAGTTCCACTCGCATAGACACAGTGAAATCCTCTCCCACCGGCCATGCCGTCATATCGGTGTGATCCAGCAACTGCGCCGTCACCATCGCATACAGTGTCGGCTGATTTTTGGTGTATACGTTTAACCGAATCGGAAATTGTTCGGCAATCGCCTCCTCCAAATTCAGCGTAGCCTCAAAATCAAAAATCAGATCCTTCACTTCTCCGTGAACGGCCGATACCGTCAATCGCACCGGATCCGGCTTTACCGGATCGGCAGACTGGTAAATCACCAACTGAGAAACGTCCAACGTACCGGTGCCCTGCGGCCCAAGCAATATCTCACAGAAGGTCGCCGACGGGGCATTAAATTCAATCACTTCTTCCCGCCAAGCGGCTTCCGTTGCCGGCAGGATCTCCTCGATCCGCTTCTCTACGTATTCGTCTTTTTGGAAATCGTAGAATTTCAGCACCGCATTCGTAATCAGATCGCTCTTATAGCGCACGACCATAGAATATTCATAATTGGTACCAAACACGTTGGTGGTATATTTCATCGCACCGGTGCCGGCGGTCACCGACAGATGACCGTAAGTTCCCTCGGTTGCATCCGTTTTTTGCTCCAAGGTAGCCGTTCCGGTCGTTTCCTTCTCCCAACCGGCAATCTTACCATCCTGATCCACCGCATGAAAATCGTTGTGCACCGCCACAATATCGTTGTCGTCCTCCACCAGATCAACGAATACGTCGTCAATCCAAATTTCGGCCTTGTTACCGGCAAAAACAAACACCGGACGCACGTACACCACGTTATCGGGAATGGTCTTTCGGGTAATGATCTGCTTCCATTCGCTGGCCGTCGAGCCGGCGTTTAAAGTCGTTTGCGTACCTTCCATCGCACCGATCTTTGCGCCGTTTTCATCGTAATACAACAGTTCAAAGCGCAAAAGGGTCGCATCGCAATTGCGGGAAGACACCCACGCCGATACTTCGTATATCCGATTAGAAGTATTCTGCAGTGTCAGCAGTTTAGAGGAAACCAGCTGGCGCTCGCTAGCCATCGAATCGATCTCGGTATACAGGCTCGCACGGCCGCTGTGAAAACGGGTGGTATCCTGCTGAAAGACGTTGGCGCTGTTACGTGCTACCGACAGATACCAAGAATCCATCTCCCCGCGTGCATCCAACTCCTCAAAATCGAAGTTGGCGATCGGTGTCGTCTGCATCACGCTGACATCGTCCAGCAGGACGGTGGTCGCCGTACCCATCACGCGGAACTGCACCGACGCATTGGTCGCCCCCTCAACGGCGGTGAAAAACAAACGCACCATGCGCCAATCGGTATCTTCATAGATGCGGTAAGGCCACTCAAAACCGGTGGTTTTGATGATCGCGCCGTCTTCGCCCTTTTGCTCGATCAACGCATCCACATAACCGCTATGAACCATATCCGTCTTAATCCAGAAGGAGAGTTGATAATCGGCACCCGCCATCAGCGTAAAATCCGCACTTTCCAATATATTATTGGCTGTGCCATACACATTTTTCAACTGAGCGGCATAGCTACCCTCGTGGCAATCCGTCGAAAGCGACAGCGTACCATTACCGGGATAGGTCCAACCGGACGGCTTGTCGCTTCCCTGCTCAAAACCAAAGTTGAGCGCTGCGGCATTTGGCGCCGGATACGACGCCGCGGCCGCCGAAAACGGCACGGTCGTCAGCAACATAACCGCCACCAACATCAGCGCCAACACGCGTTTTGCCATTCTTTTCATACGATCCTCTCCTGTTCGCGTAGTATACGCAAAATTACAATTTAACCAAAAATCCAAACAATAAGGCTATATTTATTAATTATATAAGAAAACGTTTTACATGTCAATGGCAAATGCCCACTTTTAAAAATTTCGCACCACCCGTAAGATCGTGCATAGATTGATATTGACAGAGGCCGAAATCCCTCAACGGAAACGGCCAAGGAAAGGAGGCAAAACTCTTATGTGTCTGCGTAATCTCTTCTCCGGTGACTGCACGTGGATCCTCTTCATCATCATCCTGATCCTCTTGGTCGATGACGACTGCGGTACCGCCAACAACAACGGTTGTGGCTGCAACTCCTGCAACACCTGCCTGTAATCCCACAAACAGAAATGGCGCGACATCCCTTGCGGATGTCGCGCCGTTTCGCGTTTGCTTATACTCCGGTCAGATCAAAGGATGGTATCGCCGCATCGGTAGCCGCACTTTTCTCCTGTGTATATCCGGCGGTGATACCCCGTTTTTGCAGATGCTCGATCGCGCGGGTGTACTCGCGCGTGGTCAGCCGGCGGTCGATCTCCGCAAACCCCTCCGGCAGTCGATACGGCGTGTACTGGCTCATCAGTGAGAACAGCACCGTGTCGCCAAACATGTCGGCCACCCAGTCGATCACGCGGCACGTGTCCGCCAAACCGCCCGGCAACATCAAATGCCGGATCACCACGCCTTTTTTGAGCATTCCGTCGTCGTCAAACTCACACGCGCCCGTCTGCCGCACCATCTCGGCGATCGCCGCCTGCGCGGTCTCCGGATAATTTGCCGCACGCGAATACCGCGCGGCGCGCGACGCGTCCAAATACTTGATATCCGGCAGCCAAATATCGGCTTTACCACGCCACCGACGCACCGTTTCCACGCGTTCATAGCCGCCGGTATTGACCACCACCGGCACCGGCACCGGCGTTTCCAACGCCTCCAAAACCGCCGGCGTAAAATGCATGGGATTGACCAAGTTGAGATTATGTACGCCCTGCGCGATCAATTCGTCAAAAATCGCCCGCAACCGCAACACCGTCACCTCGCGACCGAAGCACTCGGCGCTGATCTCGCGGTTCTGGCAAAACACGCAGCCAAGCGTGCAACCGCTGAAAAACACCGTGCCCGAACCACGCGTGCCGCTGATACACGGCTCCTCGCCAAAATGTGCTGCCGCCCGTGCCACCACCGGTCGCGTGCCCATTCCGCACACGCCGAAAGGCCCACCGTCGGAGACCGACGATGGGCGCTTCACTCCGCATTGTCGCGGACACAACGTACAACCGTTCACAGCAGTTCTTCCACCGCCGCGGCGAGTTCGTCGTACGGACGGTAGCCGAGCAGATCGTTGACGCGCTTGCCATCCTGAAACAGAATAACCAGCGGAATGCTCTGGATACCGAACATCATCGCCAGCTCCGGCACCGCATCCACGTTGACGCGACCAAAGGTCACCTGCGGATAGGCGTCCGCCGCCTGCTCCACGATAGGCGCCAGCATCTTGCAAGGACCGCACCAATCGGCGTAAAAATCCACGACCAGCGGCTTGCCGGCCGCCACCGCCGCCTCAAACGAGGCCTTGTTCATATCTTGAACCATCACACGTCCTCCTTGTTATCAAGCTTTGTGCCACTTGACGCCCTGCGGCGTATCCTCCAGCACAATGTTCATCTCTTTCAGCTTATCGCGGATGCGATCCGCCTCCGCCCAGTTCTTCTCTTTGCGAGCGACGCTGCGCGCTTCAATCAACGCCTCTACCTCCGCGTCCAGCGACTGCTCCTGACGGCTGTACAGCAGACCGAGCACCTCGGCAAGTTCCGCCATCAGCGCCAGCATCGCCTCGGCATCCGCGCGGCAGACACCGGCCGCCACGCGCAGATTGGCTTCCTTAACCAATTCAAACAGCACCGAAATACCGTCGGCGGTGTTAAGATCGTCGTCCATGACGGCAATAAACCGCGCCTTGAAGCCGTCCAATTTCTCCTGCAGATCGGCCGAAACCACACCGGTCTCGGCGGCGTTATCACGCGCAAATTCCAGCGCACTCTTGCAGTTATACAGACGCTCCAGCGCCGCCTCCGCCTGCGCGATGGAATCGGCGGTATAGTTGACAGGGCTGCGGTAAGAACTGGAGATCAGGAAGAAGCGGATCGGCTCATAGCCGTGGCGCTCGGCCACGTCACGAACATTAAAGAAATTGCCAAGCGACTTGGACATTTTCTTATTATCCACGTTTACGTGACCGTTATGCATCCAGTAGCGCGCAAACGGCGCACCGTTGCAGCATTCGCTCTGGGCGATCTCGTTTTCGTGATGCGGGAAGATCAGATCCTGACCGCCGCAGTGCAGGTCGATGGTGGTGCCAAGGTATCGACGGCACATGGCCGAGCACTCGATGTGCCAACCGGGACGACCGTGTCCCCACGGCGACTCCCAGTACGGCTCGCCCGGTTTGGCGGATTTCCACAGCGCGAAATCCACCGCATCCTCCTTGGTATCGGTCACGTCGATGCGCGCACCGGCCATCAGATCATCCAGCGGCAGATGGGATAGTTTACCATATCCGCCGTCCTGCTTAGTGCGGAAATACACGTCGCCCTCCTCGGTCGCGTAGGCATAGCCTTTGTCGATCAAGGTAGAGATAATATCGATCATTTCGTCGATGTTTTCGGTTGCACGCGGATGCACCGTCGCGCGGCGAATGCCCAAACCGTCCGCATCTTTCCAATACTCAGCGATGTAGCGCTCGGAGATCACGTCGTAGGTGACGTTTTCCTCGTTGGCGCGGCGGATGATTTTATCGTCGATGTCGGTAAAATTCTGCACAAAGCGCACGTCGTAGCCGCGCCATTCCAAATAGCGACGAAGCACGTCGAACACACACAGCATGCGCGCGTTGCCGATGTGGATATAGCTATACACGGTCGGACCGCAGGCATAAACGTTAAGCGTATTGCCGTTTTGCGGCACCAGTTCTTCCAGTTGACGGGTCAACGTATTGAAAATTTTCATCTGAATATCTCCTTATTCTTCGGTTTTGTTGGCTTTTTTGAGGCGTTCGATCTCCACATTCAAGCGGCACAGCTCTTGCGAGACCGGATCGGGAATGTGCACCTGATCGAGATCGCCGGCCGAGATCTTCTCGCCGTTTCGGCGCACAATGCGGGCGGGCACGCCCACCACCGTACAGTTATCCGGCACGTCCGACAACACCACCGCACCGGCGGCGATACGCACGTTGTTGCCGATCGTGATGGGACCGAGCACCTTGGCGCCGGCGCCAATCATCACGTTATCGCCGATCGTCGGGTGACGCTTGGCACCTTTGTCCTTGCCGGTACCGCCCAGCGTGACTCCCTGATAAATGGTACAGTTCTCGCCCACCACGGTGGTCTCGCCAATCACCACGCCCACGCCGTGATCGATAAACAGGCCGTCTCCCAAGGTCGCACCTGGGTGGATCTCAATGCCGGTACGGCGCACGATCCGCTGCGAGTTGGCGCGCGCCCAGAAATACCATTTGTGCCGGTATAACCAATGGGCACGACGATGCGCGCGAATGGCTTTTAAGCCGTTATACAAAAGCAGAATTTCCACGTTACTGCGTGCCGCGGCGTCGCGTTCGCGTACGACCGCTATATCCGCTTTCAGTTGCCTAAACATCGTTTCTCCCCTTTCAAAATAAAAAACACCTCCGTTGCGCCGTTGCGCAACGGAGGCGATAAACTCGCGGTTCCACTCCGATTTCTCACTCAAACGGGAACGAACATTCCCTGATCCGGTAACGGGGATCTGCCGCACGGAGATACTGCGATTTCCCTCCGCGTGCTTAAGGGTGCATTTCGCCGTGCCTCTCCGCGGTCGCTTCCAGCCTGTGACGACCTTCTCTGTCGGATCGGAGAACGGGTACTTCTCCCTCTCGTTGCATTTCACATTAGTATTATATGCAGAGTTTCCCAAAAAGTCAAGTATTAATAGCCAAACGTGCCGATCAACGACTCGTCGTCCTCGATCCAATCGTTGACGTTGACGATGCGGTAGTTTTCGTAATCGTCACGGATAATCACACGCTCGATGCCGGCATTGATCACCATGCGTTTGCACATCGAACAGCAGGACGCGTTTGCCACGTAGCTTCGATCGGAAACCTCCAACCCCACCAAATACAGCGTCGCACCAAGCATTTTTTCACGCGCCGCGCTGATGATGGCGTTCGCCTCCGCGTGGACCGAACGGCAGATCTCGTAACGCTCGCCGCGCGGAATGCCCAGCTCCGCGCGAATGCAACGACCGAGGTCGGTGCAATTTTTGCGGCCGCGAGGCGCGCCGACGTAACCGGTGGAAATGATCTCGTCGTTGTTGACGATGACCGCACCGTACAGCTTACGGAGGCAGGTACCGCGCTGGGCAACCATCTCCGCAATATCCAGATAGTAATTGTCCTTATCACGACGTGCCATTTACTCGTCCTCCTTCATAAAATGCCAATTTTGCACCACGTAGCGGTAACCGGAAATGACCGTCGCCACGGTGGTCACGATCATCAGAAGCATACCAATAACCAGACCGATCTGCAGCACGCCCGACAACCAGTCGATGCCCCAGCTGCCAAGTTCCAGCAACACCAGCATATAGATAATGACCACGTATTGCATTACGGTCTTGACCTTGCCCCATTGATCCGCCGCGACTACTTCGCCGCCGCTGGCCGCCATCATCCGAATGGTCGCCACCACAAACTCGCGCGTCAGGATGAGCATCAAGCACCACATCCAGATCCACGCAAATCCGCCGCCGGCTGCCGCCAAAATACCCACAAACGCGGCCGTGGTCAGCACTTTATCGGCGATGGGATCGAGAAATTTACCCAAATTGGTGACCAGATGCTGTTCGCGGGCAATCTTGCCGTCAAACAGATCGGTCAGCGAGGCGGCGATAAACACCAAAAGCGCCAACAGATAATGACACGGAAACGGCCACATAAACAGCACCAGATACAGCGGCACCATTAAAATGCGCAAAACGGTCAATTTATTCGGTAAGTTCATGCTCATACTACCACCTCACCAATCAAATCGGCGTCCATCGTGTCGGTGATCGCCACCTGCACGAAATCGCCCGCTTCCACGCGCACCGGCGTGGTGAAAAACACCTTGCAATCGATATCCGGCGCGTCGCCGGCGGTCCGACCAAACCAGCACTCTGCGTAGCGGTCGAGGCTTTCCACCAACACCTCGACGGTTTTGCCGACCTGCGATTGCTGGTAGATATCCATACGCTCCATCTGACGATCCATCACGATCTCGCGGCGTTTTTGCTTGATCTCTTCGGGAATTTGCCCGTCCATTTCGCCCGCCACGGTGCCATCCTCCGCTGAATACGCGAAGCAACCGAGGCGCTCGAAGTTGGCGGCCTTCAAAAACGTGCAGAGCGTTTCAAAATCCTCTTCCGTTTCGCCGGGGAATCCGGTCATCACGGTGGTGCGAAGCACCACGCCGGGCAAACGATCGCGGATATGCGCCATCAGCGCCGTCAGCGTAGCGGCGTCGCCGGGACGATTCATCGCGCGAAGCACCGGCTGACTGGCGTGCTGGATCGGCATATCCAGATACTTGACCAGCTTCGGCTCGCTCGCCATCACGTCCAGCAATTCCTCGGTAATGCGCTCCGGATAGCTGTACAGCATTCGGATCCAATGCAGTCCCTCGATCTTGCACAGTTCCCGCAGTAACTGCGGCAGTCGCACCTCTCCGTACAGATCGATGCCGTACATAGTGGTATCCTGCGCAACCAGCACCAATTCGCGCACGCCGGCGGCCGCCAGTTTGGCCGCTTCCTCCACGATGCTCTCGATCGTGCGGCTGCGGAACCGGCCGCGAATATGCGGGATCGCGCAGTAGGTGCAGCAGTTGTCGCAACCATCCGCAATGCGCAAATACGCAAAGAAATGCGGCGTGGTCTGTACGCGATCACCGTCTAACTGCCAGCACGCAATATCCGGAAACGCGGTCACGCGGTCTCCGCGCATCACGCGGCGCACCGCGTCCACGATATCCTCATTGGCGCCCAAGCCCAACACCGCGTCGCACTCCGGCAGTTCATCCGCAACCTCCTGCTGATAGCGCTGCGCCATACAACCGGTCACGATGATCTTTTTGATCTGCCCCTCTTTTTTCAGCTGGGCAAATTCCAAAATCTGTTCAATGGATTCCTGCTTGGCATCGGCAATAAAGCCGCACGTGTTGATGATCACCACGTCCGCCAACGCCGCATCCGCTTTGATCGGAATGCCGGCAGCTCGCAATTTTGCGAGCATCAACTCCGCATCCATTTGGTTTTTCGGACAGCCGAGCGATACCACGCCGACCGTAAAATCCATTGCCACAGACGTCAATCCCTTTCTTCGTCAAGTTGCCGCGCCGCACTGCGGACGGCGTCATAGGAAAAGCCAAAACGCACCAGCTTTTCACAAAGCTTGCGGCGCTCGGCATCGTTATCCGTATCATTATAACACAACTTGTTGAGATGTGCAAGAGCCGCCTGCACGTCGTCTGCGCCGATCGTTTCAAACGCCAGCTCGATCCACTCGCGAGAAAGTCCTTTTTCCGCCATTTTTTGCGCGGCACGGCGTGTCGGGTAATGCCGCACCAGACACAACTCGCGTGCCAGACGCTCGGCATACCGTTCGTCGTTGACCAGCCCCAACTCCGCCATTCGTTCCGCCACCGACTCAGCGCGGTCGCGATCGGTGGTCTCGCGCAGCTTGCGCACCAACCCTTTTTGCGAATAATCCCGTTGCGACAGCAACCACAGCGCCCGTTCGCGCGCGCGACCGGCGGCAGACAACTCGCACAGTTTCTCCCATTCGCCCTCGGTCAGCACCGAGCCGACGCCCACGCCGCACTCGTCCACCGTGCGACGATCCAGCTCGACCGACGGCTCGCCGTCGCGTTCCACTATATACAACGCACCGCGCTGCTTGCGCAGCGCGGTGATTTTATACTCCGTCATCCGATCAATCCTCAACCACGATGTCGATGCTGGCTTTCGCCTGCGCAGCCGTTACGCGCGGCGCATCCTCAATCGGAATTTCCACCGCCGTCTGCGCTTTGGCGACCGTTTCGGATTCCTTTTCCTTGGCATCCTGACGGCTGAGCATTTCCTTGACCTTTGCCTCCACTTCGGCGGCAACATCCGGATTATTCTTCAAATATTCGCGGGCGTTATCGCGACCCTGCGCGATGCGATTCTCACCATACGAGAACCAGGCACCCGACTTGACAATGATATCCATATCCACCGCCAGATCCAGCAATTCGCCCATACGCGAAATGCCTTCGCCGTAGATGATATCAAACTCCGCCTCTTTAAACGGCGGCGCCACCTTGTTTTTCACGACCTTAACGCGGGTGTGCGAGCCGTACGCCTGACCGCTGGCTTTGAGCGTTTCGGCGCGGCGCACGTCCAAGCGCACCGACGCGTAGTATTTCAGCGCGTTACCGCCGGCGGTGACCTCCGGATTGCCGTAGACCACGCCAACCTTCAAGCGAAGCTGGTTGATAAACACCGCCACACAGTTCGCCTTGGACACCACGCCGGCGAGTTTGCGCATCGCCTGCGACATCATACGCGCCTGTAAGCCGACGTGCGCATCGCCCATATCGCCCTCGATCTCCGCGCGCGGCACCAGTGCCGCCACCGAGTCGATGACCAAAATGGACACCGCTCCCGAACGAATGAGGTTTTCAGCAATTTCCAACGCCTGCTCCGCCGAATCCGGCTGGGAGACCAGCAACGAATCGATATCCACGCCGAGCGCCTTCGCATAGATCGGATCCAGCGCATGCTCCACGTCGATATACGCCGCTACTTCGCCGGTTTCCTTGCTCAGCTTTTGCGCCTCTGCAACGGCGTGAAGCGCCAGCGTCGTCTTACCCGACGCCTCCGGACCGTAGATCTCCACGATACGACCGCGCGGCAGACCACCGATGCCCAGCGCACGGTCCAGCATCAGTGAACCGGTCGGGATTGCATCCACTTGCATATGAGCGTTATCTCCCAGCCGCATGATCGAGCCCTTACCGAAGCTTTTCTCGATCTGCTGCATCGCCATTTCCAACGCTTTTTGTTTCGATTCCGCAACCGAAGCGGTTGCTGCCTTTTTCTTTTCTGCCATAACACTCGCCCTCCGAATTTTTATTTCCGTCTCCTATTATAGCGGATGAAAATCCAAAAATCAACCGTTTTTCGAAAAAAATCGAACAAATGTTTGCTTTTTTTCGAAAATGCCGAACACGACGCAGTCGACTCTTTACAAAGGAGGAAAGTTCTTATATAATACCTATTTGGAAGGAGGGGATGATATGACCGAGCAACAGGCGCTTACCTATATTCAAGGTCTGCAAAAACGCGGGATTCAGCCGGGACTCACGCGCATTCGTGCCGCGCTTTCGGCGCTCGGCGAGCCGCAGGAGCGCCTGCGTATCGTTCACATTGCCGGCACCAACGGCAAAGGCTCGACGGCGGAAATGATCCGGTGCATCGCCACCGCCGCCGGCTATCAGGTCGGTCTGTATACCTCTCCTGCCGTCACCTCGTTGGCGGATACCATTTCCATCGACGGCGCACCGATACCGCCGGATGCGCTGGCGGCATTGACCGACGAGCTGAAAATCGTCGGCGCCGAACTGACGGAATTCGAATTCACCACCGCGTTAGCGATTTGTTGGTTTGTACGCGAACAGGTGGATCTGGCCGTTATCGAGTGCGGATTGGGCGGTCGCGAGGACGCTACCAACGTGTTTTCCGCACCACTCGCCGCGGTGTTTACTCCGATCGCTTTGGATCACACCCAACTGCTCGGCGATACGCTGCAAGCGATCGCTTATCAGAAAGCCGGCATCATCCAATCCGGCTGCAAAGCCGTTATCAGCGCCGCCGAACAAGCGTCCGAAGCGCTTTCTGCGCTTCAAAAAGAGGCGGCTGCGTTGGGATTATCCGTCCGCGTTGCGAACACCGACTGTAAAGGCTATTCCCTTGCTATGCAAGGCGCACATCAACAAACAAATGCACAGACAGCAATCGAAACGATCGCCGCACTCAACGAGCAGGGTTTCGCCATTTCCGAAGCGGCGATCCGGCAGGGACTGGCGGTCGCCGTTTTGCCCTGCCGGCAAGAGCGATTAGACCGCGAAATCCCGTTGTTACTGGACGGGGCGCACAATCCGCAAGGAGTGGCGGCACTCGCCCACACCATCCGTTTCTGCTGGCCGGATACCCCCGTAATTCTGCTCACCGGTATGCTCGCCGACAAAAACGTGGCCGCCTGCGCGGCGCTCCTCGCTCCTCTGGCTGACAAGGTTATTTGCTGTACACCAGATCACCCTGACCGCGCGTTGCCGGCCACCGAACTGGCGGCGTATTATCCTCACGCGATCGTGCAATCGGACCCACAGATCGCGTTTGAACAAGCCAGACGGCTTGCGAAAGACCAAAACCTACCCCTTGTTGTAGCCGGATCGTTTTATCTGGCCAAGGAAATCCGAAAAATGTTATAAAAAAAGAAGCGGACAACCCAAGGGCTGTACCCTAAAGAACTGTAAAAATGGTATAAGAAAAAATAAGAGCTGTGTAGAAATTTTCTACACAGCTCTTTTACTGTCCTTAGATGTGCGATCCTATGTCGTTCTCTTCTTTTACTTTGTGTTACATCGAGATTTCCAACGCCATGCGGTAGAGATCCATATCCAACGTCTTTTTCATCGAAAGCGCCTGCTCGATATCAAAGTCCACGATGCGACCGACCTGTTCGGCCACCACGCGGTTGGACTTGCCCTCTATCAGCAGTTCCACGGCACGCGCACCCATACGGGAAGCCAGCACGCGATCAAACAGCGTCGGCGTGCCGCCGCGCTGAACGTGACCCAGAATCGTCGCGCGCGTTTCAATGCCGGTGATCTCTTGAATCTGCTTGGCCATTTCCTCGGCATGACCGACGCCCTCGGCCACCACAACGATAAAATCGTTCTTACCGGTCGATTTGGCCTCCTCCATGCGATCGATCACGTCTTTTTGGAAATCAAACGCGATCTCCGGCAGCAAAATGCTGGTCGCACCGATGGCAATGCCCACGTTTAGCGCAATATAGCCGGCATGGCGACCCATAACCTCCACCACGCTGCATCGACCGTGCGACTGCATCGTATCGCGCAGTTTATCGCACAGTTCCATACACGTGTTGAGCGCCGTATCGTAACCGATGGTATGCTCACAGCAAGAAATGTCGTTATCGATCGTGCCGGGAATACCGATGCACGGAAAACCACGGCGCGTCATATCCTGCGCACCACGGAACGAGCCGTCACCGCCGATGACGACCAGACCGTCGATCTCGTGCGAAAGGCATTGCTTGATCGCCTTCTGCATACCTTCTTCGGTGCGGAATTCCGGACTACGCGCCGATCCGAGAATGGTACCGCCGCGATTGATGATATTGGCGACGCTTCGCAGATTCATCTCACGGATGTCGCCCGTGATGAGTCCGTCGTAACCGCCGTATATACCGACGACCTGCAAGCCACGGTTGAGCGCCGTACGAACAACCGCACGCACAGCCGCGTTCATACCGGGGGCATCGCCGCCACTGGTGAGTACTCCGATTTTTTTAATGGCCATTGTATCCTCCCATGAGAACCGATCTTTATTCGGAATTTTATTATACCATTCCGAAAGCCTGCAATTCAAGGCGTATTTTTGACCAATTCAACCGTTTTTTTGCCAAATCGGTCACATTTTGTCAGCGAATGCGTGCCACGTTCTCTTTTCCGAGCAGGCGAGCCAGTTCGGTCAGCAGTTCCGGCGTCGGTTCCACAAACAACGATTGCGGCGCGCGGACCATTTTTCCGGTGTCGCTGAAACGGATATACAGCGGCTCCTGACCGTTAAACAACTGCAAGACCGGTTGCACTCGCTTCCACTCGACACTCTCTGCACTCGGCACGCGCAGATACACGCCGTGCTTCGGGCTGGGGGTATCCACCGCCGCCGTCGGTGTTCGCACCGCGGTCGGTGCCGATTGTGGCGCGATACGGCGGAATGTGCGCTCGTCAAACGCTTCGTTGGGCAGATCCATGCCCTGCGGCGGCAACGGGAACACCCCCTCCACCACCAGCTTCGGCGCTTCGTCCTCACGCACGTTCAGGCGACCGCGGATCAAAAGTGGTTGCTCCGAGCGGAGTAGCGCGCCATACTGCTCAAACGGTTTCGGGAATACCAACGCCTCGATCGAGCCGTAATAATCCTCCAACACCGCCGTTGCCATCATAGCGTTCTGCTTGGTGGTACGCGCTTTCAGCGCGGACACCAGCGCCAGAAGCGTCACGCGCTCGCCCTCTCGCTCCTCGGCGTCCTCGCCGGTCAGCAGATCGGAGGTACACAGGCGCGTGTCCTCATAAAACGGCAAATACGGCGACAACGGATGGCCGGACAAATACAATCCGGTCACCTCTTTTTCCATCGCCAGACGCTCCGGCAACGGGAAATCCTCACGCGGAGAAAGCGGCGGATCCGCCGGCGAGTCCTCCCCGCCATCGTCAAACAACCCCAGTTGTCCTTCGATATTGCGGCGGCGGTCGTCCTCCACCGCATCCGCCAGCACAGTATACTGCTCCAGCATCTGGCGGCGGTTGGCGTCCAGACCGTCCAACGCACCGCACTTGATTAGGCTTTCCAATGCGCGACGGTTAAATTCCGCATACGGAATCATACGTCGCACAAACGACGCAAACGAGGTAAATTTACCGCCTGCGCGGCGCTCCTCCACCAAGCGATCCAGCGCCGCACGGCCGATATTCTTGACCGCCAGCAGACCAAACCGCAGGCATTCGCCCTCAACGGCAAAATCGGCGTAGCTCTCGTTGACACTGGGCGGCAACACCGACAATCCGATGCGGCTGCATTCGCCGATATAGCGCACGACCTTGCCTTCAAACAACGCATTGGTCAGCAACGCCGCCATATATTCTTTGGGGTATTTGCACTTGAGATACGCGGTGCGGTACGCCACCACCGCGTAACAAGCAGCATGGGATTTGTTAAACGCGTACGACGCAAACGCGGTCAGCTCGTCAAACAATTGGTTGGCGACCGCCGCCGGCACGCCGCGACGGACGCAGCCGTCCACCGTCACGCGCCCCGTTTCGTCGGTCAGACCGTGAATAAACACCTCTCGCTCTTTTTCCATCACGTCGTGCTTTTTCTTGGACATCGCGCGCCGCACGATATCCGCGCGACCGAGCGAGTAACCGGCCAACGACCGGAAAATTTGCATAACCTGTTCCTGATACACCGCCACGCCGCAGGTCACCCCGAGAATCGGCTCGAGCATCGGATGCAGAAATTTCATCCGTTCCGGATGCTGACGGTTGCGGATATAGGTGGGAATGGAATCCATCGGACCGGGGCGATACAGCGAAATAGCCGCAATGAGATCCTCCAAATTCCGCGGTTTCATCTGCGAAAGCAGGCGGCGCATACCGGCGGATTCCAGCTGGAACACGCCCTCACAGTTGCCGGCGGTCAGCATCGCATACACCGCCGGATCGTCGTCCGGCACCGTTTCGATATTAAAGTCCGGCTCGCGTTTCCGAATAAGGCGCTCCGCCTCCTCGATAATCGAGAGGTTGGAAAGCCCCAAAAAATCCATTTTGAGCAGACCCAGTTCCTCCAGTACCGTCATTGTGTACTGCGTGGCGACCAGATCGCCGTTGACACACAACGGCACGTAATGATCCACCGGCTCGGCGGTGATGACCACGCCGGCCGCGTGGGTGGAGGCGTGGCGCGGCATTCCTTCCACGCGGCGCGCCATATCCACAAGCGCTTGGATCTGCGGCTCGCTCTCGGTCAGCTCGCGAAGCTGCTTGGAGCTGTCGAGCGCCTTTTCCAGCGTCATTTTCAGTTCATTGGGCACCAGCTTCGCCACGCGATCGGTCACCGCATACGGCACGCCCATCGCGCGACCGACGTCGCGAATGGCGGCGCGCGCCTTGAGCGTTCCGAAGGTGACGATCTGCGCCACGTGATCCGCGCCGTAGCGGCGAATCACGTAATCGACCACCTGCTGACGTTTGGCGTCGCTGAAATCCACGTCAAAGTCGGGCATACTGACGCGCTCGGGATTCAAAAATCGCTCAAACAGCAGATCGTATTTCAGCGGATCGACGTCGGTGATGCCGACACAATACGCACACAAACTACCGGCGCCGGAGCCACGTCCGGGACCGACCGGAATGTCGTGCGTTTTGGCAAACTGCACGTAATCGTTGACAATCAAATAGTAGTTGACATAGCCCATCTTCTCGATGGTCTGCATCTCGTATTCCAACCGATCCTCCATTTCGGGAGTCGGCGTGCCATACCGGCGCACCAAGCCCTCTCGACACAGGCGGCGGAAATACGGCTGCGATTGCTCGCCGGTGGGCGGTGTGAAAATCGGCAGCTTGGTGTTGCCGAAATCAAAATCAAACCGACAGCGTGCGGCGATGCGCGCGGTATTCTCAATGGCCTCCGGCACCTGCGGAAACAGCGCGCGCATTTCCTCCTCGGACTTGAGGTAGAATTCCTCGGTGGCAAATTCCATCGAGGGATTTTCCAGCGTGCTGTTGGTGCCGATGCACAGAAGCATCTTTTGCATATCCGCGTCCGCGCGGGTAAGATAGTGCGCATCGTTGGTGGCCACCAACGGCAGCCGCAAATCCTCAGCCAGACGGAGAAGCGACGGCAGAATCTTTTTCTGCTCGTCGATACCGTGGTCTTGCAGTTCAATATAGAAACGATCTTCTCCAAACAGATCGGCGTACCATTTCGCCGACTGCTTGGCCGCTTCGTAGTCGCCGCGGAGCAGCGCCTGCGGAATTTCGCCCGCCAGACACGCCGACAGCGCGATCAGTCCCTCGTGATGCTCGACCAGCAGATCGCGGTCGATGCGCGGTTTGCCGTAGAACCCCTCGGTCCACGCGGCAGAGACCAACGCGATCAAGTTGCGGTAGCCGGTGGCGTTTTCGCACAACAGCACCAGATGATGATAGGCATTATCCAAGCCGTGTACCTTATCAAACCGTGTCCGCGGTGCGACGTACACCTCACAGCCGATGATCGGGTGAATGCCTTGCTTTTTGGCTTCCTTATAAAAATCCACCGCACCATACATCGCGCCGTGGTCGGTAACGGCGACAGCCGTTTGACCCAGTTCCTTGGCGCGCGAAACCAACCCTTTGATGCGGCAAGCGCCGTCCAAAAGGCTGTATTCACTATGCACGTGCAGATGGACAAAACTCATAACGAACTCCTTTATTTCGCTTGGATGGAGAGCAGGTATTCGCTGGCGTTCATACCGGTGACCTGCTTAAAGTGGCGGGAGAAATAATGTACCGACGTGTAGCCGAGTTGATCGGCGATCTGGGTGATGTTGCGCGATCCCTCGCGCATCATCCGCTTGGCCTCGTCAATTTTCAGCAGACGGTAGTATTCCATCACGCCCAGTCCGGTCGAGGACTTAAACATCGTTTTCAGCGTGGTGGAGCTTTGGGCGGAGAAATGGCAGACCTGCGCAAACGACAGGCTGTTGCCGATGTTCTCGCGCATATAATCGATGATGCGCTGGACAATCTCGTTTTCCACGCGCAGACGCACCGACGAGTGCAGGCGCACGTCACGCTCGTCCGCATTCAAACGGCGGTGCAGACGAACAAGCAACTGCTCGAGCAGGTTGACCACCGATTGCTCGCCGCCGACCGGCGCGTCCTCTGCCACCTCCAGGCCCTTGGTATACGGATCGCCGAGCGGCGTAGAGAAGGTGCGCTGGGATTCGCGCACGATATCCGCCAAAATCGCCCGTTCGGCGTCGTTTACGGTCAGTCGTTGGTTGGACTTAAAGAAATCCATCACCGGCGAATCGCAGCCAAACGACACGATCACGATATTGGGCGCCACCACGCCGTTGGCATAGGTGGCGTGCAACTCGTTGGGCTTGTGGATAAACAACTCGCCCTGACGAAGCGAGTACCGCACGTCGTCCGAAAAGACGGTGCCCTCCCCTTTATCCATATATACAAGTTCCCAGAAATCGTGGCGCTCGGGATCGAATTCAAAATCCTTGCTGTATTCAAAATAGTGTACGGTCACGAGATAATCCACCTGAATATCCCGCCGCACCGGCAATTTGACAAAATCCGACATCACACTACTCCTTATCAATCCAGTAATTCGTTTTGCTCGTCGATAGCGGTGCCGCCCTGCACAAAAATACGGGGCACACGTCTGCCGACGGCGCAAATGATCTCGTAATGAATGGTATCGCACTCCGCGGCGTAGGCTTCGACCGGACGGACGTTTTCGCCGTCTCTGCCAAAAATCAACGCCACGTCACCGGCGGCGGCTTGCTCCACCGCGCTGGCGTCCAATACCGTCTGATCCATACACACGCGGCCGATCACCGGCACCAGCTTGCCGCGCAACATCACGTGGCGATCGCCGCCACCGCGCGGGAAGCCGTCCGCATACCCGATCGCCACCGTCGCCGTGCGGATATTGGTCGGCGCGGTATACGTACGTCCGTAGCTGACCGTCTCACCGGCTGCCACCGATTTTACCTGTGACACCGCGGTTTTCAGAGACATTACCGGCGAAAGCTGCAGGGACGAGCGCATCGTGCTGTCCGGCATCAGACCGTACATAATCAGGCCCGGGCGTACCATATCGAGATGCATATCCGGAAACCGCACCGTTGCGGCACTGTTGCAGCAATGCCGCAGCTCAAACACGATCCCACGAGCAGCCAACGCCTCGGTCAGCCGCATAAAACGCGCATATTGCTCACGCGTAAACGCCTCGCCGTCCGGTTCGTCCGCCACCGCAAAATGCGTAAATATGCCGGTTGCTTTGAGCGCCGGCAGCGCGCACGCCGCGGCAATATCTTCCTCGGTAGAGGACGCGTTATACGGAAATCCCACGCGCGTCATACCGGTGTCCACCGCGATATGCACCGCCAGCGAAACACCGGCTTCCACCGCCGCCGCCGACAACTCGGCGGCGTGATCCGCCGACACCACCGTCTGCGTAATATCGTACCGCGCCAGCACCGCCGCCTGCTGCGGCGGGGTGTAGGACAAAATCAAGATGGGCTGTGCGATGCCCAACCGACGCAGCTCGATCGCTTCCTCCACGTTGGAGACGCCAAACCAATCCGCACCGGCATCCGCCAGCACCTGCGCGCAACGGCTGACGCCGTGTCCGTAGGCGTTTGCCTTGACGATCGCCATCGTGCGACAACCGGCCGTGACGTGACAGCGAATATTCTCGAAATTTTGCCGTAACGCATCCAGATCGATCTCCGCCCACGTACGACGCAAAAATTGTTCTGCCATAAGCTCCACTCCTTAAAAATAAAAGACAGAAACACGTTTCTGTCTTTTATTATACCTATTTATTGCAGAAATGCAACACTTTTTGCTGATTTTAGAGATCGGGCGACAGCGACAGCACCGCGTGCGCCATTTGTTCCCGTTCTTCTGCGCTTTTCTCATCCGTACGCGACCAACGCGCCAAATATTCCACGTTGCCGTTGGTGCCGTGTATGGGCGAGACCGTCAGCGCCTGTAAGTACAAACCGTTTTCCGCCGCCGACTCGGCGATCGAGAGAAACAACGCCGGCAAAATGGACGGATCCTTGACGATGCCGTTTTTACCAAGCGCTTTTTGCGGCGCTTCAAACTGCGGCTTGATGAGCGTTACCGCCTCACCATGCGGCGACAGCACCGCATCCATCGCACCGAAGATCTTTTTCAGCGAAATAAACGACACGTCAGCCGTCACCATATCGCAAATGGTGCCTCCCAGCGTTTCGGGAGTGAGATAGCGCGCGTTGGTGCGTTCCAGCACAGTCACGCGCTCGTCACAGCGTAGGCGCCATTCCAGAATGCCGTAGGCGACGTCCACCGCAAACACGCGCGCGGCGCCGCGTTGCAGCAGACAATCGGTAAATCCGCCGTTGGAGGCACCGATATCGCACACCGTGCGTCCGGATGGATCGATCCCCCATACATCCAACGCGCGCTCCAGCTTATAGCCGGAACGGCTGGCGTATTTTTTGGCCTTTTCCCGCAGCGTCAGCACGGTGGTGTCGGGCACCTGTGTGCCGGCTTTGTCCGCCGGCGTTTCACCGATCCACACGCGCCCTTCCATAATCAGCGCGGCGGCCTCGGTCTCGCTCACGCCAAAGGTGGCGGCGGCCAGTTTATCAAGACGGATCTGTGCCATCGATCGATTCCTCCTTGTGACGGTTGCGACGGGGCGGGATGGGTTGACGAAGTCGCAGCAGATACGCGTTGACCTCTGCTCCCAACAGCAAAATAGCCATACAGGCGTACAGCCACAAAAGCAGCAATACCACCGCCGTCAGCGAACCATAAATAAACGAATAATTGGCAAAATTTTGAATATATAGCGAAAACGCAAACGAGAACAGCAACCAGCCGACCGCCGCAAACAGCGCCCCCGGAAACTGTGCTTTGAAAGAGAGTTTTTGTCCGGGTAACACCCGATACAGCAGCATAAAAAACAAAGTCAGCAACACCAGCAAGATCAGCGTACGGAATTGCAGCACAAACGCCACCGGTGCGGCCAGCCACTCAAAATGCGTGCGGATAGCCTCCAACAGCAGTTGTCCGAACACCACCAACACCAACAGCACGATCAGCATTCCGAAAAGCGCCACGGTGTACAACAACGAAACGGCGGTGTGATACAGGAAGTTATGCTTATACGGCGTGCGGTACATCGTGCGGATGCCCCACCGCACCGCGTTGATACCGCGCGACGCCGACCACAGCGACGTGATCGCCGTAATGGAGATGACCGATACCGTCGGCGGATGAAACAACTCCTCTGCCAGGTCGGACAAAAAGCCCAGACTCTGCTCGCTGATATCCAGCGACAGCAGGATCTCCTGCAGCTCCGCCTGCGTCCACGGCAGGACGTACTGCACAAGCGAAGACAACAGCATAATAAACGGAAACAGCGAAATGAGCAGCATCATCGCCGCCTGTCCGGCGTACACAAACACGCGATCCCGCGCAATCGTGCGCACCACCGCCGTCGCCGCCGCGACGACGCCGCGCCAATCCAGCGGCTGACCTGACAGCCGTCCAAACCACGATGACAACCGTTTTTTCACGTGGATTCCTCCTCGCCGAAATACCGAACAATCTGTTCAGCTGCCGGTCGCGTCATCCCTTTGACGGTCAGCAACTGCTCCACCGTCGCGCGGCTGACCGCCTTGACCGAGCCAAACACCCGTAGCAATTCTCTGGCGCGCACCATACCGATGCCGGGGATGCCGGTCAGCGTGGTGCGAATACTACTGCGCGACCGCGAGCGACGGTGATACCCGATCGCAAAGCGGTGCACCTCCTCCTGAATGGACGAAAGCAAGGTAAAGCACGCCCGATGTGAACGAACGGCGATCTCGCCACCGTCGCCGGCAACCGCGCGCGTGCGGTGCTTGTCGTCCTTCACCAAGCCGTACAGCGGCACATCCCAACCGGCAGCCTCCAGAATCGGCGCCACCGTGTGAACATGCTCCTGACCGCCGTCTAACAAAATCAGATCCGGCCGACAGCCAAAGCCCTCAGTTTCCCCCGCGTGCTCGCGGTATTCCGCGACGCGGCGGGCAATCACCTCGCGCATCGAGCCGTAGTCGTCCTGTCCGACAATCGTTTTGATCTTAAACAACCGATATTCCGCTTTCGCTGGTCGTCCGTCCAAGTATACCACCATACCGGCCACGTTATCCGCACCCGATTGGTTGGAAATATCGTAGCATTCGATGCGGTGCGGCGGCTCGGGCAACCCCAACAACCGCGTCAATTCATCCAGCGCCGCGGTCTCGCGACCGGTCGAGCCGGTCTGGCGTGCCAGATACTCGGCCGCGTTTTTGCGGCACATCTCCGCCAGCTGCGCCTGCTGACCGATCTGCGGTTGCACGATGCGGACGCGCCGTCCGCTTTTTTCGGACAACCACCGTTCCAGCAGATCGGCGTCCTCCACCTCACCGTCTACGGTGATCTGCGGCGGCACACGATCGCGTGCCGCATAATAACGGCTGATCATTTCCGCGCGGAAGGCCGCGGTGTTATCCACGTCCTCCCACACAAATTCCTCTTTATCGGTCAGATTTCCGCCTTCGAACCGGAAGATCTGCGCACACACACTGCCGCCGCCCTGCACCACGCCGATCACGTCCTGCTCGGGCACCTTGGACATCACGACCTTTTGCCGATCGTTTAAGCGGCGAATAGCCGCGATCCGATCGCGAAGATCGGCCGCGCGCTCAAATTCCAGCGCCTCGGAGGCGGCGTTCATCCGTTCCTCCAGCAGCGCGATCATCGCCGTCCGTCCCTGCAGAATAAAATCCAGCGCATTTTGCACCCGTTCGGCGTATTCCTCCTCCGTCACGCGGCCGGTACACGGCGCACAGCATTGTCCGATGTGGTAATTCAGGCAAGGGCGCTCGGTGGCGGCCGGCTTGCGTCCGTACTCCAGATGGCGATGACAGGTGGACAGTCCAAACAAACGACTGGCCTCGTCGATCGCTTGTCGGATGCCGTAAGAGCTCATATACGGACCGATATACCGTGCGCCGTCGTCGTACCGCTGCTTCGCCTCGCTGATACGCGAGAAAGGCGGCGGCGTCACGCGGATATAGCGGTAACCCTTGTCGTCTTTCAGCAAGACGTTATACTTCGGCGCATACTGCTTGATGAGAGAGCATTCCAGCACCAGCGCCTCAAACTCGCTGTCTGCCACAATATAATCGAAATGATCGACCAAGCCGACCATCCGGCGCACCTTGGGCGAATGGTTGCTGTCGCTGCCAAAATACTGGCTGACGCGATTTTTGAGTTGCTTCGCCTTACCGACATAGATAACCTTGTCGTGCGCGTCTTTCATCAGGTAGACACCCGGCGACAGCGGCAGTGCCATAGCCTTTTGGCGAAGCTCGTTTATTTTATTGCCACGATCGGCCACGGCACTCCCCTCCCTTTCTCATAAACAAAAAAGCGCAACCGCCTTTCAGCGATTGCGCTTACTGCTTGGATCAATCCTTACTCAGCAAAGCCCGATTCGACCTTCGCGACCAAGCTGTCCACAGCTTCCTGCTCGTCAGCACCGTCCGCCATGATGCGGATGGTCACGCCACCCAAAATACCGAGCGACAGCACGCCCAGCAAGCTCTTGGCATTGACACGACGCTCGTCCTTTTCAACCCAGATGGTGGACTTGAACTCGTTCGCCGTCTGAATGAAGAAGGTGGCCGGACGGGAGTGCAGACCAACCTGGTTCTGAACCGTTACTTCTCTAACATACATAATGATGATCTCCTTTACTCGTAAAGCAATGAAACCGGTATTTCGGATTTGAAATTACTCTTATTATACCACATTCCGAGCAACCGTCAATTGATTTTTGCGCCGAAAATTGCCAAATTCCGCAATTTCGTCAAGATGTGAGATTTTTGGCGCCACAAAAAGCGGCGTTTTGTTAAATTTCACAATAAATTTTCGAGTTTTTGGGCAAAAATCCCATCCCACATCACTCCGCATCTTCGGCCAAAATGGCTGCGACGCGCGCCTCTTCTTCCGCTGTCAACGTGGCGTTTTGAAGCATATCGGGGCGACGGCGAGCGGTGCGTTCCACTGCCTGCTCACGCCGCCATTTCTGGATGTTGGCGTGGTGACCGGACAGCAAAATCTCCGGCACTTCGCGTCCCTCCCACACGGCAGGGCGCGTGTACTGCGGATATTCCAGCAGCCCGCTAAAATGGCTTTCCTCGGTGAAGCATTCGTCTGCCGACAGCACCCCCGGCACCAACCGCGCCACGCAATCAATCAGCGTCAGCGCCGGCAGTTCGCCGCCGGTGAGCACGTAGTCGCCTACCGATATCTGCTCGTCCACGATCGCGTCCAATACGCGCTCGTCCACACCCTCGTAGTGACCGCACAGCACGCAGATGTTTTCCATTTTGGAAAGTTCCAGCGCCCGCGCCTGCGTCAGCGTTTTTCCCTGCGGCGACATATAGATCAAATGCGGACGCGTGCCCGCCTGCTCGCACACCGCGCGAAAGCAATCGGCGATCGGCTGCGGATACAGCACCATCCCCATACCGCCGCCATAGGGATAATCATCCACTTGGCATTGACGGTTGAGCGTATAATCACGGATCTGGTGGCAATGCACGTCCAGATCGCCCCGTGCGCGAGCGCGCCCGATGATGCTCTCGCTCATCACGCGGTCGCACATCTCGGGAAACAGCGTCATCAGATCAATTCTCATACGTCCTCATCCTCAAACAAACCGGCCATCGGCGTAATGCGGATCACCCCTTTTTCGGGGCTGACCTCCTTCACGATCGGCGGAATGACCGGCACCAACACGTCCGGTTCCCCCTCGCGGATCAAGCGATAAATGTCGTTGGCGCCGGTGTTAAACACCTCGCCGATCCGGCCGTACAATTCATCGGTGTCTGCGTCGCGCACTTCCAGTCCCAGCAGATCCTCAATAAAATGCGCCCCCTTGGGCAACTTGATATCGCCGCGACGGTGGTACAGCGTGCGCCCACGGTAGGTCTCGGCTGCCGGAATATCGGTCACGCCGTCTACCGTGAGCAGTACCATCGATTTGTGTACGCGCGCGCCCAGCACCTTAAGCTCGGTACGACCACCGTCTACGTACAACCGTTTCAGTTTTTTAAATTGCTCGGGGGAATCGCACCAGCATTCCACCCGCATCTCGCCGCGCACGCCGTGCGTGCCGACCACGCGGCCGATCTCTAAAAATTCTTTCATTGTTCACCCTTAATGATGGCGGTGGCTTCTTCCTGCAACCGCACCGCCAACGCTTCGGCTTCCGCGCGCGTCTTGCCGGTCGCGGTGATATACGCCTTGACCTTCGGCTCGGTGCCGGACGGACGGAAGATCACGCCTGCGCCATCCAACAGATCGAACGACAGCACGTTGGATTTCGGCAGATCGATGGCAGTCTTTGCGCCCTCTGCCGTTTCGGCAAACGACTCGCGGTAATCGGAGAACAGCGTCACCGGCTGACCGCCAAACGCGGTCGGACGATCGGTGCGCAGACGATTCATCAGCGCCGCCATATCTTTCATGCCCTGCTCACCGGCAAAGCCAACGTTGACCACCCGATGACAATAGTAGCCGTACGTCTCATACAGCTCACTCAGCACATCCAGCAGACTCTTCCCCTGTTGTTTATAATATGCGGCCATCTCACAAATGAGCATAGAGGCGACGACCGCATCCTTGTCGCGTGCGTGGCCGCCCTTGAGGTAGCCGTAGCTTTCCTCAAAGCCCAGCATAAACCGTTCGGGATGTCCGGCCTGCTCCAGCAAGAAAATCTGCTCGCCCACGTATTTGAAGCCGGTCAGCACCAGCCGCATCTCGCATCCGTTGCCGGCAGCGATCGCCGAAGCCAGCCGCGAGGACACAATGGTGGTGACCGCCACCGGATCGGCCGGCAGCTTGCCCTGCTCTTTGAGCGCCACCAAAATATAATTAAGCAGCAGACAACCGACCTCGTTGCCGGTCATCAGCACCCATTCGCCGTGTTTGTCCTTAACCGCGATGCCCACACGATCGCAATCCGGATCGGTCGCCAGCAGGAAATCGGCATCTACCGTCTTGGAAAGCTCCCGTGCCAGATCAAAGGCTTCCTCAAACTCCGGGTTGGGAAACCGCACGGTCGGGAAATCGCCGTTGGGCAATTCCTGCTCCGGCACCACGACCGTGTCGATGCCGATGCGCTTCAAAATTGCACGGACAGGCTTGTTGCCGGCGCCATGCAACGGCGAGTAGATCACTTTTAATCCCGCCGAGCGCGCCGCCTCCGGAAACACCTGCTGCTTCTGGATGGCGCCTAAGAACGTCTCCACAAAGGACAACGGCACGATCTCAATGCGACCGTCGGCGACCGCCGTATCGAAATCCGCCGTTTTAGCGCCGGTCAACACATCCAGCTTCTGCATTTCGGCCAGCACGGCGTTTGCCGCGTCGTCGGTCATCTGACAGCCGTCCGGACCGTAGCACTTGTAACCGTTATACTCCGCCGGATTGTGACTCGCCGTCACCATAATACCGGCCGAACACTTCAGCTCGCGCACCGCAAAGGACAACACCGGCACCGGCTGCAGCTCGCTCATCATGTACACTTTTACGCCGTTGGCCGCGAGCACACACGCCGCCTCGCGCGAAAATACGTCCGATTTGTTGCGCGAATCGTACGAGATAACCACCGTCGACTCCACTAACGCTTTATTCAAATAATTCGCCAAGCCCTGTGTGGCTTTGCGAACAGTATACACGTTCATCCGATTGGTGCCGGCGCCAATCACACCGCGCAGACCGGCCGTACCAAACGACAGGTCGCAATAAAAGCGATCGTTGATTCCCTCGTCGTCTCCCGCAGCGGCTTTCAATTCTGCCGCCAGATCCGGCTCGGATACCACCGACATCCAACGCTCATATTCCTGACGAATTTCCGGTTTCAACACAAAAAATTCCCCTTTCGGCTTGGTTTAACTCTATTATATTCTCAAATAATGGAAAAATCAAGCATTACCGTCGCCTTGCGCTCTGTAATGCTAAACCCCTTTACAAATCAGCCTCTCACCACGATGTCGCGATCGTCCAAAAATTTTGGCTTGGGGGTAGGTTTTTGTTCGCCGATCGGCAGAATGCCGATATCCGCCAACCGCAGCGATCGGATTAACCGCGGCGCTTCCCCTGTAAACAACCCTGTTTTATACAGACCGATGGTCACCGTTAGGTCGGAACGCACCGCCAACACCGCTTCGCCGGTATCGCCGTTTAAGCCGCTGTTGATATCCGCCGACACCACCGGCAGCCCGCTTTGGTTGATCGCGCGGATCGCTTCCGCTACCGTACCGCGCGGTTCGCCGACAAAACCGGTCCCCAACAAACAATCCACCAGCACATCGCAAACAGCGAGATTCACACTGTCAGTAAAGTCTTCTTCCTTTACTTCGAGGTTCCATGCGCATTTCCGAAAATATGCCCCGTCTTCCGATGCTTTCGACGAAACACGCCAGATAATCGGTTGTTTTCCGGCACGTTTCAGCTCACACGCCAGCGCATAGCCGTCGCCGCCGTTGTTGCCGCCGCCCACAAGGATACCCACCTTTTCCGGCCAGTCGTACGACAGAAACAACGCTCGACCGGCCCGGCGCATCAGTTCCACCGACGGCGTGCCGCCGGCGATCGTCGCCGCATCTGCGGCGCGCATTTCCGCTACCGAACTGACCAAAATCACGGCTTGACCTCCAATCGATAGATCGGCTGACCTAGTTTTAAGAATCGATCCTCGTACTCGGTCACAATGTTATCCGGATACGTTTCCTTATCGGCATGCAAATCCAGTGTCACATCGGTCAGCGTCCATCGCTCCGCCGAAAATTCCGCCAACGAGAATTCAAAGAAATGACGGTTATCGGTCTTTTGATGCAGGTCACCGCCCTCGGTCAACAGCATCCGATACAGCGCCAAAAACTTTCGATGGGTCAGGCGGTGGTTTTTGTAGGAATTTTTGGGGTACGGACAGGAAAAATTAAGATACAGCCGTTCAATCGAATGCGGCGGAAAATACTTAGGCAGATAGATAGCATCCACCCGCACAAACAAAACGTTTGTCAGCCCCGCCTGTCGCGCCTTTTCGGCGGCGACGACGATGACGTCCGCCACCACCTCTACGGCAATAAAGTTAATCTCCGGATGGCGCGCCGCCAATGTGACGATAAACGTGCCCATACCGCAGCCGATCTCCATATGCACGGGATTTTGATTGCCGAAATACGCAGCAGTATCGATCCACGCTTGTTCCTTGATGACCTCGCGATAATCCCGCGCATCGCCGGGAATGACCATCAGATTTTCGGCACAGGCCTCCATCCGTTCGGCCAGATGCTTTTTATGTCGCGGTCTCATAACGAAACCTCCTTTTTCAATTTCTCTCACATTATACTCTCTTTTCCAAAAAAAGTAAATCCCAAACATTGCAATCAAAAAGAGATTATGTTATATTAAAAAATAGATAGTCCGGAAAGGAGCGATCACCGTGTCGGAACAGACCGAAAACATCTTAAAAAACTGGTGTGAGTTGGTGACCAAGCAATCCGCCATCGATTGGGAACACCTCCCCTCGTTGGGGCTCTATATGGATCAAGTCCTCACCCTCACCGAGGAGGAACTGGCGGTCGCGTCGATTGACGGCGTACACCCGATCACCTCCAGCATGATCAACAACTACGTCAAGGACGGCGTATTGCCGCGCCCCGACAAGAAAAAATACAGCCGCGAGCATCTGGCGATCTTGTACATGGTGTGCATGATGAAATCCCAGTTGCCGTTGCCGCAGATTGCTCAGCTGATGCAGGAACTGAAAGAGGAAAACTCCATCGAGATGATTTATGGGGCGTTTATCAAGCGACAGACCGAGGAATTGCAGGAGGTTGCGGATTTGGCCGCTGAAGCGGACGGCGATCGGCAGCAACTCGCACGCTTGGCGATGGAAATGGCGTTGGAGGCCAACGCTCGTCATTTGGCGGCGGTGCAGATCTTAAAGAGCATCGAGCAAGCGGATGCAGCGGAGAAAACGGCAGAAAAGCAAGCCGCCAAAGAGGAAAAGAAGGAAGCCAAATCCGCCAAAAAGGCCGCCAAAAAAGCTGTTTCGGAGAGCGAGGAAAGCGCATGAACGTATTGATCATCGACGGCAACAGCCTGCTCAACCGCGCGTTTTACGGCATCAAAGTGCTCACCACGCGCGACGGTCGTTGCACCAACGCAGTCTACGGCTTTCTCAATACGCTGGCCTCGCTTCGTGAAGCCACGCAGCCGGAGGTGATCGTGGCGGCGTTTGACGTTCACGCGCCCACTTTCCGTCACAAGCTGTACGACGAATACAAGGCCGGACGCCACAAAACACCGGAGGAATTGTTAGAACAGTTCCCGCCGGTGAAAAACATTTTGAAGTTGATGGGTTGTCACGTGTTGGAGTGCGAGGGCTACGAAGCCGACGATCTGCTCGGCACCCTTTCCCTCGCCGCCGAACAAGCGGGACACACCGTTTATCTGGCGACCGGTGACCGCGACTCGTTCCAGTTGGTCAGCGATCGCACCACCGTGTTGCTCGCCGCCACGCGTATGGGACGTACCGAGACCGAGCACGTCACACCGGCGGTCATCAAGGAAAAATACGGACTCACCCCCGCCGGTATGATCGATTTGAAAGCCCTGATGGGTGATTCCAGCGACCACATTCCCGGCGTGCCGGGCATTGGCGAAAAGACCGCCTTGTCGCTGCTGCATCAATTCGGCGATCTGGACAGCGTGCTCGCCAACGCCGATAATCCGGCGCTGTCTGCCGGAGTGCGCAAAAAATTGACCGAAGGCGCCGAAAGCGCGCGGCTGTCGCGCACACTCGGTACCATCTGCCGCACCGCGCCGATCGACGCCGATGCCGCGCATTACCGCTTACAACCAGTCGACCGCGAGGCGCTCGCGCTTGCGTTGGCGGATCTGGAATTTTTCAAAATGATCGATAAAATGGGGCTGGAAACGCCGGTCACCGCTGCTCCCGAAAATGAGCAACTGTCGCTGTCGTTTACGGCGTCCGAATCCGCCGAAGCCGGCGACGAAGCGTGGGAATCGGTTGCCGCGGCGGTCCGCCGAAACGGCACCGCCGACGTCTACGCCGAGTGGAACGGCAACGTCCCCGAAGCGCTGTGGTTTTGCTTGCCGGATACGGTGGCGCGCATCACGCGAGTGAACGACGCCGCCACCCTGCTGACCGACGGCGTAAAGCTCCGCACCCATGAAAGCAAACCGCTGTATGCGTGGTTGCTCTCGCTCGGCAAACAACCGACGGTGGCGGCGTTCGACACGGCGCTGGCCGCCTACCTGCTCAATCCGCTTGCCAGCGGCTATCCGCTGGATCGTCTGCTCGCCGAGCACGGTCTGGCGTGCAACACACCGGCGGCGTGCGCCAACTCCTTCCCCGCGCTGTGCGACAAGTTGGCAGCCGAGTTATCCGAAACCAATATGTCCGCTTTGCTGGCGGAAATGGAGTTGCCGCTGGCCTTGGTGCTTGCCAAAATGGAAGCGATCGGCTTTGTGGTCGACGGCGACGGCATCGCCCGTTTCGGCGAGCAGCTCTCCGCCGAGGTGGAGGCGCTCTCCGCCGAGATCTACGGGCTGGTGGGATACGAATTCAACCTCAACTCTCCCAAACAACTGGGCAAGGCGTTTTTCGAGGATCTGCAGCTTCCCGGCGGCAAGAAAACCAAAACCGGTTGGTCGACCAACGCCGACGTGTTGGAAAAACTCCGCCCGAGTTTTCCGGTGGTGGACAAATTGCTGCAATACCGATCGCTCGCCAAGCTGAAATCCACCTACTGCGACGGTCTGATCAAGCAGATCGAGGGCGACGGTCGCATTCATTCGTGCTTTAACCAAACCGAAACGCGCACCGGTCGTATTTCGTCCTCCGAGCCCAACCTGCAAAACATCCCCGTTCGCTCGGAACGCGGACGCGAAATGCGCCGCTTCTTCTGCGCACAGGATGGCTGGACGCTGGTGGACGCCGACTACTCACAGATCGAGCTGCGCGTGCTGGCGCATATGGCGGACGATCCGCGGATGATCGCCGCGTTTAACAGCGAGACCGACATTCACCGCGTCACCGCTTCGCAGGTGTTCGGCGTGCCGGAAAACGAGGTCACGCCGGCGTTGCGGTCGCGCGCCAAAGCGGTGAATTTCGGCATTGTCTACGGCATCGGCGCGCATTCGCTATCGGAGGATCTGGGCGTGCCGTACGGCGAAGCCAAGCGGTATATCGACAGTTATTTGGCAACGTACAGCGGCATTTCCGCTTTTATGGACGATCGGATCGAAGCCGCCAAGAAATGCGGTTTCGCCGTCACGATGGCCGGACGGCGGCGTCCGTTGCCCGAACTGCGCGCCTCCAACGCGATGATGCGCTCGTTTGGCGAGCGCGTGGCGCGGAATATGCCCATTCAGGGCACCGCGGCCGACATTATCAAAAATGCGATGATCCGCGTAGATAAGCGTCTCGCCGACGAGGGCTTACGCGCGCGGCTGATTCTGCAAGTGCACGACGAATTGATCGTGGAATCGCCGGCCGACGAGGCCGAGCGTGTCCGCGCCTTGCTGGAAGAAGAGATGCGCGCCGCCGCCGATATGAAGGTAGCGTTGTCAGTCGATGCGCACATTGGAGACACCTGGTACGAAGCTAAAGGATAACCCAATAACCCCATCCGGCTCGGCAATCGCCGTGCCAGAAAACAGCCGCACCGAAACCCTTTTTTATAATAAGCAGAAACCCCACCGCTTCGGATGAAGCGGTGGGGTTTTGTTTGTTTGCCCTATTCCCTATTCGGTCTTACTTGGTCTTTTTGTACTTGTAGCTCGACCAGTTGGAATAGATCTTGGTGCCGCCGACCGTCTTGTAGGTACGGACGCGGACATAGTAGGTCGTTTTGGCTTTCAGTCCGGTCAGCGTCGTCGTCGAGGTCTTGTAGCTGGTGATCGTCTTGGTCTTCGCACCGCTAAACGACTTGGACGTGCTGTACTGGATCTGGTAGCCGGTAGACTGCGTCAGCTGACGGTTGAGCTTCACCGAGAGTGCCTTACTCTTGGCGGTCAGCGTATTGATGCTCGCCGCCTTCGGCTTGATGGTGTAGGTCAGCACCTTGGTGCCGGTGTAGTTGCCCTTCATCTTGACGGTCACCTTGTACGTGCCGACGTTCTTGCGACCGGACGCATAAGTGATCGTATAATGGGTCTTATTCGTCAACTTGGTGCCGTTGGCGTTTTTGACCGTCACCGTCGGCGCCTGCATCTTGCCGTTATAAGTAAACGCGGTTTTCGACAGGCTCACCTTGCACTTGGAGATGTTGATCGGATTGATCTTAAAAGTCAACGTCTTGGTGCCGGTGTAGTTGCCCTTCATCTTGATGGTCACCTTGTAGGTGCCGGCGTTCTTGCGGCCGCTGGCATAGGTCACGGTGTAGTTGGAGGACGAAATCGTCTTGCCGGCGGAATCCTTGACCGTCACCGTCGGCTTCTTGACCGCACCGTTGTAGGTGTAGGACGTTGCTGACAGTTTAAAGGTCTTGGCGTACTTGATCGTCTTGGTCGTGCTGGTCACGTATCCGCAACGCGAACACTTGTAGCCGTCCTTACCGTTAGCGGTCAACGTCGCCTTAACGAGATATTTCTTGTAGCTGTGACCGAGCTTGCTGCCGCTGGTAACACCGCAAACCTTACAGGTCTTTGCCTTGGTACAAGTAGCGGCGTTGTAGGAGTGTGCCTTTTTGGCAATCGTCTCGGTTTTGGTGGCGTTGCAGCTGGTGCAAGTATAGGTCTTGACACCGGTCACCTTGCAGGTCGCCGCCTTGGTGACAACACCGGCGTTGTAGGTGTGGGCGGTTTTGGAAGCCACCTTACCGCAGGTGCATTCGATCCAGTGATGCGTATCGTTCGATTCGGTTCTGTCA
The DNA here is from genome assembly GCA_017414965.1 of Clostridia bacterium. Classification (GTDB taxonomy): domain Bacteria; phylum Bacillota; class Clostridia; order Oscillospirales; family Acutalibacteraceae; genus RGIG426. Next base: position 46,497 of record JAFQJL010000009.1, read on the forward strand.
AATACGTGCGGTTCTCTTTCCTCCAACGTGTGCCCGCAGAAGCACTCCAGCCAGTGCGCGTCATCGTCAAAATTCGGCGAGTAGCCGTGTCCGTATACGTTTTCCGTATCGATCGCACCGCAATCGCACTCGTGCCAATGCTTCAGATCGTCAAACTTGAAGTTTTTGTAGTTATGCAGACTCTTGACGCTTACATAGCCGCACTCGCACACGCTCCAGTGATGGGTATCGTCGGATTGAGGATGGAGTGTGTGTTGCTCTTTTTGGGATCTTTTTCCGCAATCGCACTCGGTCCAATGCCCGTAGACATCCCGTTTTTCGATATCAAACACGTGCGGCTCGACTTCGGATTTTGCACCGCAATAGCATTCGATCCAGTGGTTTACGGAGTTCGAGCCCGGGTATTCGTAAACATGCGGCGGCACCTCACGAATAGCACCGCAATCATTACAGTCCGTATCGCAGGCGTTATAGTACGAGTGGCTTTCCCTTAATCTCTCCGCACCGCAATCGCACTCGTACCAGTGATAATCGTCACCCCAACAAAGATTGTTGTAGGTGTGCGCTTGCATTTGATCGACCTCGCCGCAATCGCACGCTAACCAGTGGTAAGACTGGTTGGCCCCGGGGATATGATACTGGTGCTCAGCCGACACGGTGCGCGTCCAATCGCAGAGATCGCACGTTGCATCGCAGTCTGCGGTATAGGTGTGCGCCGCGGCACAAGTGTTGCAATGCCACACAAGACTGCCGCCAACATCCGCAATTCCTTCAATATTGTCTCTTTCGGTTTCCGTGCCGAAATACCAAATATCGTCGAGATTATCGCAGCTGGAAAAGGCATTTTCACCGATATGAGTGACGTCCGCCGACATCGTAATGCTGGTGAGATAATCGTTCTTGAAAAACGCCCGCTGTTCCAACCGGATGACGGTATCGGGGACCGTATACGCCGTTGCTTTCTTGCCCGCCGGATAAGCAATTAACACCGATTTGTGCTTCGAGAACAACACGCCGTCGACAGTAGTGTAGGACTCGTTTTCGGCATCCACCAAAATATTTTCAAGCGAGGTGCAAGCGGCAAACGCCGAGTAACCGATCTCCGAAACCGAGGCCGGAATCGACACGTTCGTCAGCGACGTACAAGACACAAACGCGTATTCGCCAATGCTCACCACGCCGTTTGGAATAAAGATCGTCGCCAGTTGCGAGCAGCCGTAGAAAGCACGACTCTCGATGTACCGCAACGTACTCGGCAGAGAAAGATTGACAAGCGATTCGCAACCCGAGAACGCGTTGCGACCAATCCCGATGACGGGATAGCCGTTGATCGCTTCCGGAATGGTCAGCGTGTTCGGCAAGCCGTTATACTCGGTAATGAGGATCTTACCGCCCTCTTCGGAGGGGAGGATCTGGTAGGTGTACTCACCGTAGAAATCGGAATCCCCGTCGCATTCGCGCGGCGTTTCGCACCGATTACAGGTGGTGTCGTAATCGTCGGTATATTCGTGCGCAGCCGATACATCACGAGCCGTGCCACAAACGTCACACAAGGGATCGCATTCGTGGGTATAGATGTGCTCAACCGACACGGTGCGCGTCCAATCGCAGTAGTCGCACTCTTTGTCGCAAGCGCCGGAGTACCCGTGCCCATTCATACAAGTGTTATAATGCAACGTAACGCCGAATCTCTCGTTAAAGAAATTGTTATCTTCATGGATAAAAATCTGGCTTCTGTCCGGCGCGGCAAACCAAACGTCTTTGATCCCCGGCACAGCCATGATATGTTCCAGTCGCGTGACGCTTTCCGGCAGAATGATATACGCCAACTCATCACACAAGCTGAACAAGCCGTAGCTCAACGTCGTGACCCCGTTGGGGAATATAACGCCGGTGATCGAATGGCAAGTATCAAAGGCATACTCGGCCAAATGACGGACGTGTGCCGGAATGGTGATCTCGCCGGAAAGGACGGTTCTATCTGCACAGATCAGCCAATCCTCGATACACAAGAAACCGTCTTGCCAGTTTGCAGCATCTTGATAAAGTGCCGTTCCTTCGAAGGCGCGCCACTCGATACGCTGCAAGCTGTCAGGCAACGACACGGTCGCCAAGGAGGTGCATCCGGAAAACGCAGACGCACCGATGACGGTCACGCCCTCAGACAGAACGATCTCCCGCAGGTTTGTACAACCACGGAACGAATCCTCGACGATCTCGGTCATCGTTCCCGGCACATGCACAACGAGCAGGTTGACCGCATTATTAAACGCTCCCACCTCGATCGAAATCGTACCGGAGGGGATCTCATAAGAAACCGTCGGCTTTCTGCTCGGATACCGTACCAGCGTAGTGGCGTCCTTGTTAAACAACACACCGTCAACCGAACAGAAAACGGGGTTGTTTTCGTTCACATGGATCGCAGTGAGATTGGTGCTACTCAAGGCGTTTTCACCGATCTTGGTCACAGAAGCAGAAAGGTGAATGGTTTTTACGCCGGCGCCCGAGAAAGCGTATGCACCGATTTCGGTAAGGCTATCGGGAAGCGAAACAGTCGTAATGGGGCATTCGGTAAAAGCGTAGTCGCCGATGCTCCCCACGTAATGACCAAACGTGACGGATTCCAAATCGAAACAGCAAGAAAATGCGTGCGATTCAATGGTTTTTACGCTATCCGGAATAGAGATATTTGTAAGCCTGTCACACCAGTAAAACGCGAAATCGGAAATGGTTTGGACGGTAGAGGGAATCGTATAATTCGAAATGCGACTCCTACGCGGGACGTTGATGATAGCCGTTTGATCCTTGTTGAACAAAACGCCATCTTTCGAGGAGTAAACGGCATTGTCTTCATCAACCTCAAAGGCCGTTACGTAGATGAGATACGGAGCCTCTATGTTCGTAACGTTTTTCGGAATAAACAGTTCGGTAATACCGAAGTTTCCTAAAGCGCCCTCGCGAATGGTAACCAGACTTTCCGGCAACACAATGTTGGTGACATTTTCGCCGAGCTCGCTATCCACAAATTCACCGGAGCCGGTACCAAATACCGTCACCGGATAACCCTCGATCGTCGAGGGAATCACCAGCTCGGTTGCCGAGCCGGTGTAGCCGGTCAGAACGACTTCGTCGTTGACGATCCGATATTCCAGTCCTACCGGCACTGCTACGCGAGTTTCGCCGCAACGGTTGCATTCAGCATCGTATACATCGTCGTAAGTATGCCCGAGTGCTTCGCCGACGGTGTCGCCGCAGCGCGCACAAGTTTGCGGTGCGGTACAGGTGGCGTCGCTATAATCATGCCCGAGCGCTTCGCCGACGGTGTCGCCGCAGACTCGGCAGGTTTCAGGCGTGGTGCAGGTGGCGCCTGCGTAGTCGTGGCCATAGGTATCACACGGCGTCACGTAATGCCAAGTGGCGTTTAGGATCGGGTCGTTATTCTGGTCAAACGTGATGTTGCCTTTATCGGTGCCGACGTACCACACGTCGGCGAGGACGCTGCACCCGTAGAATCCGCCCCAAGCTACGTCGGTAAGGGTGCTCGGGAGCGTGACCGTGGTAAGACCGGTGCAATTCTGGAACACAAACCGATCGAGAGTCTGCAACCCTTCCGGCAGGGTGAAGGAGGTGAGCGCCTTGCAATTGCCAAAGGCCAACAGTCCGATATGCGTGATGGTTCCGTTAAAAGCGACAGACGTCATCTTTTTGCAGTAATTAAAGGCATTCTCCGGAATGGTCGTTAAACCGGAGCCGATCGTGACCGTTTTGATCTCGGCGCACGACGAAAAGGCATAAGAGCCAAGGTGGGTGACGCTATCCGGAATGTCCACGACCGTGATCGCATCGCAGTTGCAGAACCCCTTGTAGCCGATGGAGGTGAGGGTGCTCGGAAGGGTAAGGCCGGTCATTGCCGTGCAGTTCTCAAAAGCGTTTTTGCCGATGGCGAGCAAACCTTCCGGCAGAGAAATATTGGTAAGCTGCGAGCAATCCATAAAGGTTCCGTCGGCGATAATCTTTGTGCCGGCACGGACGGCGAACTCGCCCTCCGGTTGCGTGCGAACTTGCAGCAGATAACGATTTAAGTAAAACGCGTCGTTTTCCCAATTATTCTCGTTATTGTACGCGGCGGTGGAGGAGAATGCGCGCGAACCGATAGAGGTAAGGTTATCGGGAAGATTGATGTTCTCCAGTAGCGAGCACACGGCAAAAGCGCTATCGCCGATGGCCGTGACGTTGCGACCGAATCGGACGTTGGTCAGCGCTGTACAGTAGGAAAACGCGTAGCCGCCAATCTCGGTCAAGCCCTCACCGAGAATCACGTTCTGGAGAGTTGCACAACTATAGAAAGCGTGCTTTCCAATCGTTTTGACGCTGTCTGGGATGGTGATCTCCTTAAGCGCACCACAGCTGTAGAACGCCTGCAGCCCGATTTCCAGCAGCGTATTCGGGAACATCACGTAGACAAGCATATCGTTGTTATTGAAAGCATTGTCGCCAATCGCCGTCACCGGATAGCCCTCGATCGTCGAGGGAATCACCAGCTCGGTTGCCGAGCCGGTGTAGCCGGTGATGGTCACCTTACCGTCGGCGATTTCGTATGTCAGACCGCCCGATTCCTCCGGCGCGGTCACAGTGGTTGTCAAGGTGGTTTGCGTGGGGCTGGTAGCGGTGGGGACTTGGGAGGTCGAGGTAAAAGACACCATCGGCAACGTCACGTCCGCCGCTTTCGTGGTCGTGGTCGTGGCCTCGGTCGCCGTCGTCGTCGGGCGCGAGGTCGAGGTGATCACGGTCGTGGTGGAGGTCGGCGTGCTCGGCGTGATGGTCATCACCATCTCTCTGCCCAGCGTACGCCGACTGTACGAGAAGCCGCCGGTCACGCCGGCCGCCTGCGCGATCGCCGCGATGTTCGTGTTGTACCACGTCACAAACGCATCCTTATCGCCGGGGATGTACACGTGCGCCGTCAGATTGCCGGCGCTCAATAGCGCCGCTACGCTGTCTACCGTGTAGGTATCCAGCATACCGTCTTGGCGGACAAAATAGTTGGCCGCCGTCGCGGTACAGGTCGGCAGCGAATACGCAACCGCATCAAGCTGATGATCCTCGCCCATCGTCGCATCGGTCTGGTTGAAGTAGGCGTGATACAGCGTGGAGCCTTGATCGTCCCACGTCAGGTCAGTTTGATAGTAGGCGCCGTCTACGCAGACGTAGTTCCACATATGCGCCTGCAGATAGCCGTTGCTGGGATCGGCGCTGTTACCGGTCGCCAGAAAAGCCGACACACCGGCGCGGTGAAGCAGCGCCTGCAACGCCTCGGCATAGCCCTCGCATACCGCTTCTCCCTCGACCAACGCGCCATAGGCGTTGTGGGCGTTATCGGCATTGACATACGCGATCTCGCCCGCCAACCGATCGTGCAGCAGCAGTTCGATATCGTAGTCGGACATCGACGCGGTCACACCATCGAGCAGATTGTTCGCCGCGATGTTAAACGTCGCCTTAGCGGCGGACAGCTCACCGGCGGTGAAGGTATACTTCGGCTCGATCTTGGTGACGGTGGTGCCGTTGCTGTAAATAAGGTGGCTGTTCGGGATCCAGAACTGCTCGGCGTGGTCGCGCATATACGCGTCGAACGCCGTGTCGTAATCCTCGCGCGAAAGCGGCGTCACACCGTCGTACACCGTGATCTGCTCCGCCAAGACGTCATAGCCCGCAGCCAACTGGTCGTAGGCATACAGAAGCACCGCAGCGTTGGGCAGTTGAGCCAGCGCCGCGCGGCCGTAGTAGGAGATCTCGTTGCCGAACATATCGCGGTTGACCGTATCGGTCGCGGCAACCGGCGCACTCAGCACCGGCAGAGCGCCGATCAGCATCACCAACGCGAGCATCAGCGACAGGAACTTTTTCAGTTTCATCACAATACGCCTCCTCAAATCAAACCAAGACCCATCTATTATAATACTACTTTAAAATACAAAAAAAGTCAAGAGCGCCGCGCTTCCCTACGGCCTCTCCCCTCTGCAATTCGGTCGTGCGAATAAATTTTTCCTATTTTCGAAAATAAGTTGCCGAAAATGCAAAAAAAGGTCGAGGGAATACTTGAAAATCCCCGCCGCTTCTTGTATAATGGTATGGAACATGACTTTGTGTCAAAGAAAGGAGTTTCTGTTATGCATTATTCCAAAAAAGTGGAAGATATGTGCATCGTGGCCAAAGGCCCGAAGCACGGTCCGGCGCCCATCCCGGAAGAGGGTAAATGGGTAAAGGCCACGGAGATTAAGGACATCTCCGGTATGACTCACGGCGTGGGTTGGTGCGCTCCGCAGCAGGGCACCTGCAAACTCACCCTCAACGTGAAAGAAGGTATCATCGAAGAGGCGCTGGTGGAGACCATCGGCTGCTCGGGTATGACGCACTCGGCCGCCATGGCCGCGGAGATTCTGCCGGGCAAGACCATTCTGGAAGCGCTCAACACCGACTTGGTGTGCGATGCGATCAACGTGGCTATGCGCGAGTTGTTCTTGCAGATCGTGTACGGTCGTACCCAGTCGGCGTTCTCGGACGACGGTCTGGAGATCGGCGGCGGTCTGGATGACCTCGGCAAGGGCTTGCGTTCGCAGGTCGGTACGATGTACTCCACCAAGGTGAAGGGCGTTCGCTATCTGGAGATGGCCGAAGGCTATGTCACCAAGATCGCGTTGGACGAGAACAACGAGGTCTGCGGCTACCAGTTTGTGCGTCTGGGCAAGATGCTCGAGGACATCCGTCACGGCATGCAGCCCAACGATGCGTATGAGAAGAACATCGGCCAGTACGGCCGTTTTGACAACGCGGCGAAGTACATCGATCCGCGTGAAGAATAAGAAGGAGGGAATCGAAGATGGCTAACGAAGTGTTGTTTGAAGGCAAAGAGAAACGCATGGACAAAATCTTGGCGTTTCTGAAAGAAAACGATCTCGGCTCCCTCGAAGATGCGCGCGACCTCTGCTTGTCCAAGGGCATTGACGTGGAAGCGATCATCAAAGGCGTGCAGCCCATCGCGTTTGAAAACGCCGTGTGGGCGTACACGCTGGGCGTGGCGCTCGCCATTAAGCGCGGCGTGACCAACGCGGCGGAAGCGGCGGCAGTCATCGGTGAAGGTCTGCAGGCGTTCTGCGTGCCGGGTTCGGTGGCGGAGCACCGCGCTGTCGGCCGTGGCCACGGCAACCTCGCCTCCATGCTTCTGAGCGAGACCACCGATTGCTTCTGCTTCCTGGCCGGCCACGAGTCGTTCGCGGCGGCGGAAGGCGCGATCGGCATCGCCAAGACCGCGAACAAGGTGCGTAAGCAGCCGCTGCGCGTGATCTTGAACGGTCTGGGCAAGGATGCGGCGCAGATCATCAGCCGTATCAACGGCTTCACCTATGTGGAGACCGAGTACGATTTCCACGATGCGAAGCTCAACATCGTCAACGAGACCAAGTACTCCGACGGCGAGCGCGCGTTGGTTCGCTGCTACGGCGCGAACGACGTTATGGAAGGCGTAGCGGTTATGCAGTACGAGCGCGTGGATGTGTCCATCACCGGTAACTCCACCAACCCGACGCGCTTCCAGCATCTGGTTGCCGGCACCTACAAGAAGTGGGCGCTGGAAAACGGCAAGAAGTATTTCTCGGTCGCATCCGGCGGCGGCACGGGTCGTACCCTGCACCCGGATAACGTGGCGGCCGGTCCGGCTTCCTACGGTTTGACCGACTCGATGGGTCGTATGCACGGCGACGCGCAGTTTGCGGGCTCGTCCTCGGTGCCGGCTCACGTTGAGATGATGGGCTTGATCGGTGCAGGTAACAACCCCATGGTTGGTATGACCGTTGCTTGTGCGGTAGCGATCGAAGAAGCGAAATAAACGAATAACCCCATAAAGAAACCCCCGTTCTGCTCATCCGAGCAGAACGGGGGTTTTGTTTATTCTGCTAATTCAATCACTCTGCGCCCTTTCCTTTGCGCAAGATGCTTAAACTGCGCGGCACCACCCATTGTATGCACTACGTAAGTGATCACCACGTCGGCTTGCGCAATCATCCACCTGTTTCTGTGTACAATACCATAACGTCGCGGAACGCACTCTAATCCATCTGGAAAAATAGTTTCCAAGAGGGAGTCTTTATCCTTATCGCTTGGAAAATAAGCCAGTACCCTATAACAACGAATGTGTACATATTCCATTTGAAGCCGGTGCAGTACACGAATCACCATACGGTCAAACGCTCCTTCACCGCCTACATAAAAAACGGAGACCATATGATTTTCAATCAAATCAATAATTGTTTTCTCTATTATCGGGTTTAAAGTTTCCGGCGCATCCCGATGACCAAAAAAGGTACAAACCATATCACACCTCAAAAATATTTTTCTGTAAAATCTACTCTCGATATTTATTATCCAGATTATATAACATTATATCATATTTTGGGATAAAATCAATAAAGTGGATATATTCTATAGAAAAAAGATGGAGGTTCGGTATGGCAAGAAGTTTATTTTTGATTAAAGGAAACCTCTGCGCCGAGCGTGTTCGAATCGCACGCGCCTTACAAAAGCCACCAATGACACAAGAGGATCTCGCCCGCAAAATGCAGTTGATGGGGATGGATATGACACCCCTGATCGTTTCCAGAATCGAAAAAAATCAGCGCCACGTCTGCGATGCCGAACTGCGGATGCTTGCCAAAGCCTTGCACGTTTCTATGGATTGGCTGTGCGGCGACAGCGATGAATTGAAATTATGAGAAAACCCCCGTTCTGCTCATCCGAGCAGGACAGGGGTTTTGTTTGTGCTTTTTAAAATTGCATATTTTTTCCAGTTCCGTCCCATACTGCTGGCAGAAAGGACGGGATTTTCTATGAAATTATGGTGTAAAGCCTTGGTTTGCGGTCTGGGGTTTTGTCTGTTGCTTTCGCTGTGCGGATTTCAAGGCGAATGCGATCGCGTGCGCGGCAGCGTGTTGCGGTTGCACGTGCTCGCCAACTCCGATTCAGCCGCCGATCAAGCACTAAAATTGCAGGTGCGCGACGCCGTCGTTGAGGCGGCAGGCGAAGCATTCGGCACGGCCACTTCGGCTGCCGAAGCAGAGTCGGTAGCCGCCGCACGCTTGGACGAGCTGACGGCGGTGGCGCAGCGCGTGGTGGACGAAGCGGGCTACGACTACCGCGTGACCGCGCGCATCACGGACGAGTGGTTTGACACCCGCACCTACGGCGACGTCACGTTGCCGGCCGGCACCTATCGGGCGGTGGAGTTTCTGATCGGCGAAGGCGCCGGTCGCAACTGGTGGTGCGTGTTGTTTCCGCCGATGTGCGTTTCCGCCGCCACCGATGCTACCGCCATCGAAGACGTGCTTGACGACACCGGCGAAGCCATCGTATCCGGTGGCGGATACGCCGTGCGTTTCAAAATCGTCGAATGGATCGAAACATTGGCCGATTGGTTGAAAATTGCTTGATTTTACGCCCGCAATGGAATATAATAGGGAAAAAGGAGGGATCGCGATGGCTGAAAAGAACATTTCGAAGCACACACTCCAACGACTTCCCTATTACCTGCACTATTTACAGGCGTTGCAAAGCGAAAACGCGGCGCGCATTTCCGCTCCCACCATGGCGGCCGATCTGCACTTGAACGAGGTTAAGGTCCGCAAGGACTTGGCGGCGGTCAGCCACGTGGCCGGCAAACCGAAAACCGGCTTTGAGGTGGAAACGCTCATCGCCGATATCGAGGATTTTCTCGGCTACAACAACATCCGCGACGTTGTGTTGGTCGGCGCCGGACATCTCGGGCGCGCGCTTTTGTCCTATAAAGGCTTTGAAGCCATCGGCATCCGGTTTGTGGCGGCGTTTGATAACGATCCACAACTGATCAACACCGAGATCAACGGCATTCCGGTACTCTCGACCAACGAGCTATCCAAATTCTGCCGCCGGAAAAAGATTCACCTCGGCGTGATCACGGTACCCGCCACCGGTGCGCAGGCCGTGTGCGACCGACTGATTGAAGGCGGCGCGCTGGCGATCTGGAACTTCGCCCCCATTCGTCTGACGGTGAGCGAGGATATTCTGGTACAAAACGAAAATATGGCGTCCTCGCTGGCGGTGCTGTCCGAGCACCTCAACAATCGCTAACCCCAAAGGAGAGACTCTTATGAAAATTGGTATTTACGGCTACGGCAACCTCGGAAAAGGGGTAGAGTACGCCATTACGCAAAACGACGATATGGAGCTGGTCGGCGTGTTCACGCGCCGCGATCCGGCGACGGTCAACCTGCTCACCGACGGCGCCAAGGCGTATCCGGCCGCCGACATCGAGAAATTCAAGGATGAGATCGACGTGCTGGTCATCTGCGGTGGCAGCGCCACCGATCTGCCGACTATGACGCCGGCGCTGGCGCGCCACTTTAACGTGGTGGACAGCTTCGACACTCACGCCGATATCCCGACGCATTTTGCGCGTGTAGACGAAGCCGCCAAAGCCGGCGGACACACGGCGCTCATTTCCTGCGGCTGGGATCCGGGGATGTTCTCGCTCAATCGTCTGTACGCGAACGCCATTCTGCCGCAGGGCAAGGATTACACGTTCTGGGGCAAGGGCGTCAGCCAAGGGCACTCGGACGCCATCCGCCGCATTGACGGCGTGGCGGATGCACGGCAGTACACCTGCCCTGTCGACGCGGCGGTACAGGCCGTGCGCAGCGGCGCACAGCCGGAGCTGACCACGCGCGAAAAGCACACGCGGTTGTGCTACGTGGTCGCCAAGCCGGGCGCAGATACCGCACGGATTGAGCAAGAGATCAAGACGATGCCCAAGTATTTTGCGGATTACGATACCACGGTGCATTTCATTTCGCAAGAGGAACTGGACGCCGAGCACAAGGGCATTCCGCACGGCGGCTGCGTGATCCGCACCGGCAAGACCGGCGGCAACCAGACGCACGTGATCGAGTATAGCTTGAAGCTGGAATCCAACCCCGAATTTACCGCCAGCGTGTTGGCGGCCTACGCGCGTGCGGTCTACCGCCTGCACACGCGCGGCGAGGACGGATGCAAAACGGTATTCGACATCGCACCGGTCGACCTGTCGGCCGAGTCACCGGAAACCCTCCGCGCCCATATGTTATAAGAAAAACCACCGCTTCGGTTGAAGCGGTGGTTTTTTGTTATTCCTCTTTTGCGTTTTCCATCAGGTACGCGTACAAGCGGTCGGCGGCATGGCCGTCGCAATACGTGAGATACTTTTGCTTGAACGGCTCCCACACCGTCGGATCGTACGTCTGGACGTGACGGAGCTTTTCAATTAGATCCTGCGTGTCGGTCAGCGTCTGACCGGCGGCAAACTCGCTGTATTCGAACAACTGGCGGCTGTTGTACCGGCCGGCGGCCGCATCCCACGCCGTGAGATACAACGGCTTATTCGTCAGCGGCGCTTCCAGCATCACGTTGCGATAATCGCCCACGATGACATCCGCCGCCGCAAACTGCTGACGCGCCGTCAGCTTACCGGTGAGATCCATACTGAAGCCGGCAATATCCAACCGGTTGCTGACCAGTCTCGCGGTTTCGGGCTGCTTATGCAGAATCACCACGTACTCATCCCCCAGCTCGCGCTGCAGCAACTCCATATCCAGCAGTTCGCCATACAGCGATTTCTTGCTGCGATACCGGTGCGCCGGAATATAACAGATGACTTTTTTGCGCTTAGAGGCCGGGAACAACCGATGCAGCTTCGCTTTGGACTCGGCGGCAAACTCCTCGTCCAGCAACGAGTCTGTAAGGATGTTTCCCTTTACATCGAATCCGGTTGCTTCGTCAATGGCGTACACCTTGCGGTAGATCGGCACCGACGCTTCCGACGCCACCATCAACTGATCGATCGCCATATTCTGCTGCATATGCAGCAGCTCGCGCTCGGCGCGCTGCTTCGGGCGGCGGAGCAGTCCCATCGGTTGGAAGAAAACCGCCAATTCGCCCAGCAGAATCAGCTTTGTTTCGCTTCTAAACGGCATATTCGCCAGAAGCGGATGCGGTTTTTCGGTCAGGATAAACCGCGCGGTCGCCAGTTTTTCGGCCAGTTCGCGATCGCGATCGACAAAATCGTCGGTGACGATCGTTTCTACCTTCAGCACATTCTGCGTTGCCAATCGCTCACCCAAACGACGGAATGTATAGGGATTGTCCTTTACACTCTTGCGAATGAGCAACACCGTATTTTCCACCGGTTTTTGCTCAGCAAGCTCCTGATACATCGCTCGAAGCGCGGCGATCCGCGCCTCGTACCGACGCTTCGACTCTGCAAATCGACGGTTTCGCTTCAGTTCCACCGGTGTGAGCTTGACGCCGCCCTCTACCGGCTCCTCCGGCGTCAACTGGAACAGGCGGCGATACGCCTCCTGCACCGCCGGCGCCGAGCGCAGCAGCGACATAGTCAGGCTCTTGCTCACCTTGCCGCGCGTAACCGTGCCCTTTGCCAACTGATCGATGTCCGCCATCGTCAATTCCTTGGCGTACTCCACCTTTTTGCCGTACAACTCCACCGAGTCTTTCGCCGGTGCCAAAATCTCGCGGAACACCGGCCAATCCTGATTTTCGTTATAGAAATCAATCGCGAAATCGATTAGGCAACGCCCGATTGCCGCCCGATCGGTAAACGGCAACGCCGCGTAGTCCGCCGCAAACCGCGGCAACCACTTCTGCATGGCGGCAAACAACGCCTCGTCGCAGGCGATCGGCTGGATGATCGGCGTCCACTTGCCGTCCACCTGCTCGTACTTTTCAATGCTCTTATAGGGCATATTGGCGAAAATCGCTTCGATAAACTGCTGCTCGGACGGGTTGAGGGTGAAATTCTTGCGAATGTTGTATTCGTCCGACGGCAGCGTACTGCGCGAATAATAGAATACCGAGGGGACGTCTTTCCCCACCACCTGCTGCCACAGGCGCGTGAAATTTTCCTGCGTATAGCCGCGACCCCAGTATTCCACAATGGAAAACGGACGCGTCGCATCGATCTCCTGCGCCAGATATCCGCAAACCGACACGCGTTCCTGCTCGGCAGTCTTTAAGATATGCGTAAGGAACTTCGGCGAGATCTTAAGCACGTTGACAATGCGCTGCAGCTCGGGCAGCGAGATGTTCGTCCCCTCCCCCAACTCCGCAAATTCCGGGAACAGGCGGCGGAAGGTCGGCTCGTCCATACTCATTGCCTTGAGCAACTTTTCAAAGGTGTTGACGCGCGCAAAGTTGCCGTAGCCCTGTCCCCAGAAGCCCACGTCGATGTGGTCGATGAAGGACGGGATGCGCCACGTGCGGCGGGATGCGTAGATATACTTGGTTTCAATGGGCAACTGCCATTTTTCGACGAACACGTCGGCGATCCGTTTTAAGTGATGGCCGTCGCGAGACACGAAATACAGCATCTCGTCGCCGCGATCGATCGCATCGCGCAAACACCATTCGATATACGGCACGAACAGCAGCGTCACGTACGAATACACGAACTGCTCGCGCGCCATCGGATGCTCCACGCGGAAGCGCGCCATAGCAGCCGCCACCAAAAACGCGTCGTAGGTGCCGATCTTGTTCACCAGCGCCTTTTCCAACTGATTAAAGGTCGGCACCGGAATCTGCACCGTGCGAATATCCAACGACGCCGGCATTTTGACATCCGAATGCGCGTTGTCGCCGTGGTGGATCCAACGACCGAAGTTCCACGGCGCAAAGTGCTTGTATACTTCCAGATACAGCGTCTTATGGGATTTCTGGTACCCCAGACTACTCGACAAAAACAGCGGCAGATCGCCCAGCATCGGATCGGCCTTGACCAGCAACTGCCGGATAAACTCCTGCGGCAGATACATATCGCTGACCAGCACGACCGTTTCGCCGCGCGCTTTCAGTTCCTTGACGTAGTCGATCTGGCGAGACAGCGGAATGCTGTCTTCCAGCTCGGCATCCAGTTCCCACTGCATCAGCTGCAGGATCTGCGGCTCGGTCAGCGGGTATACCTTTTTCATGCAATCGAAGATCTCGCGGAAGCTGATCTCGCAGCGCTCGTCGTCACGCTCCACTTTACTGCGGTTGTAATAGGTGCGGCAGTTGCGCTCGCAAGCGCGGCGCGCGCTGACGTAGTTCTCAATCAGATCCGACGGGAAATTCAGCGGCGAGCAGCGCATCTGCTCGCGGACTTTATAGAAGATACCGGACGGTTCCAGCACCTTGCGCGAGATGAGCGTATCGAAAATATCAAAGCTGTAAAGAGTGGGCAGCACCTCGTTTTTCGGTTGGAAATCCAGCGTTTGTTGCACGATGGTCTCCATATCGCGACCGTTTTCATACTGCCAATACAGCCGATGAATGCGCTCGATATCCGCCGAGAGATCGTCCTCTTGGTAGTGCGCCAGCGCCTCCAACAACTCCGCGAAGGTCTTGCACTTGCGACCAAGCGTCACCTCGTCGTAACCCATCGGGAAATCCAGCGTGTCGGGGTCGACGTCAAAGATATACCGCACGAAATGACGAACGCCCGCCGACAAAAAGTCGGTGAAAATGGAGGAGAAATCCATAATGCACAGATCGATCTTGTCAAGGATCTCGTAGAAATCGTCGCGATTATCCCAGAAATACAGCCACGGACAATCGGCATACGCCTCCTTGGCCATACGGAAACCGATCTCGTTTTCCAGCATCGGATGCATTTTGAACACCATCAGCAGATGGTGTTCCTCGCACACGCGAATGAGCGCCTCCATATCCGGAAACGCCTCGGCAAACACCTCGCTGTCGTTGCTGTTGCGGTGGGTGGGTGTGTACGCCACGATGCGCGTATCTGCCGGCAACCCCTTGCGGCCAATCAGGTCGTGATCAAAGGTCGCCACACGCTCGTACTGTTTTTGGTAGATATTGCGCGGATACGCAGCGCGGATCATCCGATCCTCGCTGATGCCCAGCTGATCGGCGGCGATTCCTTCGATAAACGGCGAGGTCGCCAGATACAGCTCGTGGTTGTGGTAGTATTCGTTTTTGCCGATATATTTCTTGGCCAATTCCATACCGAGCGCGCCCTCGGTCTGCGCCTTTTCCACCGCCTTGACGCCGCCGACGCCGTGCCACAGGTTGAGGTACTTCGCATGCTCTAAGCCCTGCGGAATGTACGCCTTGACCTGCTCGGACACCAGCACTCCGGTGCGGTTGATCGCCTGCTCTGCCTGCAAGGTGTGCAGCTTGTACGCGCGATACCCCATCGCCCGCACCTGTGCCAGCACCTCCTCGTTTTCGCACAACCAATAGGTGGTGATATCCGGACGGTACTTGTTCATATACAGAAACAACCACTTCGGATTTCCGCGAAAATCGTTGCTGGCGTGACCCGAGCAAAACGCCCACACCTTGTTGCGATCGGGTTCGGTGATATTCATATCCACCCGTCCCTCCGAATACCGAAGTCGACGGTTGGTTTGCTCTTGTTTATTTCTTGCGTGGTGGGCTGCTGCTCGTACTTGCTCGACCAGACGATCGATCAAACGAATGCTCATAGGCCACACTCCTCTCAATTTTTGCCATATATCGATAGTATACCATAAACCGGCAGCAAAATGCAATATTCCCGCTTCTATTTGACTTATTTTGATAATATGCTATAATAGGGTATATTTTTTGAGAGGACGTGTCGATCTATGTGGGAATGGTTGGCCTATTTGCGTGAATTCAACTTCGCTTCGGTGTGTGTCCGGCTGTTGTTAGCCGTGATCTTAAGCGGTGCGCTGGGTATCGAGCGCGAGCGCCACGGCAAAGCAGCGGGACTGCGTACGCATATTCTGGTGTGCCTCGGCGCCGCTATGGCGGCTATGACCGGCCTGTATCTCGCTGAGATCGGCGACGGCACGGCGGACGTATCCCGCATCGCTGCACAGGTGGTTTCCGGTATCGGTTTTCTGGGCGCCGGCACCATTTTGGTGCGCAATAAATCCACCGTCACCGGCCTGACTACCGCCGCTTGCGTCTGGTCGACCGGCGCGCTTGGTCTGGCTATCGGCTTCGGATTTTACGGCGCCTCCATTCTGTGTGCGCTCTTTATGTTGCTGATCGCCGGTCAGCTCGGCAACCTGGACCGCAAGCTGTTCCGCCGTTCGCGCGAGATCAGCATTTATGCGGAATTTGTGGACGCCAAGGAGATCAACGCCACGCTTTCCGCCGTGAAAGCGCAAGGCTACCGCATCGTGCAGATTCACCTAACTCCCTCGCGCGCCAATCTGCCGCAGGGGATCGGCGCGGAAATGGTGATCGGCACCGATCGTGCCACTCATTCGGAGGATATCACCACGATGCTCGAGAAACTGGAAAACGTTCATTTCGCTATTGCGACCTAACGAAAGGACAAGCTTATGGAGTTTTTGTATTGGTTGGAAAGCCTTCGTCACCCTGTGTTGGACGCGATTTTCGGAACCATCACGCATTTGGGAGAAGAAACCGTATTCATTGTGGTGGCGATGATCCTGCTGTGGTGCGTCAACAAGCACCAAGCCTATTTTATGCTGTTTGTCGGATTTCTCGGCACGCAGATCAACCAACTCTTAAAAGTCACCTTCCGCATTGAGCGTCCGTGGGTGAAGGACCCGAACTTCCACGCAGTCGAAAGTGCCATTCCCGAGGCCACCGGCTACTCGTTTCCCAGCGGACACACCCAGAGCGCAGCCGGCACATTCGGCTCAATCGCCTTGTGGAGCAAGCGGAATTGGTTGCGGATCGTCAGCGCCCTGCTTATTGTTTTGGTGGCGTTTTCGCGGATGTACCTCGGCGTACACACGCCGTTGGACGTCGGCGTTTCGCTCGGCGTGGCGGCGGTATTGCTGGCGGTGCTGTATCCGCTGATGAAAAAGATCGAAGGCAATCGCAAGGGAATGCACATCCTATTGGCGGTGCTGGCCGGCATCTCGCTGGCGCAGGCGGTGTATATGACCGTCACGCTTTCCGGCGAGACCGCACCGGAGCTGGTCAGCGGACTCAAAAACGCCTACAAAATGCTCGGCGCCGTGATCGGCATGGTGGTGGTGTACGAGTTGGACGAACGGTTTATCCGCTACCCCACCCACGCAGAATGGTGGGCACAGATCCTCAAGGTAATTCTCGGTCTGGTGCTGACGCTTGGCGTCAAGGAGCTGTGCTACGCGGTATTCTCGTTTATCGAGTGGGAGCCGCTGTCGCGCTTGTTTAGCTACTTCTTGATGGTCATCTTCGCCGGCGCCGTCTGGCCGCTGACGTTCCGCTGGTTTGCCAAAAGCGCAAAAACAGAAGATTAAAAAAACACCCTCAACCCAGTCGGGTTGAGGGTGTTTTTTATACATCCAATTTCATATCGCCGTACTGAATCCAGCCGCGTTTCCGCATCAACTCGGAGAAAATAAGCGTCAGCACCGCCGGCAGCAAGAACTGGATCACCACGATCTTGACCAGCACCCACACCGGCTCCTCACCGGCGGCAGTCATCGTCTGATAGGTGGTGATCTGTCCCACCAAACCGGCTGAGCCCATGCCCGAGCCGGTCGCGTTATTGGTCATACCAAACAGCATGGTCGATACCGGACCGAGAATCGCACTTGAAAGGATCACCGGCAACCAAATAATCGGTTTCTGTACGATGTTGCCGATCTGCAGCATACTGGTGCCCAGTCCTTGCGCCAACAGACCGTTGACCTTATTCTCGCGGTAGCTAGCCACCGCAAAACCCACCATATTGGCGCAGCAACCGACCGTCGCCGCACCGGCGGCCAAGCCGGAGAGATTCAAGATCACGCCGAGCGCCGCCGAGCTGATCGGCAACGTCAGGATGATACCCATCAGCACCGATACCAGAATACCCATCAAAAACGGCTGCTGCTGAGTGGAGACGTTGATGATCTCGCCAAGCATCTTCATAAATGCCGAAATGGGCGGTCCCACCAGCAGTCCGACCGCCGAGCCGGACAAAATCGTCACCAACGGCGTGATAAGGATATCCACCTTGGTTCTGCCGGCCACCAGTTTGCCGACGTACAAACCGACGATCGCCGCTACAAACGCCCCAAGCGGTTCACCGGGGCCGGCCAGCGTGACCGCACCCTCCACGATCACCGTGCCGGCGATTAATTTGCTCGCAAACGCGCCGACCATACCGGTCACCGCCGAGGACAGCACCACCAGCGGCGGCGCTTTCAGCTTGACCGCCACACCACAGCCGATACCCACGCCGGTCACCGCCGACGCCATCGCACCGATGGCGGTCAGCCAGCCACCGATCTCCCCCGGCACCAGCGCACCGATCTGTTTGATGATCGTGCCGATGATGAGGGTGGAAAACAAGCCGGTTGCCATGCCGCCGAGTCCGTCAATAAAAATTTCGTGTAGGATTTTTGTCAGCCATTTCATTGCGATCACCTTTTACTGTAAACTTTTTACTGTAAACCTTACACATCATAACACACGTTTACACAAATTGCAAGTGTTTTCGACGAAAAACAAAAAATCCTCGCAGCGGTACGCCACGAGGATTTTTCTTATTTTGCTTCGTAATATCTTTCCAAATTGGAAACGCAAAACGATCCGCCGCCGCCACCGGACAGCAACCATTTTATTCTCTTATAACGTATGTACTCATTTCCAACCGGAATACTCGTCCAGCGAACGGAATTCGTAGCCCTGCTTGCGAGCGTAGTCGATCACGCGGCCGAGGATCTTCGCGTTATCCGGCGAGGTGCTGTGCAGCAAAATGACGGCGCCCGGGTGCAACCGTTCGGTCACCGTTTGATAGGACGTCTCCACGCCGGGCTGGTTTTTCGGATCCCAATCCGCGTGCGCGATTGACCAGAACACGCTACGATACCCCACGCTGTCCACCAGATCCAGCGCATTTTGCGAATACACGCCGGCCGGGAACCGGAAGTACAGGCTGTTGTAGCCGAATTCGGTGCGCAGATAGTTGTGCACGCCCAGCACCTCGTCCGCCATTTCCTTACGCGACAACGCCGCGCAGTTAGACGGGTGCGACACGCTGTGGTTGCCGACGATATGTCCCTCGTCGAGCATTCGCTCCACCTCATCCGGCGCACGCTTGAGGTAGTCCATTGTGCAGAAAAAGGCGGCTTTCACCTTTTTCTGTTTTAGCGTATCCAGCATCCGTTCAACCAGATCTTTATAAGGATAGCCGCAATCAAACGTGAGGTACAGCACCTTTTCCTCGGTCTTGTTGTCCCACGCCAACGTGTTGACGTCGTACTTGTCAAACCGTTTCTGGTTATCCACCGTAATGCTGTGCGGCTCGCCGTTTTTCGCCGCACCGAAGCCAAAGCCGTTTTTCGCCGTGGACAGCCCGCGTTTGTTTTTCGGATCACTCACTTTATAACTCACCGCCGACAACGCCTTGCGCCCGCCCTCCGCCTTTGTCGTGGTCGACTTTTTGGTGGATTTCTTGGTCGTGGTCGTCGGCTTTTTCGTGGTGGTAGTCGTAGTCGTTGTACTCGTTGTGGTGGTGGTTGTCGTAGTCGTGGTGGTAGTTGTTGTGGTGGTCGCGGTGGTACTGATCGTCGGTTGTTCGTCCGTATGATCCGCGCACGCCGTCAGACACAGCAACGCCGCCAATAAAATGCAAAACCGTTTCATCCTCTCGCCTCCTTGTTCCAATATACCACATATTCCGACACGATTCAACTAAAAAAACAGAGTTGCGGTCAGCAACTCTGTTTGACGATGTTAATCAATGTATTCGGCAATATCTTCAATGCGGCAATCCAACACCGAACACAATTTATCCAATGTTTTGGTCTCCACATTCTCGTTGGCTTTCAGCCTTCTGATCGTTTTGCTGTCAATGCCGCATTGTTCTCTTAATTTATATGTCGAAAACCCTTTTTTCTTCATTGTCTCCCACAATTTATCAAATACAATCACAAAATCTCCCCCTTGACAGTTACTATTATGGGGGTTATAATCTTAAATATTAAGGGGATATAACCCCCATATTTAGGAGATTGTATGACGAAGCGAGAGGTACAAAATCCTTAATTCAGTATGCCAAAATCTACAACAAACCAATCAGAATCAAAAAGATATGACTATATCCTACATCCCACAAAAGCATTTGCAAAAAAACAGAGTTGCCGGTCGGCAACTCTGTTTTTTTGATTGATTACTTATTGCCCTTGTAATGCACGTGCAGCAGTTCGTGGGCACGATCCTTCAACACACCGTTTTCGTACATATTCAGCACGACCGGATTTTCGTTGGAACGCTTGACCATCGACTTGCGGTCGCTGTTATACAGACCATCCGCACGCTTCATCTTGTTGGGCACGTAGGCGTGCGGCTGACCGGCACCGGCCACACAGCCGCCCGGGCACGCCATCACTTCGACAAAGTCGTAGTGCACCTCGCCACTTTTCAGTTTTTCGATCAGAGCATCGGCGTTGCCCAGTCCAGACACCACCGCCACCTTGAGCTCGCGGTCACCGATGGAAACGGTCGCTTCCTTCACGCCCTCGAACCCGCGGATGCCGCTGTATTCGATCTCCTGCATTTCCAGCGAGTGATCGGCAACCACGCGGCGCAGCGCCGCTTCGGTCACACCGCCGGTCGCACCGAAGATCATACCGGCACCCGAGCTGATGGAGAACGGCAGATCCGGCGCGGACGGCGCGATCTCGTTATACTGGATGCCCAGCTCGCGAATCATACGCGCCAGTTCCTGCGTGGTGATAACGTAATCCACGTCCTGAATGCCGTCGTGCTTGAATTCCTCGCGCTGCGCCTCGTACTTCTTGGCGGTACACGGCATCACGGCGACCGAAACGGTCTTGAGGCCGCTTTCCTCGTCTGCCTTCTTGTAGTAGTCCTTAATGACCGCGCCGAACATCTGCATCGGCGACTTGCAGGTGGACACATACGGCATAAGCTCCGGATGCTTGGTCTCGACAAACCGCACCCAACCCGGACAGCAGGAGGTAAACAGCGGCATCGAATTGTCGCCGTTTGCCAACTTTTCAACCAGTTCCTTGGACTCCTCCATAATGGTGAGATCCGCCGCAAAGGAGGTATCAAACACGGTATCGAAACCGCACATACGCAGCGCCGTGTAGATCTTGCCCATCGTGTTTTTACCCGGCTCAATGCCAAACTCCTCGCCCAGCGCCACACGGACAGCCGGCGCCACCTGCACCACCGTGCGGGTGTCGGGCGCGTACAACGCCTTCCAGACGTTCTTCATATCGCTCTTGTTGATGGTGATCGCCGCCGTCGGACAGACCGCCGCACACTGACCGCAGTTGACGCAATCGGTCTCGGCAAGCGTCTTGCCGAAAGCCGGCGTCACGATCGCGTTCGAGCCGCGGTGCGCGAAATCGATCGCACCGACGTGCTGCACTTCGTTACACACGCGCACACAGTCGCCGCACAGAATGCATTTGCCCGGATCGCGAATGATCGCTACCGACGAATCGTCGATCGGCATCGGCGGGCGGGTATCCTTAAAACGAACGTGATTCAGACCGAAGCGCGCCGCCAACATCTGCAAACGGCAACGACCGTCCTTGTCGCAGATCGTGCAATCGCGGCAGTGGGAGGCGAGCAACAGCTCCAGAATCATTTTGCGATAATCGTGCAGGCGGGAGGTGTTGGTCTTAATGACCATTTTATCCGCCGGCAAGGTGGAACACGCCGCCATAATGCGACCGCGGTCGTCCTCGACCACGCACATACGGCAAGCGCCGTAGATGGAAAGTTCCGAATAGTAGCAGAAGGTCGGGACGTGAATACCGGCCTTTTGGATGACCTGCAACACGTTGCGTTCATCCGTAAATTCGACGCGAATGCCGTCGACAATCATATACTTAGCAGCCATTTCTCATCCCTCCTTATTCCTGCGAAATAGCACCGAAATGGCAACCCTCGATACAGGTGCCGCACTTGATACACGTTTCGGTATTGATCACGTGCGGTTGTTTGACCGTACCGGTGATCGCACCAACCGGACACATACGAGCGCACTTGGTGCAGCCCTTACATTTCTCCGGATCGATCTTCAAATTGACGAGCGCCTTGCACTGACCGGCCGGACACTTGTGGTCGACCACGTGGGCGATATACTCGTCGCGGAAATATTTGAGAGTAGACACGACCGGCGAAGCCGCGGTCTTACCCAGACCGCAAAGCGCGGTGTTGGAGATGGTATCCGCCAGCTCTTCCAGTATCGAAATATGTTCCATCGTGCCGCGACCCTCGGTGATGTCGGTGAGCAGTTCCAGCATCCGCTTGGTACCCTCACGGCAGGGCACGCACTTGCCGCAGCTCTCGTTTTGCGTGAACTGCATAAAGAAGCGCGCCACCTCGACCATACAGTTATGGTCGTTCATGACCACCAGACCGCCCGAGCCGATCATCGCGCCAACCTTTTTCAGGCTGTCGAAATCCATGTTCAGATCCAGATGATTCTCGGTGGGGCTGATGCACAGACATCCGCCCGACGGGCCACCGATCTGAACGGCCTTAAACTCGCCGCCCTTGACACCGCCGCCGATATCAAAAATGACCTCGCGCAGCTTGGTGCCCATCGGCACTTCGATCAGACCGGTGTTGACAACGTTACCGGTCAAAGCAAACGCCTTGGTGCCGTGGTTGCCGTCCGGACCGAACTGCCTGTACCACTCCGCACCCTTGTTGATGATCGGTGCAACGTTGCAGAAAGTCTCCACGTTATTGAGAACAGTCGGCTTATCAAACAGACCGTGCTCGACCGTACGCGGCGGCTTGACGCGCGGCATACCGCGGTTACCCTCGATCGAGGTGGTCAGCGCCGAGCCCTCGCCGCACACGAACGCACCGGCACCCTGGCTGATGCGGACATCGAACGCAAAGCCGGAGCCGAGGATGTTATCGCCCAACAGACCGCGCTCGCGTGCTTTCTCGATGGCAATCTTCAAACGCTCGACCGCCAACGGATACTCCGCGCGGACGTAGATGTAACCGGTGTGCGCCTTGGTGGCGATACCGGCAATGATCATACCTTCCAGCAGCTTATGCGGATCGCCTTCCATCATCGAACGATCCATAAACGCGCCCGGGTCGCCTTCGTCGCCGTTGCAGACAACGTACTTCTCCGGCTCGGTCTGGCGCAGCACCTGCGCCCATTTCCGACCGGTCGGGAAGCCGCCGCCACCACGACCGCGCAGCGCCGATTCGGTGATTTCGTTGATGATCTCCTCCGGCGTCATATCAAACAGCGCTTTAGCAACCGCCTGATAACCACCCTCGGCAATGTACTCGGCAATGGATTCTGCGTTCAGCTTTCCGCAATGCTCCAACGCAATACGGGTCTGGTTTTTGTAGAACGGAATGTCGTCCTGCTTGGAAAACGGCACGCCGTTGAGATCGTGGTACACCAAACGCTCGATGACCTCGTCACCAAGAATGGTTTTTTCGATGATCTCCTCGCAATCCTCCACCTTCACCTTGGTGTAAAGAATGCCGGCCGGATCGATACGGATCAGCGGACCCTTTTCGCAGAAGCCGTGGCAACCGGACTTTTTCAGACCGATCACGTCGTCCTCCGGATCCTTTTCCAGACGGACGACACACGGAATTTTCTGTTGCGCCATCAGCTCCTGCAGGCGAGCGTAGATCTTAAGCGAGCCGCCGGCCACACAGCCGGTACCGCCGCAAACGAGGATCTGTTTGCGTTGCGCTTTCAGCGCACGGGCAAATTCCTGCTGCTTTTGATTAAGTTCTTCACGACTACGAATAATGCTCACAGGCCCTCCGCCTCCTTCAGCTGTTTAATAAGATCACGCGCCTTTTCCGGCGTCATCGCGGCATGCACCTCGTCGTTGACCGTACACGCCGGCGCCAGACCGCACGCGCCCAGGCAAGACACCGTTTCCACGGTGAACAGGCCGTCGTCGGTGGTCGGCTTCTCCGCCGTCACACCGAGGATCTTGCGGAATTCTTCCAATACCGGCACGCTCTTACGAACGTGACAAGCGGTACCGTCGCAAATTTTGATGATGTACTTGCCCTTGGCGTCCAGCGAGAAATTCTCATAGAAGGTCGCCACGCCGTAAATTTTCGCTTCGGGAAGTTTCAATTCCTTCGCGATGTAAGTCAAGCACTCCTGCGGCAGGTAATGATACTCTTTCTGAATATCCTGCATGACCGCAATGAGCAGCGTCGGATCATAATGGTGCTCCTGCAGAATAGCATCCAAGCGTTTCATTTCTTCGGGTTTCACTGTATTTCTCTCCTCTCGCTCGCAACGGATACCCCGTCACGAAACATATTCGACTCATTATATCATACCTTTTTTGATAAATCCAGTATTATTTTACTGAAAAACCTATAAAATTTAAAAAAATCCCCCGATTTTACAAAATCGGGGGATTTGTATGGCTGTTAGGTGTTGGCTTCCTGCATCTCGCGCGATTGATCGGCGGTGCAGTTGACCTCCTCCGGCGTGTGGAAGGTGGGCACCGTCTGGTGCATCGCCTCCTTGATCGTCGCCGGCGTCGGATCTTTGAGCGCCGCTTTCAGCAACGCCAGCTTCGCCTCCACTTCTTCGCGCTGGAGAGGCTCCTCGCGCTCAACGAAGATGAGCGAATTTTCGGTGGTTTCCAAGTGATCCACCTGCACAAGCAATTCCTCGTACAGCTTCTCACCCGGACGTAAGCCGACCTCGCGGATCTCGATATCCACATCCGGCACCAGACCGGACATCTGGATCATATTGCGCGCCAGATCGTAGATGTGAATGGGCTTGCCCATATCCAGCACAAACAACTCGCCGCGCTTGGCCAGCGAGCCGGCTTCCAGGACCAGCTGTGCCGCTTCCGGAATGGTCATAAAATAGCGGATGATCCGCTTATCGGTGATGGTCACCGGACCGCCCTCGGCAATCTGCCGTCTAAACAGCGGAATAACCGAGCCGTTAGAGCCCAGCACGTTACCGAAACGCACCGCCACAAACCGCGTTTTGCTATCGCGGCGGCAACCGACGATCATCTCGCACAGACGCTTGGAGGCGCCCATCACGTTGGTCGGGTTGACTGCCTTATCGGTGGAGATAAGCACGAAACGCTCCACGCCGTACTTCTCGGCCATATTCGCCGTGTTGTAGGTGCCGAGGACGTTGTTTTTGATAACCTCGGCCGGACTTTTCTCCATCAGCGGCACATGCTTATGCGCCGCGGCGTGCAGTACAACGTCCGGTTTATAGGTCGCAAACACCTGTTCCAATCGCTCGACGTCGCGCACCGAGCCGATCAACACGTCCAGCGTCAGCGCCGCCCCGTAGCGACGGACCAGCTCCTGCTGAATGTCGTAGGCGTTATTTTCGTAAATGTCAAAAATGATCAAGCGCTTGGGCTGCATCGCCGCGATCTGACGGCACAGCTCGCTGCCGATAGAGCCACCGCCGCCGGTCACCAGTACGGTCTTGCCGCGGTAGAATTCCAAGGCGGTGAGGTTGTCCAGCTTGATCGGATCGCGGAACAACACGTCCTCAATGTTAAACTCACGCAGACGGCGCTTGGAATCGCCGTAGGTGTCGCCCACCGGATAATCGAAGATCTTGATCTTGCAACCGGTTTCCTTATACTTATTATAAATCTTCTTGCGCTCGAAGCTATCCAGATCCGGCAACGCGATAACCACTTCCTGCACCGGCGATTTCCGGATGCGATCGACCACGTTATCGTCTTCCAGATAAATGGGCAGACCGTTGATGCGGCGGCCAACTTTATCCTTATCGATATCCACAAAGAACAACGGACGGTAATGCGCCTGCGGATTGCGCTGCAATTCCTCCACCAGCGAAGCGCCGATGTTGCCGGCGCCAACCACGGCAATGTTGATGCGGTGACTGTCGTTCGCGGCACTGTCCTCGTGCGTTTTCCGGCTGGCATAGATCACTTGGTACAAGAAGCGTTCCACCAGCGCCAGCAAGCAGCTGAGCAGCACCACCATCGTCGTAGAAGCAAAGCCAAAGCCGAAATCCAACAGTGCAAACAGCACCAGCAACAGACCGCAGGAGATCACATCTGCCGCCACCAAGCGCAGATAAGAGGCTACCCGCGCATAGCGCCACACCGAATGGTACACGCCCCAGACAGCACGAACGATCACCATCAGCACGATCGCCACCGCCGTGGAGATCCACGAAGCAGCGGAAAATACGTCGTCTTTAAAAATCAACGAGCTGGGCGTCGTCCACGCAATGAGGAACTGCAAACCCATAATCACCGAAAAAATGATAAGAGCATCCAACGAAATCAGGATGCACTTGCGCTTATCAAATCTCCACATACTCATATCGTCATTCCTTTTCTCGCCTGTAAAGGCAATCGATAGTTGCAATTGAACATATTTGAAAGGACACACACATATATAGTTATTATAGCGATATTTTCCCTAACTGTCAAATCCTTTCGCTAAATTTTGTATTTTTGGCAGTTTTTAGGGGATTTTTGGCTGCCCTTTCCCCTATTTGCGCGCCAGTTTTTTGAAATTTTTTTCCAAAATCCTCTTGACAAATGCATAGTTGAGTGGTACTATACACTCAGTTAGCCGCGGCTAATCATTTTTCATACTCGCTAGTTAGCAAAGGCTAACTGGCAGATACTGACGCAGGAGACCATTATGAATTTACGCGAAGCGACCGAAGGAAAAGAGTATATCATTCAGCGGATCGAAACCGACGATGAGGAACTGGATGCCTTTTTGTTTTCGCTGGGTTGTTACAGCGGCGAGCCGATTACCGTCGTCAGCCACCTCAAAGGCGGTTGCGTGGTATCCATTAAGGACAGTCGCTACAACATCGATACCCAGTTAGCAGAAGTCATCTTCATCTGAGTTTCAGCGAAAATATCCGCTGATTGCTTTTTGTCCATCGGTTAGCAGCCGCTAACTATCGTTTCATAGTCCGTTTATATCCACGAGGAGGAACTTAAATGAGAATCGCTTTAACCGGCAACCCCAATAGTGGTAAAACCACTATGTACAACGCACTGACCGGCCGCAACGAAAAAGTCGGCAACTGGGCAGGCGTAACCGTCGACAAGAAGGAGCACCCGATCAAGAAGATCTACGCAGGCGAACTCGCCTTGACGACAGTCGATCTGCCGGGTGCTTATTCGATGTCTCCCTTCACCAGCGAAGAAAGCATCACCAGCGCTTATGTCAAAAAGGAAAATCCCGACGTAATCATCAACATCGTGGATGCCTCCAACCTGAGTCGCAGCTTGTTCTTTACCACGCAGTTGTTGGAACTCGGTATTCCGGTGGTGGTTGCCTTAAACAAAAGCGACATCAATAAGAAAAAGGAAACCAAGATCGATATGGACGCCTTGGCTGCCAAGCTCGGTTGTCCGGTCATCAGCACCGTTTCCACCTCCTCGGAGGGCTTGAAAGCGGTGATCGATGCGGCGGTTGCGCACACAAAGGACGCGCAAACCGCGCCGTATGTGCAAGGCGATGTCGATCTGACCGACAAAGCGGCAGTCCAAGCGGCCGATCGCCGGCGGTTTGCATTTGTCAATGGCATTGTCGATGCCGTTGAAACGCGCAAGATCCTGACCAAAGACAAGAACTTCGGCGATAAGATCGACGCCGTACTCACCAACAAATGGCTGGGTATTCCGATCTTTGCGGCCGTGATGTTTTTGGTGTTCTACATCTCGCAGACCACGCTCGGCACGTGGATTGCCGAGGGCTACGAATTCGAAAACGGCACGTTCATCCCCGGCCTTGTTCCGATTTTGGAAACCTTCCAGAGTTGGGTGGGCGGTCTGCTGGAAAACGCCAACCCGCTGCTCTCGGCCATTCTGGTTGACGGCGTGATCGGCGGCGTAGTGGCGGTTGTCGGCTTCTTGCCGCTGGTGATGGTGATGTATTTTCTCATCGCTCTTTTGGAAGATTGTGGATATATGTCCCGCGTGGCCGTCGTGCTTGACCCCATCTTCAAAAGAGTCGGTCTGTCGGGCAAATCGGTCATTCCATTTGTGATCGGCATCGGCTGCGCCGTCCCCGGAGTGATGGCGAGCCGCACCATCCGCAACGAGCGCGAACGTCGCGCCACCGCGATGCTGGCTCCCTTTATGCCTTGTGGCGCCAAGATTCCCGTGATCGCCCTATTCGCCGGCGCTTTCTTCGGCGATGCTTGGTGGGTGAGCGCTCTGATGTACTTTGCCGGTATTTTGCTCATTTTTGTCGGTGCGTTGATCATCAACAAGATCACCGGTCACAAAGCGAGAAAATCCTTCTTCATTATCGAACTTCCCGAATACAAAGCGCCGTCGCTGTGGGGCGCGTTTAAATCGATGTGCAGCCGCGGCTGGGCGTATATTGTCAAGGCGGCCACCATCATTCTCCTCTGCAACATGGCGGTACAGCTGATGCAGAGCTTTACTTGGAGCTTCCAGGTCGCCGAATCGGCAGATCAGTCCATTCTGGCGTCTATCGCCTCGCCCTTTGCCTACCTGCTTCTCCCGATCGTGGGTGTGCTGTCGTGGCAGTTGGCGGCGGCGGCCATCACCGGCTTTATTGCCAAAGAAAACGTTGTCGGCACGCTGGCGGTGTGCTTTGTCGGTTTGGAAAACCTCATTGATACCGAAGAACTGGCGATGCTGGAAGGCGCCGGCGCCGAGGTGGCGGGCATTATGGCTATCACCAAGGTAGCGGCACTCGCCTATCTGATGTTTAACCTGTATACGCCGCCGTGCTTTGCGGCAATCGGCGCGATGAATGCCGAAATGAAGAGCGCCAAATGGCTGTGGGGCGGTATCGGCTTCCAGCTGGCAACCGGCTATACCGTTGCCTATCTGGTGTACACCATCGGTACGCTGATCGTCTCCCCTGCCGCCTTGAATATTGGCGCGGCCATCGGCGGTGCGATCGCGGTGGCGGTGATGGTTGCCATTGTGGTTGCCATTATCCTCAACACCGAGCGCAAGTTGAAAGCGGAATACGCTTTGAAATCCAAAGAGACGAAAGCTCCCGTTTCCGCGAAAAAATAAACAAGGAGTCCCCTTATGGAAGATTACATCATCATCGCCATTTTGGCTGTCATTGTCGGGTTGATCGTGTTTTACATCTACCGATCCAAGAAAAAAGGTAACAAATGCATTGGCTGCCCGTACAGCTCCTCCTGTCAAAAGCACGGTGGTTGCTCCGCCTGCGACAAGAGTGGCACCCCTCGGTAATCTTCCCTGTATTCTTTGCTATCTTCACTTTCCCGTGCAAGCATAAAGAACCGCCCCGATCCACCAACGGATCGGGGCGGTTCGATTTTTTAGATGGTAAGCGTAGCGGAAATATCCGCAAACTCCTCCGGCGTGATCTTCATCACCCGTCGGTCGTAACTGAGCAAACCGTTGGTTTCGTCCTCCACGTCGGACACCTGCGTATACACCGCCGCACACAACCCCTCGGCGATCATCGGGCGGATCTTATCCGTATACAGCGCCTGCAAGGCTGCCACAAACGCCTCGCGGCTCTCGAATTTTCCGTAGCCATAGGTCTGTTCGCTATTGAACACGTGCCCTTCCGGCTTCCACGAGTAACCGCCAAACTCCGACAACACAAACGGCTTCTCGGACGGCGTGACCTTCAGCTTGCTGAAATAGATGTGGCGGCTTTCCACATCCGTTTCTCCGCCGAGAAACCAACCGGAAGTGCTGTCGATAAAGCGGCTGTCGTCCAACTCGCGCAAGAGCCGGTACATCGCGCTGCTGTCAAACTGTCCCCAGCCCTCGTTGAAAATGGTCCAGTAGCAGATAGAGGGATGGTTATACAGTTGGCGCACCGTGCGCTCCATTCCCACGACAAACGCCGCACGCGTTGCCGCGTCCGGATGCAGCCGGCAGTCATCCTTGCGGATAAGTCCGATCGTTGGCAGGACGGTATCCCGCAGATACGCGTAATCGCCGTTGTTAACCATATCCTGAAACACGACCATACCCAGTCGATCGCATTCGTAATAGAACAGCTCCGGCTCCACCTTGATGTGCTTGCGGAGCATATTAAAGCCCAGCGATTTCATCGCCAGAATATCCGCCGAATACTGCTCCGGCGTAGCGGGCGTGAGCAGACCGTCGCTCCAGTAGCCCTGATCCAGTAGACCGTGGAAGAAGTACGGCTCGCCGTTTAAGCACAGCCGCGCTTTTCCCTCTACTGTGCGAATTTCCAGCGTGCGAAGCGCCAAATACGAACGCACCGTATCCGCACCGGCGGTCACGGTAATTGGATACAAAGACGGATCCTCCGGCGACCACAGCCGCGGTTTAGGGATGTCCACCCGCGCGCGCCCGTTTTGCAGATCGGCGGCCACCGATCCCTCCGGCAACCGCACCACCACGCGACCGGTATCCACGCCGTCGGCGATCACGGTCGCGCCGTGCAGATCCGGACGGATCTGCAAGCCGCGGATGTACGTCTCCGGCACGCTTTCCAGCCACACCGTCTGCCAGATTCCCGAAATCGGCGTGTACCACATACCGCCGCGCTTGGGCGTCTGCTTGCCGTACGGCAGCACGCCGGTGCTTACACGATCCTCCACACGCACGCACAGCGTGTTGGTCGCCTGCAGCTGCGCGGTAATATCCAGTGAAAACGCATCGTAGCCGCCGATATGTTCGCCCATCGGCACACCGTTGACAAACACCGCCGCGATCTGATCCACCGCGCCGAAGTGCAAGAGCACGCGCCCCTGCACAAAATCCGACGGCAGCGTAAAGGTGCGGCGGTACCACCGCACACGATCCTCCGAAAACACCTCGTCGATGCCGGACAGCATCGACTCCGGCGGAAACGGCACACGAATGGTGCGGTCGTACGCCGTCGGCTCGACGCCGCCGGTCACCGCAAATTCCCATTCGCCGTTCAAATTATAAAACGAATCCCGCATCAACTGCGGCCGCGGATACACGTCCCACGGCACACCGGTGAGGTGTTCTCCCTCGCGGGTGTACAGTTTATTCATGGCTTTTCTCCTTTTTGAACGCGGCAAAGGTAATTGCCAGCACCACTGCCAACGCGATCTCCGCCACAAGCGCCGCCAAAAAGATATTTTCGTTGGGGATAAACGACGTCGTGCCGTCGTTATTGACAACGGTTTCGGCATTCGCCAACACCGCCGCACCGATCATCGGACCGATCATACCCGGAATCAGCACCTGTCCGAAAATACGGAGACCTTGGAACATACCGGCCTTGCCTTTCGGCGTGCAATCGCGGATCATGGCGCCGAACACCGCGCTGCCGCACAGGTAGCCGCACATCATCAGCAACGAGCCGACAAACACCAGCAGGGTGTTTTTGAACAAGAACAACACCACGTAGCCGGCGGCCAACATCAACAGAGCCGGCACCACCGCACCGCGATAACCGACACGGTCGTACACGCGACCGTAAAGAGCGGTCGCGACCGACGCCAGCAAGATCGCCGGCGCCATTACCAAGACGTAATCCGCCATGCCGAGCGATACCTCGTAGTATAAGATCAGATACGGCATAAAGATCTGAATGGAGATGCCGAAAACCGCAAAGGCCAGCAGCGTCACGTACAGCATCGCATTTCCGCGAATAACAGACGGACGGAAGCCGTAGAAAATATTCTGAAAATACCGTTGATTTTCGGGGTTTTTCACCGGCGTTTCGCGAATCAGCCACAGTCCCAGCAGACCGGCAATCAGCACCCCGCCGCCAATGATGAGGAAAATCCACGTCCAGCTTTCTGCCTTATCCAGATCAAAGGCCATAAACCCGCCAAATACCACCAAAATCGCGACCAGCGGCATCATCGAATTGATGCCTTCCGCCGCACCGCGACCGGTCTCGTCGGTCGAATCGGTCAACCACGCGTTGAAGCAGGCATCGTTGGCAGCCGAGCCGAAAAAGGTCATCAGGCAGTCCAATGCGATCACCAGCGACACACCGGCGGCAGCCGCCGCGGTCACGCTCGGAAACCAAATTCCCAAAATATCCACCCGAATCAACGCAAAGCAGGCGATGGAGATACCCCATACTATGTAACCGCCGCAAATGAACAACTTGCGCTTGCCGAGCTTATCCGACAGCGCGCCGATCAATACGGTGGTCACCGTCGCCGCCACCGACGACGCGGCGACCATTGTCGAGATCGCGGATGCGCTGGCGTCGAACATTTTGTAGATAAATACGTTCAAATACATATTCTCTACCACCCACGCCACCTGTCCGATCAGGCTGAAAAGCACCAGCGCCGACCAAAACCGACGCGGATATTTCGGTTGCGTCATATCCATTCCTCTTTTCGTCTGTAAAGTCATACCACTTTACTTAATCATCTCGCGGAACTCATCCTCATTGATAATGCGAATGCCGAGTGCCTGCGCCTTGGTCAGCTTACTGCCGGCATCCTCACCCGCCAGCACCACCGTGGTTTTCTTAGAAACGCTTGAGGAGGTCTTGCCGCCGAACTGTTCAATGATATCCGACGCTTCTTTGCGCCCGAGTGTCGGCAGCGTGCCGGTCAACACGAACACCATACCGGCAAACCGATCGTCCTTGCGCTCGGTCTGGCAGGTCATATTGACGCCCGCTTCGGCCAGTTTTTCCACAAACTGCCGAGAATTTTCCTGCGCAAAGAAATGGGTGACACCGGCAGCCAGCACCGGACCGATACCATCAATGGCCGAGAGCGCCTCCTCGTCTGCTTCCATCAGCGCCGCCATCGTACCAAAATGCTCCGCCAGCGTCTTGGCCGCTTTTTCGCCAATGTGGCGGATGCCCAACGCAAAGATCACGCGATACAGGTCGTTTCCGCGCGATTTATCGATGGCGCGAAGCAGATTGTCTGCCGATTTCTCGCCCAATCCTTCCAGTGAAGCGATCGCCTCTTTTTCGAGAGTGTAAAGGTCATATGCTTGTCGAATAAGACCCTCGGCGATCAGCTGTTCCACCACCGCCGAGCCAAGTCCTTCGATGTCCATGGCATCGCGCGAAACGAAGTGGATCACGTTTCGCGAAAGCTGTGCCGGACACGCGGGGTTGACGCAACGCGTGGCGGCCTCTCCCTCCTCGCGCACGGTCGGTTGACCGCAGGAGGGGCAGGTTTTGGGAAGTACGAAACGTTGGTGCCCGACCGGACGCTCGTGTACCCGCACGACCTCCGGAATGATCTCGCCGGCCTTACGCAACACCACCGTATCGCCGATGCCGATATCCTTATCGTTGATGTTATCCTGATTGTGCAGCGTGGCGCGGGACACGGTCGTGCCGGCCAGCGTGACCGGCTCGAACACGCCGGTCGGCGTGAGTACGCCGGTACGCCCCACCGTGACCTCCACGTCCAGTAGCTTGGTCAGCTTTTCCTCCGGCGGATATTTGTACGCGACCGCCCACTTGGGGAATTTGGAGGTAGTGCCAATCTGCTCGCGCTGGGCGAAATCGTCCACCTTGACCACCGCGCCGTCGATATCAAACGGCAGCGTGGCACGAATCTCGCCGATCCGTTGGATCTCGGCACACAGTTCCTCGGCCGTGCGGCACACCTTATAGAACGGAATGACCGACAATCCCAACTCACGCATTCGTTCAAGCGATTCCGCGTGACCAAGCACACGCTCGCCCTCGATCAGCTGCATATTAAATTCAAAAATCGACAAGCCGCGTTTGGCGGCGACCGTCGGATCCTTTTGCCGAAGCGAACCGGCAGCGGCGTTGCGCGGATTTTTAAACGGCTGCTCACCGTTTTCCTCCTGCGCCGCCACCAACGCCGCAAAGCGATCGTGCGGCATATACACCTCGCCACGCACGATCAGGCGCTCGACCGGCTCGGTCAGTTGATCCGGAATATCCGCAATGGTGCGGAGGTTGGCAGACACATCCTCGCCCACCTCGCCGTTGCCGCGCGTGGCGCCGCGATAGAACTTGCCGTTTCGGTATTCGATCGCGGTAGAGAGTCCGTCGATCTTCGGCTCAACCACGTACACCGGCTCGGCGACCGTTTCGCGCACACGCGCGTCAAACGCGCGCACCTCGTCGAGCGAAAAGACGTCCTGCAAACTGCCAAGCGGCACCTCGTGCCGCACCTCTGTAAACAAGCGCGACAGTTCGCCGTGTACCCGTTGGGTATAGCTATCCGGCGTGATCAGCTCCGGCCACGCGGCTTCCAGTTCCTTTAACTCCCGCGTCAGCGCATCAAATTCATCGTCCTCGATTTCGGGACGGTCGTTATCGTAATACAGCCGGCTGTGATAATCAATCACACCGCGCAGCTCCTCTATGCGATTTTTGGCTTGCTCAAAGGTCATAAGCAAACCTCCTTTTATAACATTATCCTTATTATAACACATCCCTTCTGCGGTTTCCACCAAAATTTTCGTGAAATTGAAAATGAGAAAATCGTATCTCCGCGCGAGAAAAACGGAGAAAAACGGAGGTTTGATATTCGTAAATTAAAAATTTAAAAAAAGTGGTTGACATTCGTGTTTGGTTGTGGTATCATCACACTTGCGTCAAAACAAGGGGCGTTACGCCCCATATTAAAAAACAGGAGGAATCGTTTCAATGTCTACGTTTATGCAGAAACCGGCTGAAGTCAGCCGCAACTGGTACGTCATTGATGCCGCCGGCAAGCCGCTGGGTCGCGTTGCGACCGTGGCCGCTACCCTGCTCCGCGGCAAAAACAAGCCGACCTTTACTCCCCACGTTGATTGCGGTGACCACGTCATCATCATCAACTGCGAGAAGGCCGTGCTCACCGGCAACAAGCTGGAGAACAAGTATCATCACCATCACACCGGCTTCATCGGCGGTCTGAAATCCGTTCAGTACAAGACCCTGATGGCCAAGAACCCGACCAAGGCGATGGATCTTGCCGTCAACGGCATGCTCCCGCACAACACCATCGGCCGCGCGGCCGCTACCCGTCTTCGCACCTATGCCGGTGCTGAGCACGCTCATGCCGCGCAGAAGCCGGAAGTCTATGAACTGTAAGGAGGGAATTGATCATGGAATACAATAAGAGACCGTATTTCTACGGCACCGGTCGCCGCAAGAGCTCTGTGGCCCGCGTTCGCCTGTATGCCGGTAACGGCAGCATCAAGATCAATGACCGTGACATCGACGAGTACTTTGGTCTGGATACCCTGAAGCTCATCGTGCGTCAGCCGCTGAACCTCACCGGTCTGACCGAGAAGTTCGATATCGAGTGCCGCGTCACCGGCGGCGGCGTGTCCGGCCAGGCCGGCGCCATCCGTCACGGTGTGGCCCGTGCTCTGCTGCAGTACAACGACGGCGCGCTCCGTTCGGAACTGAAGAAGGCCGGCTTCCTGACGCGTGACCCGAGAATGAAGGAACGTAAGAAGTACGGCTTGAAGGCCGCTCGTCGCGCTCCGCAGTTCTCCAAGCGCTGATTATTCGGTTATCAAACAACAAACCCCCGAAACCTCGTGGTTTCGGGGGTTTTTGTTTTACCAAATATGTGGGATCAAGCGGTATTTTACCTTTTCCTTATATGCGCGGTAGCCGTCCAGTTCTTCGGTGAGCAGGCGCTCCTCGCCGCGAATGCGCACCGCAATCAGCACGGGATACGCCAGAAACACCAAAAACGCATACAGCGAGCCCAAAATCAACGGCATACTCAAAAACAACAGCAGCGTTGCCGTGTACATCGGATGACGGACAATGCCGTACAGGCCGGTGTCGACCACCGTTTGTCCCTCGCTCACTTGAATGGTGCGCGACAGATACGAGTTCTCACGCAGTACCTCGGCGTATAACACATAGCCCAGCAAAAACACCACCGCGCCACCGATGGATACGCCGATCGGCAATCGGTACCAGTCAAAGCGGAAGTTGAGCCCCGCCAATACAAAGCCGACCACAAACATCAGTCCACTCAGTTTAATGACCGCGCTTTGATCCGATTGCTTTTCCTTGGCGTCCAACCGCCGCCGGAGGAGGCTCGGATCCTTGACCATCATCACGATACCGGCAACAAACATCGGCACAAACAGCACGCCCATCAGCAGCCAACCGCCGACAAAAGATAAGCTCCCCGCCGGCAAAAAGATGAGCACACCCACCAGCACCACGCCGAGCAAAAATTTCGCTATCGCGCTGATAAACAGTTTTGCAGACATAGGCTTCTCCTCTTACTCTTTCACCATCGACCGATCGATGTGGATAACCGCAAAGACGTCCTCGCCGAGCGTTTCGGTCAAACGGTGACCGATCTCCTCTTTGATCTCGGTTTCGGTGAGGCGATACTCGTACGGCACCACCAGATCAAAGATCAGATTGGTGTGCGTGGGACCCACCACCACACGGAAATCGTGCATCGTCACGATGGGATCAAACGCGTGTACCACCTCGACCGTCTGCAGCTTCAGCCGATCGACCAGCGGATCGTCGGTTACCACCGGATCCATATGCACCGTCACCCGACAGCCAAGCTCCGCTTCCAGCATACGCTCCAAGTTGTCGATCATATCGTGCAGCGCCAGAATATCGCCGTTGGCCGGCACTTCGGCGTGCAACGAGATGATCTGCTGACCGGGGCCGTAATCGTGCACCAGCAGATCGTGTACGCCGACAATGCGTTTGTCAAATTCCAGCACCAGCCGTTCCACACAGTTGACGTACTCGCACGCCACCGGTCGACCGAGCAACAGATCGAGCGTTTCTTTGGCGGAGGAAAGCCCTGCGTAGCCGACAAACAAGCCGACCGCCACACCGCACCAGCCGTCAATCTGCCACGAGGTGAAATGACTGACGAGCATACTGATCAGCACCACCGCCGTGGCCACGCAGTCGCCCAGGCTATCCTTGGCGGTCGCGCGGACGGCCGCGGAATCGATCTGTTTGCCGATGCGGAAATTGTACAGCGCCATGTAGCATTTGACCGCAATAGATGCAAGCAAAATACAGCCGGTCTGCACCGACAGCACGGTGTCCATCGGATCCAAAATCTTGCCAACCGAGTCCTTGATGAGTTCAAACGCCATCAGCAAGATCACACCCGAAACCGCCAACCCTGCCACGTATTCCATGCGCCCGTGACCGTACGGGTGATCGGCATCCGGCTTTTTGCCGGCCAGCTTAAAGCCCACCAGCGTGACCGCCGACGAGCCGGCATCCGACAAATTGTTAAATGCATCCGCCGTCACCGCGATCGAGCGGCTGATCCAGCCGGCAAACAGCTTGATCGCAAACAACAGCACGTTGAGTACAATGCCCACGATTCCGCACAGCGTACCGTACGCACCGCGGCGTTCGTCGGCGGAAAGATCGTCTTTTATAAACCATTTGGCAAGCAACTTTATCATATAATCGCTCCTTTCTTTCCATTATAATCGCCCCGCCGAAACTCGTCAACAAAAAAAGTGGCAAAAAGGCGAGAAAAAAGACTAAAAAACCAAAAAAAGCGGTTTACATATTTTTTGTTTCGTGGTATACTGTTAGCATAAATATGGTCGGTGTTCGCCGACCGGAAACAGGAGTGTTGAAGATGTCGGAGAAAATTACCGCCAGTACTATTTTTTCGCAGATCACGCAGGTGGCCCCGCTGAAACTGATCGTGATGCACGGTGCCGAGGAATTCGGCGCAAAGCTCGACCATTATCTGGTCAAGTGGGCGCAGAGCGCCGGCGTGGAGGTGGATTCCTTTATTCTGGACCACAAGTGCCCGCGTTTTTCGTCGGGTGACGGCAAGGCTGTTTTGAACGACAGCGTGCGCGGCAAAGACCTGTTTATTCTGGTGGACGTCGGCAACTACAACTGCACCTATAAAATGTTCGGCAAAGAGAATATGATGTCACCGGACGATCATTATCAGGATCTCAAGCGCGTCATTCAGGCGGCGGCCGGTAAGGCACACCGCATCAACGTAATTATGCCGATTCTGTACGGCGGTCGCCAGCATCGCCGCAACTACCGCGAATCGCTCGACTGCGCTTGGATGCTGCAGGAACTGCAGACGATGGGCGTGGAAAACATCATCACGTTTGACGCGCACGATCCGCGCGTAATGAACGCGGTGCCGCTGCTGGGTCTGGACAACTTTATGCCGCAGTATCAGGTGATGAAGAAAATGTTCCGCAGCGTGCCGGATATCAAGCCGGATGCCGAGCATATGATGATCGTGTCGCCGGACGAAGGTGGTATGGCGCGTAACGTCTACTACGCCTCGGTGATGGGTCTGGATCTGGGTATGTTCTACAAGCGCCGTGACTTCTCTCGCGTGGTCAACGGTCGCAACCCCATCGTTGCGCACGAGTATCTCGGTCGCGACGTGGCCGGTATGGACGTGTTCATTGCCGACGACATTATCTCCTCGGGCGAATCTATGCTGGATATCGCGTACGAGCTGAAGGGCCGCAACGCCAACCGCATCTTCCTGTATGCGACCTATGCGTTGTACACCAACGGTCTGGCCACCTTCGACGAAGCCTATGAGAAGGGCTTGATCGACGGCGTGTTCGCCACCAACCTGACCTATTCCACGCCGGAGCTTTTGTCCCGTCCGTGGTTCTATCAGGTGGATATGTCCAAGTATGCGTCCTATATCATCGCCACTCTTAACCACGATGTACCGGTCAGCACCCTCTTGGATACCCACGAAAAGATCAGCACCTTGCTGGCAAATTACCGCGCTTCTTCCGCGGAGTAAACACTCGCTACAAACCCCTCGGACCGTGTCCGAGGGGTTTTCCCAACACAAGAAAGGAGGTGTCCGCCGTGTCGGTGGAACAAACGTTGCGCACGCTGGCAAATGACACGTATCCGTTTCATATGCCCGGTCACAAACGAAATCCCGCCTTTGCCTTTTGCGAGCATCCGATCGCGCTGGACACCACCGAGGTGACCGGCAGCGACAATCTGCACGATGCGCACGGCATCTTGGCAGACAGCATGGCGCTCGCCGCCCGCTTAGTCGGTGCGCGGCGCTCGTTTTTGCTGGTCGGCGGTGCGACCGCCGGTCTGCTGGCCGGTATCTCCGCCTCGGTACGTCGCGGCGACACCGTATTGGTGGCGCGCAACTGTCACCGCGCTGTCGCTCACGCGTTGGCGCTAGCCGGCGTCCATCCTGTCTGGCTGCAGCCGGAGTGGAACGCCTCGCTCGGCGTGTACGGGGCGCGGTCGCCGGACACCGTCCGGCAAGCGCTCACCGCTCATCCGGAAGCGACGCTGACCATCGTCACCTCCCCCACCTACGAGGGCGTGACCTCGGATATAACCGCAATCGCCGATACAGTCCACGCCACCGGCGGTCTGCTGTTGGTAGACGAGGCGCACGGCGCACACTTTGGGTATGCTAAGGATTTTCCGCCGTCGGCGGTCACGCTGGGCGCGGATATTGTGGTGCAAAGCCTACACAAAACCCTGCCGGCGCCCACTCAGACGGCACTGCTGCACGCCTGTTCCTCTCGCACCGATGCCGCGCGTTTGGCGCGTCAGTTGGCGGTGTTTCAGACCAGCAGTCCCTCTTATCTGCTGATGGCCGGTATAGACAACTGTCTGCGCCTGCTGGATCGGGAGGCAGACGCGCTGTTTGCCGCCTATTCCAAGCGGTTGACCGCGTTTCGCCGCCGCGTCGGTTCGTTGGTCCTGTCACCAAACGCCGACAGCGGCAAGCTGATCATTCCGTGTGAAAACGGAGCGACGCTCGCCGATCGTCTGCGCACCGAGTTCCGTCTGGAAACCGAAATGAGTGGCGCGCATCACGTGTTGGCAATGACCTCGATCGCCGACACCGACGAGGGATTTGATCGGTTGGCGACCGCCCTGACGGCGATCGCTCCCGCCCCCTCGACCGAGTCAATCCCCTGTCCGCCGGCACCGGAGATCGTTTGTACGCCGGCCGAAGCGGCGGACGCCGATCGGCAATGGATGCCGCTGACCGAAGCGGTTGGTCGGACCATCGCCGAGGAATGCTACGCCTATCCCCCGGGCATTCCGCTTGCCGTCCCCGGCGAGCGCGTGACCGATGCGTTGGTCGCACACGTCCAAGCGCTGCAAAATGCCGGCGTGGAGATCCTTGGCATCGCCGACGAAAAGATTGCGGTCATCGCTTGACAAGCATACGGAAAACTGGTAAAATAGAGAAAACAAACGCGAAAGC
Source organism: Clostridia bacterium (assembly GCA_017414965.1). Lineage (GTDB taxonomy): Bacteria > Bacillota > Clostridia > Oscillospirales > Acutalibacteraceae > RGIG426. Next base: position 86,638 of record JAFQJL010000009.1, read on the forward strand.
GAGGTGCCAAAACCCATGAAACACATTCAGACCTTGGAGACCCGTGATCTCGCCCAGTCCGTGAAGAACGGCGGTTGCGGTGAGTGCCAGACTTCCTGCCAGTCCGCTTGCAAGACCTCTTGCGGTGTGGCCAACCAGGAATGCGAAAAGTGCTCGAAATAAGATGCTATGAGATCTCGCCGCCGGGCCTGTGCCGGGCGGCGATTTTTCTGTATAAGGAGAAGGAACTCTATGATCCATACCTACCAATTAAACGGCTGTAATATCGTGCTGGACGTGTACTCCGGCTCGGTGCATTTGGTTGACGAGATCGCCTACGACGTCATCAACCGCATAGACGCGGGCGAAGATCGCGAACAGATCGTGACCGCCGCCGCTGCCGCGCACGGCGTGGAGCCGGCCGAGATCCGCGAGCTGCTCGCCGATATCGACGAGCTCACCGCCGCCGGCAAGCTGTTCACCGAGGACGTGTACGCCGACAAAGCGTTCGACTATAAAAATCGCTCGACGGTGGTCAAGGCGCTGTGTCTGCACGTAGCGCACACCTGCAACCTCACCTGCAACTACTGCTTTGCCGCGCAGGGCAAATTCCACGGCGACCGTGCGCTGATGTCGTTTGAGGTGGGCAAGCGTGCGCTGGATTTTCTGGTGGAAAATTCCGGTAACCGCGTCAATCTGGAAGTGGATTTCTTCGGCGGCGAGCCGCTGATGAACTGGGATGTGGTCAAGCAATTGGTGGCGTACGCGCGATCGATCGAAAAGGACGCCGGCAAAAACTTCCGCTTTACGCTGACCACCAACGGCGTGTTGATCGACGACGACGTCATCGAATTTGCCAACAAGGAGATGCACAACGTCGTCTTGTCGTTAGACGGCCGCCCGCAGGTGCACGATAAGCTTCGCCGCACGGTCAACAACAAGGGCAGCTACGACATCATCGTACCGAAATTTCAGAAACTGGTGGAATCGCGCGGCGGCAAGGGCTATTATATGCGCGGCACCTTCACCCACGATAACGTAGATTTCACAAACGACGTCTTTCATATGGCGGATCTCGGCTTCGACCAACTGTCGATGGAGCCGGTCGTCTGCGCACCGGACGAGCCGTGGGCGCTGACTGCCGAGGATCTTCCCAAGGTCAAAGAGCAGTATGAAATTCTGGCCAAGGAGATGCTCCGTCGGAATCGCGAGGGCAAGGGCTTTACCTTCTACCACTATATGATCGACCTGACCGGCGGTCCGTGCATTTACAAGCGAATCTCCGGCTGCGGCAGCGGCACCGAGTATATGGCGGTGACGCCGTGGGGCGATCTGTACCCCTGCCACCAGTTTGTCGGCGACGAGAAATATAAGCTCGGCAACGTGTTTGACGGCGTCACCAATACAGAGCTGCGCGACGAATTCAAGCTGTGCAACGCCTATGCGCGCCCCGATTGCAAGGATTGTTGGGCGCGGCTGTACTGCTCGGGCGGATGCGCCGCCAACGCCTACCACGCCACCGGTTCGATCCGCGGCATTTACGAATACGGATGCGAGCTGTTCCGCAAGCGAATGGAATGCGCCATCATGATCAAAGCCGTCGAGGCAATGGAAAAAGCGAATAAAGAATAATAAAAACCGCCGCCCCGTGGGGGCGGCGGTTTTTGCTTACTCTTCATCCAAGCCTACAAAAAATTCGTCATACGAACAATTATAGATCTTGCGCAATTCCATAATCACACTAACACGAATATTGAGTTCACCGGCTTCATATTTGGCATAGGTCGTGCGACCAATATCGCATCCACGCCGTTGCAGTTCGGCGCACAATTTCTCTTGTGAAATGTTGTGCTTATCACGCAACTTTCTTAAATTAGCACCCATATAGCGATCACGCCTGATTTTTTGTTCCATACGCTCCACCTTTTGACCAATATTGGTTGCAACCAATATTATTTTATGCTATAGTGGTTTTAGATATTGTCCGCTATACTGGTCAATTCGGAGGTGCTTATGTCAACTTGTACGTTTTTTGGGCATCGGGATTATCGAGGAGAAAAGGACGACTTTCTGCGAGAAGCCATACGAACGTGTATAACATCCCATCACGTGGATACCTTTTACGTTGGAAATCAAGGCGGTTTTGATCGGGCGGTACGTCGAATATTGACCGAACTCTCCGTTTACTACCCGTTTCGGTATTATATCGTTTTGGCGTACGTTCCGACAACCCCTGACGATATACCACCGGAATACGTGGAGCATACTATCCTCCCCGACGGCTTGGAAGCGGTGCCGCCTCGATTTGCTATTGATCGGCGCAACCATTGGATGATCGAGCACGCCGACTTCGTGGTCGCGCATATCACGCGAACTCATGGAGGTGCCGCTAAATTTGTGAATATCGCCGCACGCAAAAAGAGGACGGTCATTTGGGTATGACCGTCCTCTTTTTATCCTTTTTCGTCGCTCTTGGCAAACAGCGCGGCGATCAAACCGAAGAAAATCGCCGCGGCGATGCCGGCGGCCGTTCCCTCGATACCGCCCGACAGCACCCCCAGCCATCCCTTTTCGGCGATCGCCTCTCGCACACCGTTCGCCAGCGAATAACCGAAGCCGGTCAACGGAATGGTGGCGCCAGCGCCGGCCCACTCCACCAGCGGTTCGTACACGCCAATGCCGGTCAATATCACGCCGGCAACCACAAACGACACCAGAATCCGCGCCGGTGTCAGCTTGGTCAGATCGATCAACAGCTGACCCACCACACAGATGAGTCCACCCACCAAAAACGCTTTTCCCAGCGATAACAAAATCTCGGTCACACCCTCGCCCTCTTTCCCTTTAATGTGGATAGTGTTTCCTCTTTTTGGGCGATTATGCTTGACATTTTTACACGGCGACTGTATAATCTAATTAAGGATTTGCTTAATTAAACGAGGTGATACGATGTCCGATTCCTTGGTGTTTCGCGCGCTGGGCAGCGATCTGCGGTTGCGCCTGTTTACGCTGACGCTCCGGCGGCCATACTGTGTGCAAGCGTTATCGCGCGTGACCGGACTGACCGAGTCTGCCATCTCCCAGCAGATGCGCGTACTGCGCGATGCGGGCTTGGTCACCGCCGTCAAGCACGGCTATCACACCCATTTTATTGCCGATCGGCAGGCGCTGTCCGCCACGCTTGCCGCGTTTTCTGCCGAAACCGACGGCATTGATTTTGAGCCGAACGCGTGCGGTTGCCGCGAATCCGACCGCGAATGCCGTTGCGGTCAACAGGAGGGATGACGATGCAATTTCAAGTAACCGGTATGTCCTGCGCCGCGTGTGTGGCGCACGTAGAAAAAGCGGTGCGCGCCGTGGAGGGCGTCGCCGCCGTCAGCGTCAACCTACTCACCAATTCAATGAACGTGGAATTTGCCGCACCGGCTACAGCGGACGGCATCTGCCACGCGGTATCCGCCGCCGGCTACGGCGCGTCACCGGTCGGCGAAGTGATCAAGCCGACGGCCGTCTCGGATACCGAAACGCCCAAAATGATCAAGCGATTGATCGCGAGCATCGCGATCCTGTTACCGCTCATGTATCTCTCGATGGGGCATTCGATGTGGGGATGGCCGGTGCCGGCGTTCTTGCAAAATCCCGTTGCCGCCGGCGTTATGCAGTTGTTGCTGACCGCCATCGTGATGATCATTAACCAGAAATTCTTTGTAAATGGCTGGAAAGGCGCCGTTCACGGCGCTCCCAATATGGATACGCTGGTCGCACTCGGCGCCGGCGCGGCGTTTGTGTACAGCACGGTCGAGCTGTTTGCGATGATCGGACATCCGACCGATCACGCGCACTTTTATTTCGAATCCGCCGCCATGATCCTGACGCTCATCACCGTCGGCAAGACGTTGGAGGCACTCAGCAAAGGACGCACCACCGACGCGATCCGCGGTCTGATGGAGTTGTCGCCGCCCACCGCCGTCCTGCTTCGCGACGGCGAGGAGGTAGCGGTGCCGGTGGACGATCTTCGGATCGGCGATCGGTTTCTGGTGCGTCCGGGTGATCGCCTGCCGGTCGACGGTGTGGTGGTGTCCGGCGAAAGCGCGGTGGACGAGTCCTCACTGACCGGCGAGAGTCTGCCGGTGGACAAAGCGGCCGGCGACAGCGTGAGTGCCGGCACGTTGGTGCAAAACGGCACCCTCACCTGTGAGGCCACTCGCGTGGGCGCCGACACCACCCTGCGACAGATTATCCGCACGGTAGAGGAAGCCGCCGCCACCAAAGCACCCATTGCGCGCGTGGCGGACAAGGTCGCCGGCGTGTTTGTGCCGGCGGTGTTGGGCATCGCCCTCCTCACGTTCGTCATCTGGATGCTGGCGGACAAGGAACTGTGGTTTGCGTTGGCGCGCGCCATCAGCGTGCTGGTCATCAGTTGTCCGTGTGCGCTTGGGTTGGCGACGCCGGTCGCCATTATGGTGGGAAGCGGCAAGGCCGCCCGCCACGGCGTGCTGTTCAAAACCGCCACCGCATTGGAAACCACCGGCAAGATCGGCGTGGTCGCCTTGGATAAAACCGGCACCGTCACCGAGGGGAAGCCCCGCGTGACCGATATCTTGCCGGCTGAGGATATCCGCGAGGAAGATCTGCTGGCGCTGGCCGCGTCGTTGGAAGCCGGCAGCGAGCATCCGCTGGCTCGTGCCATCCGCGAAGAAGCCGCCGCCCGTGGTCTGCCGTTACAAGAGGTGGAAAACTTTGTCGCGCTTGCCGGCAACGGCGTATCCGCTACCGTCGGCGAGCACACGTTGCTGGGTGGCAGCATCGCCTTTTTGCGCGAGCACGGCATCGAGTTTGCAGACGCCGCCGCGTTGGCCGATGCCGGCAAAACGCCGGTCGGTTTTGCGTTGGATGGCAAAGCGCTCGGCGTTATGGCGATCGCCGATACCGTCAAGGCAGACAGCGCCGAGGCGATTCGCGAGCTGGAAGCGCTCGGCATTGACGTCGTGCTTCTTACCGGCGACAACCGCCGCACCGCCCGTGCGATCGCCGACACCGTCGGCATCGACGAGGTGGTTGCCGAGGTCAAACCCAACGATAAAGAGGCGGTTATTCGCCGCCTGCAACAAGAGCGCGGCGTGCCGGTGGCGATGGTGGGCGACGGCATCAACGACGCGCCTGCCCTGACGCGTGCCGACATCGGTCTGGCGATCGGCGCCGGCACCGATGTGGCGCTGGATGCCGCCGACGTGGTGCTGATGCGCTCGTCGCTTCGCGACGTAGCGGCGGCAATTCGATTGTCGCGGCGAACACTCCGCAATATCCATCAAAATCTGTTCTGGGCGTTTTTCTACAACGCCATTGCCATTCCGGTGGCTGCCGGCGCGTTTATTTCGGCTTTCGGCTGGGAGCTCAGCCCTATGCTCGGCGCCGCAGCGATGAGTCTCTCCAGCGTGTGCGTGGTCGCCAACGCGTTGCGGCTCAATTTCGGGAATCCGTACGATTCGCGGCGGGATAAGCCCCGTCACTTGCCCAAAAACTCAACGAAAGGAGAAGCCACCATGACCAAGACGATGCATATTGAGGGAATGATGTGTCCGCATTGCCAGCGCCACGCCACCGAGGCCTTGAACGCCTTAGACGGCGTAACCGCCACCGTCGATCTCGCCGCCGGCACTGCCACCGTGACCGGCGAACACTTAGACGATGCGATGCTGACCAAGGCGATCGTAGACGCCGGTTACCAGGTCACCTCGATTGAATAAATAAAAAAGGCTTGCACGACACAGTCGTGCAAGCCTTTTTTATTTGACTATTATTTAGTGGAGCTCGTCGAGCAATTGCTTGCCTTCCTCGATAATGCGCTCCGCCACGCCGGCGGCGAAACGCGAGGCACGCGCCTCGTAACCGCCCTCGTCGTAGGCGTCCTTCGCCGGGAAGTAACCCATCGAGCCGTTGGTCAGGCACATCGGGCAGATCAGTTCCCAGCCCTCGGTATCTTTCAGACCACGGCCGATCTTAGTAAACGGCTCGCCCGGAATACCCACAAACGCCACCGGACCGATCGCCAGACCGGACAACGGCATATCAAACGACTCCGGACCGTTTTCCAACAGCACCATACGAGCCGCCTCAGCAACAACGGTGGTAAGCATCATACCCTCGTAGGGCAGCTCGTTATCCTTACCGGCGTTGTGCAAATCGTTAATACGATGCGCTTCGGGGATCTGCTCCGGCGTGGGCATATTGGACGGGATCTCCGCCATATGCACCTTGTATTTGATGGAATCGACGTCTACGTAGTTGACCTTATCGTAGGTCTGCAGCACCGCCGCCGCCACCACGCGACCAACGTAGCGAGCGTGACCGTAGCCACGGGATACGCCGTCGAAATCGTTGAACATATCGTTAAAATCACCCTTAGTCGGATGCACGTTGACGTGGTTGACGTCGCCCTGCGCACCATTGAAGAAGATGCAGCGGGTGTTGTCGATCGCCTTCTCCACCGTCTTCCACATAAACGCCGGCCAGTCCGCCGAGATCTTGCTGCCACCCACCATATCGGGATGGTTGCCGAAGTTGACCAGCACCAGCGTCTCCGCGCCCTCGCGGTCAAAACGGATGACGTTGACGCGCTCGTCCACGTCGCCGATCGGCGCGAGGATTTCGGGATTGTTGACACCCGGATTGGTCTTAACCGAACCGTCCTTCATACGGAAGCGGCGCACGAACGCCACGTTCGGCGCCTGACCGATGCCCCAGCCCATTTTGGCAGGCTTCAGATCGTCGATCGCATACTTGGCGCAATCGGCCATGCGGCTGCAGATAAACTTGTAGTATTTATATTCCAGTTCCTTTTCCGGATCCAAACTAAAATTCGGCGCCGTGTGCGAGTGGGTAGCGTGCACAAAAATCGCCTCACTCGGCAGACCGGTGGATTTCATCACCGCTTCTTTGATACCCGGCATAAAGTCCAGATGAATGCCGCAGTGATCCAGATTGAGCATCACCACGGTGTTATCGCCGCTTTTGATCGCCAACGCGCTGACGTGCAGTTCATCCAAAACACCCTCAGCAAAGCGCGGCTTATAGTAGCCGGCAATGGAAATGTCCATCATCGGCGTAGCATCCACACGAGCAAAACCGGCATACAAATTGTTACCCATAACTAACAACTCCTTGTTTTATCAATACACCAAATATACACGATCTTGATGTATTTTCAGTTTACCATAGCGCCCTATTCTTTTCAATGATTTTTCTGTAAAAAATCTGTATATTGTGCTTGTTGGAAAATAAAATGCAGATAAAAAGAAAATCGGCACCTTTACGCAAAAGGCGCCGATTTTGGTGGACGATAACGGACTCGAACCGCTGACCCTCCGCACGTCAAGCGGATGCTCTACCAACTGAGCTAATCGTCCTTATATGTGTTCGAGAACGAATGTTATTATAGCGCACGAACGCGCGGTTGTCAAGCGTTTTTGTCAAAAATTTTAAAAGATTGCGCTGACTCGGCAAGAAGGCTCTGACCTTTTTTCAAAATTTCTTGCTTTTTTGTACACACTATATTATAATATAACGCGGACTGTTCCGAAAATTGCAATTTAAAAGGGTGAATGTACTATGTCTACCATCACAGAAATGACCAAAACCGAGTTGCTCGCGCGTCGTGCGGAGCTGCAGGAAACTTACGATTCGTACAAAGCGCGCGGTTTGAAGCTGGATATGTCGCGCGGCAAACCGGGCGCTGAACAGATCAGCATTTCGGCGGATATGCTCACTTGCGTCGCCGCGGACGAATACATCGCCGAGGACGGCACCGATACCCGTAACTACGGTATCTTGTGCGGTATTCCGGAGGCGCGCCGTCTGTTCGGCGAGATCTTCGGCGTGCCGGCGGATAACGTCATTGTGGGCGGCAACGCCAGCCTGACCCTGATGTACGATTATCTTTCCACCGCCAACTGGCGCGGTGTGTGCGGCGGTCAGCCGTGGGCATCGCAAAAGGCTAAGTTCCTCTGCCCCGTGCCGGGCTACGATCGCCACTTCGCCATCACCCAGTTCCTCGGCATTGAGATGATCAACGTGCCGCTTTCCGAAACCGGTCCGGATATGGATCTGGTGGAGGAGCTGGTGAAGGATCCGGCGGTCAAGGGTATGTGGTGCGTGCCGATGTACGCCAACCCCGCCGGCATCACCTACTCGGATGAGACGGTACGCCGTCTGGCGGCGCTCAAGCCGGCTGCCGAGGATTTCCGTCTGATGTGGGACAACGCCTATTGCCTGCACCACATCCGCGAGCCGCACGATACGCTCTTAAACATCTACACCGAAGCGGAAAAATGCGGCAACGAGGACATCGTGATGATGTTCACTTCCACCTCCAAGATCAGCTTCCCGGGTGCGGGCGTCGGCGCGATGGCCGGTTCGCCCAAGAACATCGCCGACGTCAAATCGCGTATGACCGTGCAAACCATCGGCTACGATAAGATGAATATGCTGCGCCACGTCAAGTACTTCGGCGATCTCGCCGGTGTGAAGGCGCACATGGAAAAGCACGCCGCGTTCCTGCGCCCGCGATTTGACGCGGTGGAAACTGCGCTTTCGCGCGATCTCGCCGGCAAGGGCATTGCCGAGTGGAATCGCCCGAACGGCGGCTACTTTGTCAGCGTCAACTTGATGCCGGGTACCGCGAAGGAGACCGTTCGTCTGCTGAAGGAAGCCGGCGTGGTGCTCACCGGAGCCGGCGCCACCTACCCCTACGGCGTCGATCCGGCTGACTCCAACCTGCGCATCGCACCGTCCTATCCGCCGGTGGAGGAATTGGAGGTCGCCATGACCTTGTTCTGCATCTGTGCAGAGTTGGCGGCGATCGACAAACTGCTGAAATAAAGAAATTTAAGGGAATATCAAAAAAAAGCGTCGGAGCAATTGACTTTTCCGGCGCTTTTTTATATAATAATGTATTGTAATGTGTAGTGGTATGACCAGCTGCACAACGGAAAATTTTAACTGGGAGGATTTATAGATGAAACGAACACCCAAAGCCGTGTTTTTCATCGTTGCGGTGCTGATCCTCGCCCTGTCGTACACCGCCTTCTTTGGCGTACATACGTACTATGGCGACCGCCCCGATACGGTGATTAAAGGCGCCTCCGAAATTCGTTTCGGTGTGGACATCCAAGGCGGTGTCGACGCCACCTTTGGTCCGGTGGACAAGGATCTGTCCGTGTCCGCTGAACAACTCGATCGCGTGAAAGGCGTGATTGAGGAACGCATGGTGCTTAAGGGCATCACCGATTATGAGATTTATTCCGATCCGACCACCGATACGGTTATCGTCCGTTATCCGTGGAGCGCTGACGAAACCTCGTACGACGCCGACAAGGCGATCTCCGAGCTCGGTCAGACCGCGGAACTAACCTTCTACTACGGCGACGAGACCGACGACGAGGGCAAGCCCAAGGGCGACGTGGTGCTCACCGGTGACGATATCGAATCCGCCACCGCCGAAATGCAGGCGCTGAGCGAAACCGCCACCTCGTTGGATCCGGTTGTTAAGCTGAAGCTGAAGCCGACCGGCTCGGCCAAGTTTGCGGAGTATACCAAGAAAGCCGCCGCGGCCAAGGAGACCATCTCCATCTGGCTGGATAACGGTCAGGGCGCGGAAATGCTCTCCAACCCGACGGTTGAGCAGCAGATCACCGGTGGCGAAGCGGTCATCTCCGGCAGCTTTGAGACGCTGGCCGACGCCGAGTCGCTGGCCAACAACATCACCTCCGGCGCGCTGCCGTTTGCCATTGAGGTTAAATCCTCCGGCTCGGTTTCCGCTACGCTGGGCGAAAAGGCTCTGGAAGCCATGGTGCTCGCCGGCGTGATCGGTTTTGCGCTGATCGCGGTGTATATGCTGCTGATGTACCGTCTGCCCGGCTTTGTGGCGATCTTTGCTCTGCTCGGTCAGGTTGCCGGCTCCATCGCCGCCACCTCCGGCTTCTTCTCGTTTGCCGATGGCTTTACGCTGACGCTCCCCGGTATTGCCGGTATCATCATGTCGATGGGTATGGGCGTTGACGCCAACGTCATCACCGCCGAGCGTATCCGCGAGGAAGTCCGCTCCGGCAAGACCATTGACGGCTCTATCGAAATGGGCTCGCACGCCTCCATCTCCGCCATTGTGGACGGCAACGTCACCACCGCTATTGTGGCGGTCGTGCTGATGGGCGTGTTCGGTCCGACCGACGGCATTTGCGCCAAGTTGCTGTGGATCTTCCTCAACTGGTTCCCGGCATCCACCACCGGCGCGGTGTACTCCTTCGGTTACACGCTGTTTGTGGGTATCATTTTCAACTTCATTATGTCGGTATTTGCTTCCCGACTGATGCTGAAATCCATCGCACGGTTCAAGTTCCTGCGTAAACCGTGGCTGTTAGGAGGTGAGCGCGCATGAAAAACTGGTGGAAGGGCAACTTTGATTACATCAAAACCCGTAAGATCTGTTGGTTCATCTCGCTCGGCCTTCTGGTTGTCGGTTTGATCTTCAACATCATTTTCGGCACCGCGCTGGACGTGCAGTTCCGCGGCGGTAACGAGCTTTCGTACACCTACACCGGCGAGATCGATTCGGATGCCGTCGAGGCTAAAATCGACAAAGCCGGCTTCAACTCCACCGTTCGTAAGGCGACCTCGGCTGACCAGACGCTTTTGAAAATCAGCATTCCGGGCGAGGCGCTCTCGATGGAGGAGAAGGCAGAGATCGAAAAGATCTTTGCCGACAACTACAAGGACAACAAGATCACCGAGTCGGACAGCACCTCCCGCAGCCCGACGATGGGTTCGCAGTTCTTGTGGAAATGTCTGTTTGCGTTGGCGCTGGCTGCGGCGTTCTTGCTGCTGTACGTCGGCATCCGCTTCCGCAAGATCGGCGGTTGGACCGCGGCCGCGATGGCGATCGCCGCGCTGCTTCACGATATGCTGATCGTGTATTTCTCGTTTGTGATCTTCCAGATCCCGTTGAACGACAACTTTATTGCCGTGTTGCTGGCCATCCTCGGCTACTCCTTGAACGGCACCATCGTTATCTTTGACCGTATCCGTGAAAACCGTTCCATTATGAAAGGGGCGGAGCTTCCCGAGATCGTCAACGCGTCGCTCAACCAGTCGGTACGCCGTAACGTGTCCACCACCGTTACCACGGTCGGTACGATGCTCGCAGTTGCCGTGGTGGGTATGGTGTTACAGTTGGATTCCATCATCAGCTTTGCCATCCCGCTGTTGTTCGGTTTGATCTCCGGCTTCTATACCTCGCAGTTCCTGTGCACGCCGACGTGGGTCCTGTGGGCTGTGAAGGACGAAGCCCGTCAGGTAGAACGCGCCGCGGCGAAGAAAATCGCTAAGAAAGAGGCTGCCAAGAAAGCCGCCGCCAAGAAAAAAGCGGCGAAACAGGCCAAAAAGAAGTAATGCGTAAAACAAGGCGGCCAATCGGTCGCCTTGTTTGTTTAGGAAAGGAGTTTCCTATGGATATGCTACTGGGGTTGGGCGCCAATCTGGGCGATCCCGCCGCCACGCTACGCGCGGCGCTCGCGGCACTCGACCGCGTGCCGGGCATTTGCGTTCGTCGGTGCTCCTCGTTTTACCGCACACAACCGGTCGGGTATATCGACCAGCCGACCTTTACCAACGCCGTTGCCGAGATCGAGACCACCCTCTCCCCTCGCGCCGTGCTGGGCGCGTGTCTGGGCATTGAGGCGGCGCTCGGGCGCGAGCGCACGTTTCGAAACGCTCCGCGCGTGGTGGACATCGACGTGCTACTCGCCGACGGCGCAGAGGACAACACCGCCGAGCTGACGCTGCCGCATCCGCGGATGCGCGAGCGCGCATTCGTGCTGGTGCCGCTTTCCGAGCTGTGCCCGTCACTCAAATGGCACGGGTACGACTTTGCCGAGGACCTTAAAAAAGTGGACACTACGCAAATTTTTGAACGGTTGGGCGATTGACAGAACCGACCAAATACAGTATACTGTAAAGGAATTCTATCCCATAGAAAGGACGATTGATTATGGGTTACACATTGGCACAAAAGTGCATTAAAGCGCACCTGCTTTCCGGCGATATGAGCCAGATCGGCAGCGAGATTGGTCTGAAAATCGATCAGACGCTGACGCAGGATGCGACCGGCACGATGGCGTATCTGGAATTTGAGGCCATCGGCATCGACCGTGTGCGCACCGAGCTGTCGGTCGCTTACATCGATCACAACACCCTGCAAACCGGCTTTGAAAATGCCGACGATCACCGCTATATTCAGAGCGTCTGCAAAAAGCACGGCTTGCAGTTCTCCCGTCCGGGCAACGGCATCTGCCATCAGGTGCATCTGGAGCGCTTCGGCATTCCGGGCAAGACCCTGATCGGTTCGGACAGCCACACCCCCACCGCCGGCGGCATCGGTATGCTCGCGTTCGGCGCGGGCGGCTTAGACGTGGCGATGGCGATGGGCGGCGGCACCTACTACATTTCGATGCCCAAGATGGTACGCGTCAACCTGCACGGCAAGCTTCAGCCGTGGGTTGCTGCGAAGGACATCATTTTGGAGGTCCTGCGTCGCATGTCGGTCAAGGGCGGCGTCGGCAAAATCATCGAGTACGGCGGCGACGGCGTTGCGTCGTTGTCGGTGCCGGAGCGTGCCACCATCACCAATATGGGCGCGGAGCTCGGCGCTTCCACCTCCATTTTCCCGTCGGACGACGTGACGCGCGCGTTTATGGAAGCGCAGGGTCGCGGCGATCAGTGGGTACCGCTGGCGCCCGACGCAGACGCGGTATACGACGAAGTACTGGAAATCGATTTGAATACGCTGGCGCCGTTGGCCGCTTGTCCGCATTCGCCGGATAACGTCAAACCGGTATCCGAACTGGCGGGCATGAAGGTTGATCAGTGCTGCATTGGCTCCTGCACCAACTCCTCGCTGTTTGATATGCTGAAAGTCGCGGCGATCCTCAAGGGCAAGACGGTATGTCCGTCGGTGTCGCTGGGTATCGCCCCCGGTTCCAAGCAGGTATTTAATATGCTCGCCGATTGCGGCGCGTTGGCCGATCTGATTGCGGCCGGTGCGCGCATTCTGGAATGCGCTTGCGGTCCGTGCATCGGTATGGGTCAGTCCCCGAACTCCGGCGGCGTATCCTTGCGCACCTTCAACCGTAACTTCGAAGGTCGCAGCGGTACCGCCGACGGTCAGGTCTACCTGGTCAGTCCGGAGGTGGCGGCCGCCTCGGCGATTACCGGTGTGTTCACCGATCCGCGCACGCTGGGCGATGCGCCGGTCGTGACGATGCCGGAGAAATTCTCCATCAACGACAATATGATCGTGCCACCGGCTTCTCCGGAGGAAGCCAAGGATCTGGAGATCCTGCGCGGTCCGAACATCAAGCCGTTCCCCTCGAACGATCCGATTGCGGACACCATCGAGGCGGATGTGCTGCTCAAAGTGGGCGACAACATCACCACCGACCACATTATGCCGGCCGGAGCTAAGGTATTGCCGCTCCGCTCCAACATTCCGGCAATCTCGCAGCACTGCTTCACGCGTTGCGACCCCACCTTCCCCGCCCGTTGCGAAGCGGCTGGCAAGGGCTTTATCGTCGGCGGCAACAACTACGGACAGGGCAGTTCCCGTGAGCACGCGGCGCTGGCGCCGTTGCATCTGGGCATCAAGGCGGTGTTCGTGCAGTCGTTTGCCCGTATCCACGTAGCCAACCTCATCAACGCCGGCATTCTGCCGCTCACTTTTGCCGATCCGGCGGATTACGACCGCATCCAGAGTGGCGACACGCTGCGGTTGACCAACGTCCGCACCCATCTCACCGAGGGCACGGATTTCGAGTTGGTCAACGTCACGCGCGGCGAGACGTACGCGCTCCCCAACACGCTGACCGAGCGTCAGGCTCAGATCCTGCTGGCCGGCGGTCTGCTGTACACCATCGAAAAGTAAAATACACCAAACAACAAACGCGATCTGTGATTTTCACAGATCGCGTTTTTTATGTTCCGTCAGATCAAATCGTCAAACACCGCACCGGTGGCCGCGTCGGTCACGTGCTGCGCATAACGGCGGTTATAGCCGGTCAACTCGCGCTCCGGCGCTTTCCACGCCGCACGGCGCGCCGCCAAGATTTCCTCATCCACCAGCAGTTCCAGCTTACGCGCCGGAATATCGATGGCGATGGTATCGCCCTCCTCGACCAGCGCAATGGTACCACCGGCCGCCGCCTCCGGCGACACGTGGCCGATGCTGGCGCCGCGCGTGGCACCCGAGAATCGACCGTCGGTGATCAGCGCCACGCTGCTGCCGAGTCCCATACCGATGATGTTGGAGGTCGGAGACAACATCTCGCGCATACCCGGACCGCCCTTCGGACCTTCGTAGCGGATCACCACCACGTCGCCGGCCTTGATCTTGCCGCCGAGGATCGCTTCGTTGGCCGCCTCCTCGCTCTCAAACACGCGCGCCGGACCGGTATGCTGCATCATTTCGGGAGCAACCGCACCCTGCTTGACAACCGCGCCGGTCTCCGCCAGATTGCCGAACAGCACCGCAATGCCGCCGTCCGCGCGGATCGGAGAACCGATAAAATGGATAATGTCGCCGTCCGCATTCGGTGCGGCGTCCATACGATCGCCCACCGTACCGCTGACGGTCAGCGCGTCGCGGTGGATCAGACCCTTTTTATCCAGTTCTTTGAGCATCGACGGAATGCCGCCAACGTCGTTCAAATCGGTAATGAACACCGAGGACGCGGGATTAAGCTTGCAGATCTGCGGCGTCGATTTGCCGATATCGTCGATATGCTTGAGCGACACCGGACGACCCGCGGCATAGGAGATCGCGAGCAGGTGCAGCACCGTGTTACTGGAACAACCGATCGCCATATCCGCACGCAGGGCGTTGTCAAACGCCTTGTCGGTGAGGATGTCGCTCGGGCGAATGTTTTCCTTGAGCAGTTCCATCACGCGTTCACCGGTTGCTTTTGCCAAGCGCACACGCGCGGCGTGAACCGCGGGAATGGTGCCGTTACCCGGAAGCGCCATACCGATCGCTTCGGTCAAGCAGTTCATCGAGTTGGCGGTGTACATACCCGAGCAAGAACCGCAACCCGGGCAGGCGCTATCCTCCAAGCGGTGGAGATCGCACTCGGTCATCTTACCGGCCGCCGTAGCGCCGACCGCCTCAAACATCTCGGACAAACCAATACGGCCGCCCGCCAGATCGCGTCCCGGCATCATCGGACCGCCCGACACAAAGATGGAGGGCAGATTCAAGCGGCACGCCGCCATCAGCATACCCGGCACGATCTTGTCACAGTTCGGGATAAACACCACCGCGTCCAAAGGATGGGCAGTCAACATAATTTCGACCGAGTCGGCAATCAGTTCGCGCGAGCTAAGCGAGTATTTCATACCCTTGTGGTTCATCGCCAGACCGTCGCACACACCGATGGTATCAAACCGGAACGGCACACCGCCGGCGTTACGAATACCGGCTTCCACCGCATCCGCAATGGTATTGAGATGTGTGTGTCCCGGAATAAAATCGCTCTTGGAGCAGACGACGCCGATAAACGGACGCGCCATTTCCGCGTCGGTCAAACCGAGCGCCTTGAGAAGCGAACGGTGCGGCGCCCGCGAAATACCCTCTTTTAACAAATCACTACGCATAGTAACCTCCTATGTCACTCAACCGGTTTCGCCGTCGTTTTAGGCGGTGTCTTGCCGATCAGATTTTCCAAATATGTCTTGGCCGCGGCCGCATCACGCACCTCGCGCGCGTCCTCGGTGTCGTACGCCGGTCGCACGCCGAAGTACAAATGCTCCGGCAAGCTCTTGGCCCACTCGCTCTTTTGCAGATCGCTGCCGTACCAGTCCCAATAATGCTCCTCGGCATTGTAACCGGCGTCGTCCACATCCAACGGCGCAAACAACTCGGTTTTGCCTTTCAAGATCTCTTGCCCGATGCGATCGTACCAGCTTTGATCGAAAATAACCAGCTTGGTCCGCCCGTCAGACAACAGAATCTGCATCTTCATAATGTACGCCGACGTGGTTTCGGTCACCGTCTGGGTGCCGTCGCCGATCGCCAGCACGTTGACACCCATTTTGAGCTTGCCGTCGTGGTTGATGTCGTCCGCATACGTCATCAACTCCTCTTTCAGCGCCTCGGTTGCCTGCGCGTTATACGCCTCGGCTGTGACCAGCATACCCTCGTAGTCGGCATTGACGCGAGTCGCGATATCCACCACAAAGTAGATCGCCACGATGAGCGCCAGCGCACCGCCCAGCACAAACCACTTGTTGTAGTACCAAAAATTCTCCCACTTGCTTTTGGGCGTTTGCGGTTCCTCCGGCTTCGGATTGGGACGAAGTTCCTCCTCTTTTACCCCTGCCAATGCAAATTTTCTGGGCATTTTGAACTTCACTCCTTTTCACGAGTTAATATAAGGTTAGTATAGCACAACGCGCGCCGATTATCAAGTATTCGACAAAAAACAGGGCGGATTTTCCGCCCTGTTTTTTTCTTTGTTATACGACCGTCAGCGTAACCGGTCCGATCAGACCGCCGCCGCGCATCGGCTCGCTGAATTTCACCGAGGTATCGTAGTACGGTCCCAGAATGTTGGCCGGCCAACGATCGACCAAACCGGCGTGTGCGTGCTGATCCGCAGAGGTGTTCGCCACACAGATCTTGAGGTGGTTTTCCGGCTTGAGTGCCGCGCTATCCAGCGTCAAACGGTACGGATGTGCATACAAGATTCCCTGGCTCTTGCCGTTGACAAACACTTCGCAGGAGTGCTTGACTTCACCCAGCGACAGCACCAACGACGAGCCGGCTTTCCAGTTTTCCGGCAACGCAAACGTGGTATCGTACTCCGCACGACCGGAGAAATCGTCGCCATAGACCGCGCGCCAGTCGCCCAGTTTCATCGGCTGGAACACTTCGGTGGGATACCGCACCTCCAACGCCGGATCGCCGATCTTGACCATCATCGTGCGGGAAGCCGTAAACTCCGTCAGTTCCATTGTCGACTCCAACGCAATCACACGTGCCGGATCCTCGGCGATGGATTCCAGTTCGGCTTCGGTGAACAGAATCACCGCACTCTCGCCGCTGCACAGCGAGAGGACCAGATCCGTCTGACCGGCTTCTTCCTCGCGACAGATAGGCGTGTCACTCAAGCGGCGCACCTTGCCGATCTCGGTATCCAAGCGGTAGCAGGGCTTCGACTCGTTGAAGCGCAGCGTGAAATCCTGCTTGCCCATGCTCTCGTTAAACACATAATACAGCGTCGCGCCGTTCGGCAACGCACGCTTAAGCACGCGCACCGAGGGATCGTCCTCGTGCACCGGCTCTTCCTCCGATTTGAGCGCCAGAATCTGTACCACCGGCGCGATCTCATCCTCCAGCGCATCCAACGCCACCACCTTCGCGCCCTTGATCGCGATGGTCGGGGCTTGATCGCACACCTGCACAACCTTACCGCCGGCGGCGATAAACGCCTCCAGCTTTTCACGCGAGGAATCCAGTAGTTTGGTGCATTCCGGAAGCACGATGGTCTTGTATTTGGCAAGCCCCATCGTCAATGCGCCATCCGCCACCGCGGCTTCGCCGAAGAAATCGTCGTCCACCACGTCGAACGGGCAGGGATAGCCCTCCAACTTGTAGCCAATGGCGTCAAATGCCGCCGAGGTCGCCTCACGCAGCGGCACACTCGCCCACTGATCGCGGATCGGCAGGTACAAGCCGACCTCCACCACCGGATCGCCCAACGACAGCGCGTAGCACTGGCGGGTAATGCTGTTGTAGATACCCTTCAGATGCACGTAGGACGGATCCTCCGGAATGTTACCGCCGCCGACACCGGCGACACCGGTGCCCTCGCGACCGTTGCCCATGCTCATACAGTTGATCACGTTGATACCGCGCACCAACTGGAAGCCGATGGCGTACCGCATCTCCTCAAAGCCGGTCGTACCGCCCGGTCCGTAGACACCGAAGGTCTCGGTCAGCGAATAACGGCTGCCGGTCTGCGCCGCGGCGCTGGACGCAAACCGCGGAAAGAAGTGGTTAGCCGCAATCGGAATATAGCGATCGCCAAAGCGATAATATACACTTTGCGGACGACGATTGGTGATCTGCTGCATAATGGCATCCACACCCGGCACATCGAACTTGCGAAGCGCACGCATAATGCTCTTGTAGCTGTATTTGCCGGAGCCGTCGCTCACATCGTCGCCGCCAACGTGACCGACCGACAGCATATGATGCTCGTGGCACCAGCTCTGCAGCTGACCGAGGTAGTTTTCCGCGTACCGTTTGGCCCACCAATCGAAGTAATCGATGCGAGCTTGTTGCTCGCGTTCGGACAGGTCCTCGCTGCTAAACAACGCCGGCAGATAATCCAATAGATCGTAGCCGTAGATCGCCTTAAACTGCTCCTCCGTACCCTCCGACCACGCAGGGCCCGGCACTTCCGGCTCGTCGGTGAAGAAATAACGGATCTCGTTACCGAACAGATCCGGCATCGCTTCGTTGTAACGGTCATGCGTGACTTTCAGGAAGCGCTCGGCGCTCTTCGGATTGAGCAAATCGGGATAGTCGTTGTTGAGCCACTTCGGATAGTTGATTTGATACTCCCAAATCTCCTCATCCTCCACCGGCGTGTAGCCCGCCGCCAGACGCTGACGATCCAGCGAGAACGCAGCCACCGCATCCTCCGCCGGCACATAGGCTTCGCCTGCCTTAAGGGTGCGCGTCTCCTGCTTCAAGTTGCGGCAACGCAGTTCCGGATGCTCCTTACAGGTCAAACCGTTGGCCATACCCGACGGCCAGCCGGCCTCGTCG
Source organism: Clostridia bacterium (assembly GCA_017414965.1). Lineage (GTDB taxonomy): Bacteria > Bacillota > Clostridia > Oscillospirales > Acutalibacteraceae > RGIG426. The sequence continues at coordinate 105,491 of JAFQJL010000009.1, forward strand.
TACATCCAGAACGTCAGGCCTTTCGAAAGGGCATATTCCACCGCAAAGCGGTACATTTCCAAATAATCGTCCGACAGATACGGCGGCGACAAATACGTCGGCGACATCTCGGGACGGAACTCCGGCGGTTGCGGAATGACGCACAAACTGCGCATACCGCCCTCTGCCATGGCATCGATGTGATGACGAATGCTGTCGTAGCTGAGGGGCATCGTCCAGCTCCAGTTGTACGACACGGCAAACTCCCGATCCGGCCGGACAAATTGCTGGGCATCAAAGTCCAGCGGTGCCGGTGTCGGCAACGGGGGAACCTGCTTATACATACCGATCATTTCCCTTCTAAAAAACACATTTCGGAAAGTACATCTTTCCTTGGTTTCAGTATATTAATAAGCGCTTTTTTTGTCAAGCGTTTTCGGGCATTTTTTACGAAAAAAGAGCAGGGATTCCTCCCTGCTCTTTTGGCTTATTGATCTTCCGGATCCACGTCTTCCTCATCGGGAACGATGTCGGTTTCCCAATCCTCTTTATCGCCGCTGGCGGTCAGGATCGCGAGGAACGGCAACTGCCGAATTTCCCATTCCGGGCTTTGATAATGCTTCATGTTCCTCTCCCCCTTACTCTGCTGCCAGTACGCCGACCGCTTCCGCATAGAGGATCAACGCCGTACACATATTCCGATAATTTTCCGATTGCTTACTGCTCCGAATGACCGTTCTCGCCGGTGTCAGTATCGACAGATTGGTGATGGTCATCGTCTGCGAGGACGTATCCGTCGCCGTAACCGTGTGCTTATCCGTCAACTGACGCGCCGTCTGCTTGCCGATCTCCAGATAATAGCGCTCGCTGTCGGCATCCTCCGTCAGCACGGCGGCTTCGCCATCCAGCGTCACCGTCACGTTTTCGGTGAAGTACAAGCGCAAGCCAAAGCTATCCTGCATCAGCATGGTGTAGCCGAGGAAGCTATCGATCTTGTTGGTCGTGATTGCCTTATACGAATCCAGCGGACTGTACTCGCTGCCATCCGGTCGAATGATCGGCAACTGGTCTTCCTCGAGTGCCGTGCCGATCTTATCAGCAAACGCATCCCGTTCGCCGGCATCAAACCGATCCGCTGCATTCAGCTTCGCGTTGGCCAGATCGTCGGTATCCTCGCCGAAGTACATTTGCGCCCACGCGCCGTAGTTGAGCATCGCGGTCGCGGTCGCCTTTTCGGCTGCCGTAAACTGGCCGTTTACAACCGTCAGCGCGTATTCCTCGGCGGAATACGTCTTGGTCGGGCAACTGCTGTAGGTCACCGCTTGGTCGTTTACATACAAGGTCGCCGTGAAATCCTTCTGCAAATGCGCCGCCGGCACACGAATGTGGATGTAATAGTAACCGTTGGCGTCAGCCTGTTCGTCAAGCGTCAGCTCCGCCTCCGTCTGCACGGAGTATTCCGGCAACGCATCCAGCACCACCTTGACATCCTCCGGATCGGTATTGTGCACGTCGATTGCCATATTCATCTGCAAGGTCTCGCCGAGCGTCATATTGACGCCCACAAACTCCGGCTGCTCCAGATCGTAGCCGCAGGTGTAGTTCTCTCTCGCGGTCGCCTGAGTGGTCGTGCCCTCCTGCAACGCGCGATAAAGCGGGAACACCGTATCGCAGAGATAATTGCTGTTGGTATCGGCGTGTACATGCTCCACTAAGGAGAAGTTATCCCAGTAGCTGACCGCCGATGCGCTCGAGCCGCCCTGTGCATTAAACAGAATCGACAGGGTCTTGGTGCTCGCGGTCGTCGTAAACGCCAGCGTCACGGTCGTCCAATCGTCCGCCATGCCACCCGACCACACGTAAGCGGAGAAATCCGCAAACAACGCCGCGCCCGCTGCATCGTAGCACTGCGCACGCACGGTGTGGCTCCAATCCGCCGCACCGCCCTTGTGGCTGAAGGTCAGCGTATACGTCGTATTCGGTTTCACGGCGATCTGCTTGGTCGCCACGGAGAACGGGGCGGTCGCCTTCAGGCTGTACCAGCTATCGCCGTACGCGTCGTCATACGAGCGCTCTACGTTGCCATTATTGCCGATCATCCAACCGTCGATCGAGGTGGGATTCATCACCGAGTTGCTCTCAAACGAGCCGTTCGGAATCAAGCCGTCATCCCACGTATCCTCCGGCTGCACGTTCGTCAAGAGCACCGTATCCGCCGCATCCATATCCAGCGTGTAGGTGGCACCGTCATAGATCTTACCGGTCAGCACGTCACGCATCGTCTGCGCTTCCGGCAGGGTGATGGTCTTTTGACCCGAAGTCAAGCTGTTAACCGACAGATAGCTGGCGTTGCTGTCCACAATCAGATCGAGATCGTCGGTATACAGATGCACGCCGGCGTCCGTGCAGATTGCGCGGAGCAGTTCCACCGGCATATACGGCGCCGCCGAATACACGCTGGTGTAGTTCGTCAACTTCTTGTACGCCACCGAGGTCTCGCCGCCGGTAACGTAGGTTGCCAGCGCCGTACCGTCCGCAATGGTCGCACGCGGCGAGCCGGTCGCCGTGCCGCCGTAGGAGGCGACGGTCGGCACCGCCGTGTTACCCATCGCCACACCATTGGTGGTAGAGAGTTTGGAAGCACTGCTTCCCTTTGCCTGCAGCGTGATATCAAAGTCGGTCAAGCTCTCAACGTTTGCGATATTCCACGCGCCGTTATCCTGCGACAGACCGGGGAGATACAGCCACACGACCGTCTTGCCGTCTTTCTTGAACTTGGTGTTGATCGCCTCGCGCTCCGAGGTCGAAAGCTGAAGCGGCGACACCACCAGGTGTACCTTGTAATGATCCAATTGCTCGGCCGAAAGCGTGTCGTCCACGTCCTCAATGGCGTATACGTCGTAGGAAGTGCCGAGCTTGGCCAGTTCTTTTCTCAGATCCACGTGCAGCTGTTTAAACAGCGCAAACGAATCGGTCGCCGTCGAATTGGCGCTAAACGCGGTGTTGACCACGTAATCGAAGTTCTGGTAATCCAGCCACACGGCCACTTGGCTGTTGGAACGCGTATCGTCGTCCAAACTGGCGTCGTAAGCTGCCTTCAGCTTGGCAAACATATCCGTAAACGCCGGATCGTTGTACCAGCCGCCCAACATATCGTAGCCCCAGAAGCCGACGCCGTTGACCATATCGGTGGTAAAGTCACGCCACAGCTGGTGGACACCATCGTAGACCGTATCGGTGTGACCGACGCTGTCGGTGGAGCCGTCGTCGGTGATCTCGGTCATATAGACCGTACGGTTATCCTGCTCGACCATATACAGCTTACCGTGCGCCTTGACACTTTCACTCAGCGCCATATAACCGGTCTTGTAACCGGTGATGCGCTCGCTGTAATCGGCCGGTCCGGAAATGTAATCGATATACTCACTTTCCAAAAGCATTCCCACCGTCGAGTGGCTGGCGCCAACCGTCGCGGAGTTGCTCGACCACGAGTAGCCGTTGTAGGCACCGGTGATCAGTTTGTCGTTAGATGCGGTCTTGACCTGCTCTGCAAAATGCAGAACGGTCTCAGACACAATCTGCGACAGGTATTCGTTGTACTTAAGCGCCAGATCGCTGCTCGAAAGATCCACGAGCATACCGTGCGTATCCTCCGCAGCCAGCGCCGCCTTGATCGCATCGGCCGTCACGCTCAATCCGTACTTCGCGTTAAACGCGTTCAACATCGCCGTGGACAAATCGATCTGGTGAGACTTGGTCGTGTCGTCCTCGGTGTAGTTGACCACCTCGTGCATCCACTCGGCGGTACGACCGCCCGACAGACGAATACCGATCACGCGATTGGCATACGGGGCCGTGGCGATGTGCTCGGCGATCGCCTTGATCGCCGCACCGCAATCCTCGCGGTACTCCTGCGACGCAAAGGACACGGTGCTCACCTGACCGGAGCTCTGGTCGTACGCACTGATGTCGTACACGTCATCGGGGTGCGCCGTCTTCCACCACTCCGGCGCACCGGTGGTGAGGTTATACAGCAGGTATCCATCCGGATTCAAATTCAACGCGCGATAAATTTCGGCGTCCACCAGATCAAGGTTGACAAAACCGGCATCGCCGGCCAACGTGACACCGTTGATGCCGTCCACCGCCGCATTCAACCACAGACACTCGTCCGCCGTAATGGCCGACACGCCGGTGCTCGCCTCGCGGACGCTGACAGCCATACTGCCATCAAACGAACCGTACACTTTCAGTCCGGAGTCTTTCATGCTGATATTCTTATCGTACGAATACCGCGATCCGGAGGACATCATATACAGCACCGGCGACACACGCTCGCCGTTAATGGTGAGATACACATTGCCATATTGGTCGCCGGCAACCTGACTGTTGGCGGCTGAAACGGTCGGCTGCGTCAGATCCAAGGTGCAAAGCGTATTGCCCAGCTTAACCGGACCGGCCGACAAACGGTTGGTTTTGTTCGTCAGATCAATCAGCGCAATGTTGTCCTCTTTGCCATCGGCATTTAAAAGCGCGATCTTCTCGGCGCCGATGCGGAAATCGTAAGCGCCGGTACCAACGTAATTCGGCACCGTAAAGGTAAATTTCGCGTTGCTGCCGTCAAACGATGCCGTCACCGGAATGGTTACCATCAACTGCCCCTTCGCGTTGTATACGTGACCGGTCAGGTCGGTTGCACGCAGTGCCGACAGGAATTCGTTGGTATACGCCACCGTTACGGTGGTTTTTTGACCGCCGGTCGCCGCCACAGTCGGGCGCTCGGTCGGCTGAATGGTGTAGCGCGCCGTGTATTCGTCGTAAAACGCGCATTCGTCCATCATATGACTGTTCGGAACCATGCCCTGATCGGCCGCTTTGTGCCAATTCTCGTCACAGACGTAGCGCGCATTCGTCCAAGCGTTGCCGCTGGCATCCACCGCCGGCGGATTGGTTGCGATCGCATTGCCGGCATCGTTGTAATCACCGGCGCCGCCGTCGTATACCATCGTTTCGTGAGTGACGCCCGAACGGATCTCCAGCACGCTGCCGTCCATATAGACAATCTCGCCTTGGAAGACCAAACTCGGTGCAGCCGTGACGTGCGAAACGGCAATGGCCAGCGCACAAGACATATCCTGATACGTGACCGTGTTGGAATTGTTCAAATATTGATTGAGACCGTTAGTAAAATCAACTGCCCAACCGGATCGCATACCGTCTTCCGCCACGTGCTCCCACGTATGATAAGAGCTGGCGTCCGTACCGCTGCTTTTGGTCGCATTCATGCTGACCGCGATACCGCTAAACACAATGCTTCGAACGGCATCCTTGCCAACCACCTGAATTTTACAGCTCTTGACTCGGCGGCCGGCGGCCAACACCTTTTCCCGATCCAGATCGATCTTTGTATGGAAGTAATAGAAATGTCCGGGTTTCTCCTGCGTCGAACTCGCCGCCGGATACCAAAGACCGTGAGCCTGCCAGCCGGTGTCCGACAGCGGCGCAACGTCAACCGTCGTCAACTGATAGCCACCGATCGAGCCGGCGCCGGACAGCACTGCGTAGGTGGAAGCCGGACAAGCAAACTGCACCGGCAACTGCTCGATGGTCAGCGAATCGACCTGCTTATCCGCCAAATCGTAGAATTTCAGCGTCAGCGGGAGATCGGTCGCCGCGCCGGTCATCTGGTAGGTATATCCCGTCTGCATCGTCTTGATGCGGTGCGAGGTGGTAAGCGACAGCGTATCGGCGCTGTCCACCACACGATCAACCGAAATATTATCGCTGATGGGATCGCAGAACACGTCGTCCACGCGGACGTCAACAGGGGTGCCGTCAAACGCAATCTTCAGCTTAACCGTCGCAGCCGTAGCCGGCACAGTGGCATAGGTCACCACTTTCTCCCACGCGGAATAGCCGGTGGTGTTGTGCGACAGCATCGCTTGACGGCCTTTAAGCGTTGTCTCGTTGCCCTCGGCATCAATGGCGATCAGATCCATGCGCGCAATGCTTTTACTCGCCTTGGCGCTGTACCAAAAGCCCCACGCATATTCGTAACCGCCCTGCACGGCAAACGCATCCGAAATCACCGCCGTCGACGACGTCAAATGCATGCTACCCGCAGCATCGTGCCCGACAGAGCCGTCGTATGCAGCCGTGCCGGTCCAGCCGGAAATTCCGCTGTCAAAAGCGAAATTACCGGCGCTTTCCGCACCGGCGACAAACATCGACAGCGGCAGCATACCGACCAGCATCACGACCGCCATTGCCGTCGCGATCAGTCGTCTGCCACCGAGATACCACGTTTTCTTTAACACATTCATTTGATCTCCTCCATCCAAAAGAAAGCGCTTTTGCACATATTTCCCTAGTATAAGTACAATTATATCTTAATTTTGTATATGTGTCAATAAATTCTCGATAAAATATTTCAATATTTGTGTCCGATTTTGCAAATGTTTCACAATCCTGCCGGCAAACAAAAAAGCATCCCGAAAGCAGTACGCTTTCGGGATGCTTTTTAATCCAGATCGAACAGATCCTCGTGGACCTGATCCAACGCCCAGCGGCTCTTGGGAGCCGGCTCACGGCGGATCCATTTGCCGTTGGTGAAATCGGGGAACGCCACCGGCATACTGCCGGTCGCGATCGACTGCTCCGATAGGCAGGTGACCGCCATCCACGCAGCGACGTCGTACACGTCGATCGGCGTGTTCTCACGGTTGCGAACCGCGTCGAGGAATGCGCGGATCGCCAGCGAATCGATGCCATCGTGACCGCCGATCATCTTCTGTTTGCTGTATTCCTTCCAAATCGGGTGATCGTATTCCTCGTAGTAATCCTCTTGCTTGTCCCAATAGTGGACGTCGTAGGGATTGCCGGCAGCATCCAGCAAAATCTCCTCGCGGGACATACCCTCGATGTAAATACCCTGGACATCCTCCAACCAGATGCCCTTGGTACCCTGCACGCGACCGTTACGACTATACGGGCGCGGCAAGCAGACGCTGTGCGTCAGCGTGATCGTCTCGCCGTTGGCGCATTTGATCACGGTGGTGATCACGTCGCCCTCGTTATAGGTCACGTTGGGATCAAACGCCATTCCCTCCTCCGCGCGCTCGCGGCGGTATTCCTGAATGGAACGGGACTTGGAGGCCGTCGCCGTCAGCGACACAAAACGGTTGCCGCGGTTGATGTTAAGAATCTTGGCGATCGGGCCGAGTTCGTGCGTCGGATACAGCTCGCCGTTACGGCGCAAGTTGTGGAACGCGCGTTCCTCGTAGGTCGTCTCGATCTCCGCCAGACGGTTGCGCAGATTGTGCTCGTAGCCACCCTCGCAATACACCAACTCGCCGAACAAGCCCTGGCGCACCATATTCAGCACCATCATCTCGTTACGCGCGTAACAGCAGTTTTCCAACATCATAATGGGGCAACCGGTGCGCTCGTAGGCGTGTACCAACTGCCACAGCTCGTCGATCGACGCCGCGCCGCCCACCTCAATGGCCACGTACTTGCCGGCGTTGGCACACTCGACCGCGATCTGCAGATGCGAGTTCCACGAGGTGGGCACAAACACCGCCTCGACTTCGTCATTTTTAAGCAGTTCGTGGTAATCCGTATGCGACTGCGGAATCGCGCGCTCGTGCTTCTTAAAGATACCCTTGATCTTTTCAATGCGATCCTCTTGCAGATCGCAGACCGCCACGACCTCAACGCCCTTGATTTCCATAAAGGACGCCAGCAAGGTTTCGGTGCGCGGACCCAGTCCGATAATGCCGACTTTTACAGTTCTCATAGCCATCATTCCTTTGTAAACAGAGTGGGGAAAGCGATTTCTTTCCCCTTCTTTTTTTCAGTATAACACAATTATAAAAAAGGTCAAGTGGATGGGATGGATGTTCCAAAAAAATTCCTACAATTTCCCAAATAATCTTAACACATTTGGGAGAATTTCCGGCGGATCACGACCGCGTACACGATCACGAACAACACTGACGCCGAAAGCCACGCGATCGGGTAACCGGTGCAAGCGACCCAGAACTCGCCAAATCCGATGGCGGCAACCGCCACCGCCCCGCGCGCCAGCAACTCCACCACGCCGCCGAGCATCGAGATCGTGCCGTAGCCCAGTCCCTGCACGCAGTTGCGATAGACGCACAGCACGCCCAACAAAAAGATAGTGGCGGACACAATTTTGAGGAACACGTCCACGTCGCCAATAACCATCGCCACATTCTCCGAGAGAAACAGATGCGTCAGATGTTTTCCCAGCATCGCGGTGAGCGTGCCGAATACCGCCGCATACACCAGCATCACTCCCAGTGCACTCCGCACACCCTGCCGAACGCGTCCCCACTCACCGGCGCCGCGATTCTGCGCGGTATAGGTCGCCATGGCCGAGCCGATGGCGATGGGGCCTTGCTCCAAGATCACCTCGATCTTATTGCCTACGCTATACGCCGTGATGGCGGTCGTCCCCAGATGGTTGACCGCCGTCTGAATCATCAGCATTCCGACCGACGTGATCGCATATTGCAGCGCCATCGGAACACCAACCGACAACTCCTTTTTTGCGTATTCCTTGTGCCAAACGAAGTCCGATTTTGTCAGCCGCAGCACCGGATATCGTCGCCAAATATAGACAAAGCACAGCACGCCGGACACGCCTTGCGCGAGCACGGTCGCCCACGCCGCACCGGCCACGCCCCAGCCAAACGGCAGGATAAACAGCAGATCCAAGCCGATATTCAGCACCGACGCCACGATCAAAAAATACAGCGGAATTTTGCTGTTGCCGACCGCGCGCAGCACACCGGCGGTCAGGTTGTAAAACACCTGCGCCGCCAGACCGATACAGATAATGGTCATATACGAATACGCATCCGCATACAGCTCCGCCGGCATCCGAATAAGCCGGAAAATCAGCGGCATCGCCGCCACCGACACGCCGGACACCAGCAAGACCAGCACCGCCGACAACACCGCCGCGGTGCCGATGCTCCGCCGCGTCGCGGCGAGATCGCCCGCACCGTAGGTCTGGGCGGTCAGCACGGTAAAGCCGGTAGTCGTACCCCAAATAAAGCCGGAAAGCAGGAAAAACAGACCGTATGTTGCGCCAATCGCGGCAAACGCATCGGCGCCGACAAATTGCCCCACGATCATATTGTCCACCGTCTGATAGAGCTGTTGCAGGATGTTGCCGATAAAGATCGGCAGCGTAAACCGTACGATCACCGTCGTCGGCGAGCCGGTCGTCAGCGTTTTCATAGCGTCCCTCCCCTGCTTTTTCTTCAATATAACACACTTTTCAGCCATTATCAACCAATCTTTCGGCGCACCACGAATTTCGTTGATTTTCATAAAGGTTTATGGTAAAATATACTCCCACTCAACCAACGGTATGTAGACATCCGCACCCGCGGCGCGTATACTGAAAGCGAAAGGAGCAAGCCGTATGGATCAACAAAAGATCGGCCGGTTTATCGCCGCACGCCGAAAACAAGCCGGACTCACGCAGATGCAGTTGGCGGAAGCCCTGAACATCACCGATCGCGCCGTTTCCAAATGGGAAAACGGACGCGCGATGCCGGACTCCTCGCTGATGCTGGAGCTGTGTGATATCCTGAAAATCAACGTAAACGACTTATTGAGTGGGGAGGTCGTCACCATGGAAAACTACAACAAAGAATTAGAAAACAACTTGCTGGAAATGGTTAAGCAAAAAGAGCGCGCCGACAAGCAACTGCTGACGGTGGAGATCGTCGTCGGCGTGATATGCATCGCCGTACTGTTGGCTTTGACAGTTTTGGCAGCCTACGTGCCGATGGCAGACGGTATGCGCATAGCGCTCATCGTGATCGGACTGGTTCCGCTTCTGATCGCTCTGCCGTTTATGCTGAAAATCGAGCAGACGGCCGGCTACTACGAATGCCGGAAGTGCGGACACCGCCACATTCCGTCCTACAAGCAGGTGTTTTGGGCGATGCACGTCAACCGCACACGCTATATGCGCTGCCCCAAATGCCACCAACTGTCTTGGCAGAAAAAAGTGATTAGCAAGGAATAACGCCATAAAACGAAAAAAGACGATGACATTTTATGTCATCGTCTTTCTGTTTTTAGTCCAGAGGCTTCATGGTGGGGAGACGAAGGTAATAGTTTATCCGCTTATTTATCTTGCCTTTTCCTGACTTCATTAATCCAATGTGTTTTCATTGCCAAACTTAACCTGTCATAAAACAGCATAACTTTATTCCATTTGTCGTAAAATCTGTCGTAAGAATATGAGGGAGTTTACATTGTCCAGAAAAGGAATACATATTATTTAAGCTGAGTAATTACTGATTTTTCATCTGTCGCAGGAACAACAAAACGGCAAACACGAGCAGAACAGCGGTATATCCCAGTATCCACCATATGTGAGGGAAAATCTCTAAAAAATCTCCTACAAGGACAGCCCGTTCCATTTCTACTGCGTGTACAAACGGAAGAGCATATGCAATCTTCTTAAAGGTACCTCCTACAAGGTCAAGATCAAACCAAACGCCCGACAACCACGCTGAAACGTTGGTTAGCAACGCACCACAGATACCGCCCACCTGCTTGTCGTTCAATACGCTTCCGCAAAGAAGTCCTA
>JAFQJL010000010.1 GCA_017414965.1 Clostridia bacterium
ACCGAGCCCGCGACCATCAAGATCGACGTCGAGAAGGCCGAGAACTGGATCAAGAACGGTGCTCAGCCCACCGATACCGTCAAGGCTCTTCTCAAGAAGGTCGGCGTGGAGAAGTAATGATGAAAGATTTATTGCTTGTGATCGCTCAGGGTCTGGTGGAGGATCCCTCTGCCGTGGCTGTTGAGCAGGACGAGCCCACGGAGGACGGCACGGTGGTGCTTCACCTGCACGTTGCCGCCGACGATATGGGTCGTGTCATCGGCAAGCAGGGTCGTATCGCCAAGGCGATGCGCACCGTGATGCGTGCCGCCGCCACTCGTCGCGACTGCAAGGTCGCCGTCGAGATCGATTAATGGAATGATAGGGGCAGACCGCGTCGGTTTGCCCCTATTTCCATAGGAGGATTTCTATGCCGCAAAAACCGTTTTTGGAAGCCGGACAGATCGTGGGTACGCACGGTGTGCGCGGTGAAACGCGCGTGCAGCCGTGGTGCGATTCCGCGCAGCAGTTCGCCGGCTTTAAAACGCTGTATTGGGATAAGGACGGTAATAACTCCGTGAAGATCAAAGCACGGGTGCACAAGCAGATGGCGCTTGTCACGCTTGAGGGCGTGGAGACGATGGAGGCTGCCTCGGCGTTGCGCGGTCGCATCCTCTACGTCAGCCGCCGCGATCTCAAGCTCCCCAAAGGGCACTATCTTGTGCAGGATCTGATCGGTCTGCGCGTGGAGGATGTCGATACGGGTGACGTATACGGCACGCTCACCGACGTCAGCCAAACGGGCGCGAATGCCGTCTACCACATGGATACGCCCAAAGGCGAGGTGCTTATTCCGGCGATTCCTTCGATCGTTATATCGGTCGACACGGTGGCAGACGTGATGAAGATTCGCCCGATGAAAGGGTTATTTGACGATGAGATTTGATATTATGACCTTGTTTCCGGATATGTTTGACCGCGTGTTCGGGCAGAGCATCTTCGGCCGTGCCGCTGAAAAGGGCATCGTGGAAATGCACTGTCATCAGATTCGGGAATATACTAAGAATAAGCAGATGCAGGTGGATGATTATCCTTACGGCGGCGGTATGGGCATGGTGATGTTCCCACAGCCGATCGCGGATTGCTTTGCGGCGGTGTGCGAGCAGGTGGGGAGTCGGCCGCATCTCATCTATATGTCCCCACAGGGTCGGACGCTCACCCAACAGCGCGCCAAGGAGCTTGCGCAGTTGCCGAATGTGTGCATCCTTTGCGGTCACTACGAGGGCGTGGACGAACGCGTGCTGGAAGCGCTCGTGGATGAGCAGATCTCGATCGGTGACTATGTGCTCACCGGCGGTGAGATTCCGGCGATGGCGCTCGTCGACTGCGTCGCGCGCATGGTGCCGGGAGTGCTTGCGGATGAGGTGTGCTTCACTGAGGAGAGCCATTTTGCCGGTCTGCTGGAATATCCGCAGTATACCCGCCCGTTCGAATGGGAGGGCCATCAGGTGCCTGAGATACTTATCTCGGGCCATCACGCGAATATCGCGCGCTGGCGGCGCGAGCAATCGCTCGAGCGCACGCGGCGCCTGCGCCCCGATATGTTGGAGAACGCCGAATTGAGTGATAAGGATCGGGCGTATCTTGCCTCGCTGTCGGAGACGGAAGAGGAATAACCTTATAGCCAAAAGCTTTTCACAATTTTGGGCAAAATGACAAAACGAAAAAACAAAATTCGGCGAAAATCGGGCAGACAACCAAACTTGCGACGCCGCCTGATAAACCGATTGACTTGGACACTTTTTGTGGTATAATGAGAGTATACCGAATGGTGATTTGCGATCGTTATTACAGACTGCCGCATCTGCGGTGAGAGAAGGAGAGCATCCGTTATGTTTGTGAAAGATGTTGTTGTTCAGAATCAGGTTGGTCTGCATGCCCGTCCGGCGACTTTCTTTATCCAGAAGGCGAACGAGTACAAGTCTTCCATCTGGGTGGAGAAGGAGGAGCGCCGCGTCAACGCCAAGAGTCTGCTCGGCGTTCTGTCGCTCGGCATTGTCGGCAACACCGCGATTCGCATCATTGCGGACGGCGCTGACGAGGAAGCCGCGGTCAATGGCCTGGTGCAGCTTGTCGAGTCCGGCTTTGCCGAATAATTAACAGGATAAAACCGCCGTGGCGCATGCGTCACGGCGGTTTTTCGTAGGAGATTTGTTATGGCTCTGATTTTTGATTCACACGCGCATTACGACGATACGGCGTTTGACGCCGACCGCGATGAGCTGCTCGCACGGTTGCCGTCGCAAGGGGTCGGCGCGGTCATTAACGCCGCGACCGAGCCGCACTCGGCGGTCCGATGCATTGATATGGCGCACCGGTATGCGCACGTGTACGCCGCTGTGGGTGTTCATCCCGAGGCGGTGGGCCGCGCGACGGACGACTGGCTGGCGGCTGTTGCGCGGTTGGCTCGTGATCCCAAGGTCGTGGCGATCGGGGAGATCGGGTTGGATTATCATTATGATGACGCCGCGCCGCGTGAGGTGCAAAAACAGTGGATGCGCCGTCAGCTCGCGTTGGCAGGGGAGATGAATCTGCCGGTGATCGTACACGACCGGGACGCGCATGAGGATACGCTTTCGCTGTTGCGCGAATACCGCCCGCGCGGCGTGGTGCACTGCTTTTCCGGCAGCGTGGAGATGATGCGCGAGGTGGTGGAGCTCGGTATGTATATCGGTCTCGGCGGTGCCGCGACCTTCAAGAACGCCAAACGTCCGGCGGCGGTGGCGGCGGCGGTGCCGCTCGAGCGGCTGCTGTTGGAAACCGACGCTCCGTATATGGCGCCCGAGCCGTGCCGCGGACAGCGGTGTGACTCGTCGCTCATCCGCCACACCGCCCAAAAGATCGCTGAATTGCGCGGTATGGACACGGCGGATCTGTTGAATAGCACCTGCGAAAACGCAACGCGGTTATTTTTGCAAAATCGGTGAAATTTTTGTCAAAAAACGCGTGACAAACCGCATCGGCTGTGCTATACTTGTGTAAGAAGTTGTAAGACCTTAGTGCATTGTTCTTTTTGGAGGCTTTGGTATGTCCGGATTTTACGTTCCGACCAAAATCTACACCGGCGAATCGGCGTTTGAGAATCTCAAAAACTACTCGATCCGCAACGCGTGTATCATATGCGATCCCTTTGTGGAAAAATCCGGTATGATCAAGAAACCGCTCGGCGTGTTGGAGTCGATGGGCGCCACCTGCCATGTGTTTTCCAATATCACGCCCGACCCGTCCACCGACCTGGTGAGCATGGGCGTCAGTTGGATCTTGGAGAAAAAACCGGATGCCGTTATGGCGATGGGTGGCGGCTCCGCCATCGACGCCGCCAAGGCGATCAGCTACATGTATCAGAAGATCAATAACGTGAAAAAGCCGCTGTGCATCGTCGCACCGACCACCAGCGGTACCGGTAGCGAGGTGACCAGCTTTGCGGTCATCACCGACTCCGCTACCCACGCGAAATATCCGCTGGTGGACGACAAGCTGTTGCCCTGCATCGCGGTGCTCGACCCGACGCTCACGCGCAGCGTGCCGCCCGTGGTGACGGCAGACACCGGTATGGACGTGCTCGTGCACGCCATCGAGGCGAACGTGTCCACCGCGGCGAGCGACTTCTCCGATGCGCTCGCGGAAAAGGCGATCCGTTTGGTGCGCGACTATCTGCCGCGTGCCTATCGGCAGGGCGAGGACATGGAGGCGCGTGAGCATATGCACAACGCTTCGTGTCTGGCCGGCATCGCGTTTAACCACGCGTCGCTCGGCATCTGCCACTCGATCGCTCATGTGCTCGGCGCACGTTTTGGTATCGCGCACGGCCGCGCCAACGCGATCGTGCTGCCCTACGTTATTGAGTACAACGCGCACATGTACGAAAAGCATTTTCAAACCGATAACCGCGCGGCGAAAATATACGCGCACATCGGCATTATTATGCACCCCGGCACCTTCGTCGGGCCGCAGGCGGTGCGTAACCTCACCCTCGCGATCAACAACATGAAGAAGGAAATGGATATCCCCATGACTCTGCGCGAGGCAGGCGTGGACGAAAAGACCTTCATGGATATGGTGCCCGAAATGGCGGAGATCGCCATTCAGGACAAGTGTACTGCAACCAATCCGCGTACTATTACGAAGCCCCAGATGGTCGAATTGATGAAGCGTATCTACAACGGACGATAAAAAGATATCCCGAACGCATCGGCGTTCGGGATATCTTTTTTTTACAGCAAGGTCGCCAACCACGCGGCGACGATATCATAGAGGGGACACAACAGCATCGGCAGAAAGATCGCCGGCGTGTAGTTCATGATCTTCAATTTCGCAACGCCGAGCAGGTTGAGCGACAGCCCGATGATGAGCAACGATCCGACGCAGGTCATATCCGCGATGACTGTGTCGTTGAGCAGAGGCGCGATGATGTGCGCGAGCAGGGCGATGCCGCCCTGTAATACCAGCACCACCACCGCGGATAAGGTGACGCCTACCCCCATGGTGGAGGCAAAGACGGCGGCGGATATGAGGTCAAGACAGGCTTTGGCGTACAGCGTGGTATGGTCGCCGATCAGACCGCTGTTGAGCGATCCGACGATGGTCATCGCGCCGACGCAGAACAGCAGGCTTGCGTTGACGAAGCCTTCCGCAATCGGTAAACGACCGCCGCGGCTGAGCTTCTTTTCCGCGAAACCGCCGAGGAGGTTGACCTGTTTATCCAGATCGAGCCCCTCGCCGAGCAGCGTGCCGAGCACGAGCGAGAGAATGACCACCAACGTGTTTTGCCCTTGCAGACAGCCGCTGATGCCGATATAGGCCGTGCAAAAGCCGATCGCGATCATCAGTCCTTTGCTCAGACGTTCGGGCAGACCTTTGCCGAGCAGCAGACCGATGATACTGCCGACGATGACCGTGCCGACGTTGACCAGCGTGCCGGTCAAGGAGGAGAGAATTGGCATGGATAACCTTCCTTTGCAATAAAATTTTGTGTGCCACTCACCAAAGGAACGGGATTAAGCGATAGCGAACTTTCTGTTTGTATTCGCGGTAGCCGTCGAGTTCCCGTTCGAGAAAGGCTTCTTCGTGCTTGATACGCTGTGAGATGATGAACGGATAGGCCAAAAAGACGACGAACGCATACAGCGAACCGAGCACCAACGGCATCGAGAGGAACAGCAACAGCGTCGCGGCGTACATTGGGTGTCGCACGACTCCGTAGAGGCCCGTGTCCACCACCGTTTGTCCCTGCTGCACCTCAATGGTGCGGCTGAGATAGGCGTTTTCTCTGAGCACCTCGGCGTAGAGCAGGTAGGCGATGAAAAACACCGCCGCGGCCACGCATACCACGGCGCGCGGCAGGGGATACCACCCGAAGCGGAAATCCAGACCTGCGACGACGAAACCGCCGAGGAACATCAATCCGCTGAGCTTGACGACGGCGTTTTGCTCACGCTGTTTTTCTTTTGCGTCCAGCCGCTTGCGCAGCAGATCAGGATTTTTGACCAGCATGACGAGACCGGCGGCAAACATCGGCACAAATAAAATGCCCATAAGCAGCCAGCCGTTAAAGAACGACAACGTTCCGGCCGGCAGAAAAACGAATATACCGACTAATGCGGCCCCCAACACAAACTTAGCAAGGGCCTGAAGGAATAATTTCATTGAAGTGATTTTCTCCTGTTTTTGTGTTTGAAGACAGTATACCACACGGTTGCGTGTTTTTCAACGGGGGATAACAAAAGGAGCAGAATCAAGGTAAGAGTAAGCAAAAGTAGTGTAACCGCTCTGTTCGATAACTTGAATTTATCGAACCAAAAGGGAAACAGTAATTTTCCCTTTATAAATTGAATTTTTCCTGAATCATTTTGGCAACTACATCAGGCGGAAGCTTTGAATTGTCGATTTTTATATAGTTATCAAACGGAATTTCACCATCAAAGCTTTCAAGGCGATATTGGGTATCATCGTTGATAAGTCTTTGGTTCGATACTTCAATGTCTCTTTTCGATGCTTTGTTCTGTAGGCGGTTTTCGGTAGCATTTCGTTCTAATCTAATTTCACGAGGAGCAACAAGTTCCACATAGTAAAACTCTGTATTATAGGGTTCAAAAATGCTTTTCACATATTCAATATAATCCCAATCTGCTTGTTGGTCGAAAGCCCACATATATGTAAAAATCATTCCATAGCAATCCGATTTCGCAAATTCCTCAAAAACCACTTGACGAAGTCTGTCAATTGCTTTTCCATTATATTGACCAAAG
>JAFQJL010000011.1 GCA_017414965.1 Clostridia bacterium
AATTTATACATCGAAGTATCGGAAACAAATCGCGCCGGCGAGATCGTACGCGAACTTCGCTCGTTATTCAGCACGGTGGTCAGCGTTGATATCATTGCTCCGAAAAGCAACGCCGCCGGTCGCGTCGGTATTCTGTTGCTTCTCAAAACCTATAACATTCCGGAGGAAACGTTGCGCGCGGTGGAGCAACTGGACGGAATCGATTATGTTGTAGAAGACTGTAACGCGTAAAGAATTATAAAAAGCGCCCCTGCGAATACTCGCAGGGGCGCTTTTCTATTCGTATTATTGTTTGTTCCCCTTGGCTCCGCCGAGTGAAACGGAGGAGAGAAGGTTAGTCTCGTAACTGAAATTTAACGCTTCACGGTTACGGTGCCGCTTGAAAGCCAGGGTGATCATTTCATCCAGCAGTTTATCAAACGGCAAGCCGGTTGCTTCCCAAAGATAGAACGAAAGAGAGCCGGGGATGGTATTGATCTCATTCACCCATAGTTCTCCGCTTTCGGGGTTGTTCAAAAAATCAATACGCGCTACGCCGCTGCACCCGAGCGCACGGAACGTTTTGACAGCCAGTGCTTGCACCGTGCTTGCCATCTCGTCGGGAATATCGGCAGGGCAACGGCGTTTCAGATCTGACATACCGCCGGATTTGCCCGATTTTGAGTTTTTTCCGCCGCTCAAGTACTTGTCGCGGTAGCTTAAAATTTCGTCGCTGTTGATCGGTTCCTCGCAAACCGAGGGTCGCGCATCGTCAGCGTCGCCTAACACGGCGCAATTGATCTCGCGCAACGGTGTGACGGCTTTTTCTACTAAGATGCGAGCCGAAAAGCCGAACGCTTCATCTAATGCGGTCATCAGTTTTTCACGATTATCGGCACGGGAAATGCCGACCGAGGAACCTAAATTGACCGGCTTGACGATCACCGGATAACCGATGGCGTTCTCGATACGATCGGCTACCGCTTCGCCGTTTAAAGCGTATTCTTTTCCGGAAAACGGCAGTGCGGGAAGTACCGGGATACCGGCGTGATTGAGGGCGGCCTTCATTAAGTATTTATCCATACCGATGGCGGAGGACATGACGTCGCATGCGGCATAGGGGATACGCAGCATTTCCAGCATACCCATCAGTGTGCCGTCTTCGACGTTGGTGCCATGTACGGCGGGAAGCGCTACCTCAAAGGAACCGATCAGATTATTACCCAATTTTTTCATAGGATAGCGAATCATATCCACGCCGTTTTCCGATGGGACCAACAGCACCTGCGTTGCTGTTTGAAGGCATGCTTTCATATCACGATAGGTCTCGATCTTGCCTAATTCCTCACCGGTATAAAACCGATTATCCTTGGAAACGTACAACGGGATCGGATCATACTTCTCGCGGTCCAGTGCACAAAAGGCCTGAATACCCGTGATGATCGACACCTCATGTTCGACACTGCGTCCGCCGAACAGAACGGCAACTCTGGTTTTCATGGTAAAACACCTCTCAAAAATTATCCGGTAAATCGTTTTCTAATAATACGATGCGCGCACCTTTTGACGGTACTTGTGCTAACGTTTGTAAGCCCTCGTTCAACGTCGGCACCACCAAGATCCGTTCCTCGGCAAAGCCGGCGGAAAGTAGCCCCTCTTTGAGAGGCGGCGCTTGTTTAATGCCGACCAATATGGCAAAGTCACAGCAATCCGCGGCATAGGCGCCAAGCTCACGGTTGAGTGCTTCCTGTCGTTCACCTAGTTCGACCATGCCGGGAGTGACCAGCACGCGCTGAGCGTCGAATTGTTTTAGCACATCCAATGCGCCGCGGAATCCCGCAGGGTTGGAATTGTAGGCGTCGTCAATATAGCCGTTCGGCAATAACTGTTAGCGGTGTTCTACCGGTTTGAGCAATCGTAC
>JAFQJL010000012.1 GCA_017414965.1 Clostridia bacterium
CTGCCGCAGCAGGTGCGCGGCGTTCGATTGGTTTCGGGGGTAGATTTTGGCAAGAAAAAGCCCACCGAAGAATCGGTCAAAAAGGAGATCACCGCCTTTTTGGATCAGTTGGTCGCGTGGGAGTTTAATACCGTGCTGTTGCCGCTGACCGGCGACGGTAAGGCGTACTACGAGTCGACGGCGTTGCCGGCTGCCGACAGCGTGGTCAAGGGCTTTGACGCCATTCGGTTTGTGCTGGATACCGCGCGCAGCCGCGGTATCACGGTCATGGCGGTGCTGGATCTGTCGGTCACCGACGGCACGATCGATCCGCTGGCAGCGGATGCCGCCGGCAAGCTGGATACGCTGGCCAAGGAAGCGGCGGCTTATCGGTTTGATACGGTGCTGCTCACCGATTACGGTTTGGCGTACGGTGCGGAGGAAAACACCGAACAATTTAAGGCGCAGACCACCTATGATACATACGCGGCGTTTGCGGAGGCAACCATCACCGCGCACATCGGGCGTATCACCGGTCTGCTCCGCACCAACAACCCCGGTGGCAAGATCGGCTTGCTTTCGGAGGCGGTGTGGGCGCACAAAACCGTGCAGAAGGACGGCAGCTCCACCGATTCTTATTACGAGGATTACACCGACGGCTACGCCAATACTCGCGCGTGGATCACGGCCGGTCTGTTTGATATGGTGATGGTGAAAAACTACACCTCCACCGAGCACAGCAACACCTCGTTCTCGCAGGTGCTGACCTGGTGGGATGCGTTGTGCAAGACAGTCAATCTGCCGTTGTACGTCGAGCAGGGCGCACATCAGATGGATGCCGATGCCTCCGGCTGGATCTCGCCGGATCAGCTGTCGCTGCAATGGTTGGAATGCCAAAAAAGCGAGAGCTGGAAAGGCAGCGTGTTCTCGTCTTACGCCGTGCTGTTGGAGAACAAGGGCGAGTCGATCAGCGTGCTGCTGTCGACCATTAAGGGCGAGTCGGACGTGGAGTACATCGCCAACAAGCTGGTGGTCTCCTCGCCCGAAAAGACGGATGTGACCACCAACGAATCGGCGTTTACGATTCGCGGTTCCAGCGATCCGAACTTCCCGTTGGTGCTCAACGGCAAGCAACTGGAAACCACCGCCAGCCACGGTCTGTTTGCGATGGACGTGACGCTAAAGCCGGGCGCCAACACCTATACGTTTGAACACAAGGGCACGAAAGTGACCTACACCATTCACTACGAGGTGGACGTGCTCACCTCGGTCTCGCCGTCGCAGGCGCTGACGCTGGAAGGCGGCAGCGAGGTGGCGCTGTCCGCTATCGCGCGCAAGGGTGCAACCGTCTATGCCATGGTGGGAAGCACCAAGGTGCCGATGAAGGAAGCGCCTTTGCAGTCGGAGGAAAGCGGCGAAGAGGAATCGGATTTCATCAACTTCTCGGGCGTGTACCGCTTGCCGGCCGGCAAGGAGTACAAGACGCAGCCGCTGGGTGCGTTTACGGTATACGTCAGCTGGAACGGTCACAGCGAAACGATGTCCGGCGGTAAGCTGACGGTGCAGTCTAAGACCACCACCACGACCACCAACACGACCACCACTACCACCACGAAATTGGTGACCACTACGACCACCGCCACCTCGATGGATGCGGACGGCAACCCGTTTGTCACGGTAACGAAGCCGGACGGCTCGGCAGAGACCGAAACGGACGGCAGTACGCCGGCGACCAGTCGGATTCCGACCACCAACGAGGCCGGTACGACCTACGTGACCATCACCAATCCGGATAAGACGCCGGTGACCGACGCGGACGGGCAGGTGCAGACCAGCATCATCACGACCACGACCAAGGCGACTACCTCCACCACCATTGGTTCGGGAGTGTCGCAGGCGACTTCGGCGCGGAATCCGGCTAAGGGTGGCAAGACGCTCGCGACCGGCAAGATCGTGATGATCAAGTCGGATTACGCCGAGACCTTCTCCGGCAACACGCTGGACGATTATTCCAAGCCTGTCAATTCGTATCTGCCGAAATACACCACCGACGTGGTGACCGGCGATAAATGGTTGGGCTCGATCCACTATTATGTGCTTGGCTGCGGACGCCGTGTTTACACCAGCGATGTTGACGTATACAGCGGCGATGGCAAGGTGACCGCCAGCACGCTGAAAGCGGCCGGCACGGCGGTGTCCGCCGATTACACCACCATTGCGCTCGGCACGTCTTGGAATGTACCGTACAATTTGAAGGTGGGCGGACAGAAGTATCCGTATGCCTCCTCGGGCAGCGGACAGCCGGAATACGATCTTACCGATTTCACCGCGACGTACGTAGATATCACGTTCTCGTATACCACCGCCGCCACTGGCACGGTCAGCGTGGCCAACAGCCCGTTGTTCAGCAAGGCGGAATGGGTGACCGGAAGCGGCAATACCCGTACGCTTCGTCTGCATCTGAAAAAGAGTGGCGAATTTTACGGCTATCACGTGTCGTGGATGGCGGACGGGACCATTCGATTCCGCTTCCGCCACGGCAAGAGCGCCGGCACGGGCAGCAAACCGCTGACCGGCATCACCGTGATGCTGGATGCCGGCCACGGCGGCGACGATCCCGGAACGGTACACAAGATCGGCGACAAGTCGGTGATGGAAAAGACGCTGACCTTAAACTACGCCAAGACCTTAAAGGCGCGGTTGACCGAGCTCGGTGCTACGGTGGTGATGTCGCGTTCGACCGATGTGCCATTGTACGGCTGGGAGATCGAGGCAATGATCCGTAAAAACAAGCCGGATATCTCCATCAGCATTCATATGAACAGCGCCGGCTCGGCGGCATACGGTCCGTCGGTACACTATTTCTACGAGCAGGCCTTTGATCTGGCCGAGAACGTATACGAAAACGTCGAGAGCGCCTATCTGAAAGCCTCCGGACGCAAGGAGACGTATCTCTGGAAGGGATACCAATGGGATCCGTTCCGCGTGTGCCGCATTCACGATTGTCCGGCCATTCTCATCGAGTGTGGGTTTATGTCCAATCCGCAGGATCTGGAATGCTTGATTAACAAGACTTTCCGTGAGAAATTCTGCAACGGCATTGCCGACGGCGTGGTTGAGTATTTCAAATAAACCGGTAGGGGTGGCGTTGCCGCCCCTACTGTTTCGTAACAGGAGTTAACAGAGATGAAATCGAAAAAGTGGTTGGGGAACCTCTACCTGCTGATCGCGGCGTTTCTATGGGGCAGCACCTTTGTGGCGCAAGCGGAAAACGCGGTGGGCCCCTTCACATACGTGGCGGCGCGATCGTACGTCGGCGCACTGGTGCTGATACCGGTGATCGCGGTGCTGGACGGCTGGCGAAAACGGCAGGGCACCTACCGTCGACCGGACAAAGCCTACCGAAAGATGTTGCTGGTGGGTGGTGTGCTGTGCGGCACGGTGCTGTTTGCGGCTTCGACGCTGCAGCAAGGCGGCATGGCGCTTGGAACCGATCCCGGCAAGGCGGGGTTTATCACCGCGATGTACATTCTCATCGTGCCGATTTTGGGGCTGTTTTTCAAGCAACGCGTGGCGTTGCGGCATTGGATCTGCGTAGCGCTGGCGGTGCTGGGCTTATTTATGCTGTGCATGACCGCCGGTTTGACCGAGTTTTCGCTGGCGGCGCTGTTTAGTGCGGATACGCTGGCGGGGTTGTCGGTGCAGGCGTGCGACCTGCTGGTAATGGGGTGTGCGGTGGTCTACTCGGTGCATATTCTGTTGTTGGATCACTATTCACCGAAGGTGGATCCGGTGCGGCTGTCGCAGATTCAGTTTCTGGTGACGGCGATTCTCTCTACGGTGGCGGCGCTCATCTTCGAACAACCGACGTGGCAGGGAATTGTCCATTCGGCGATCCCGATCCTATATGCCGGTGTGCTGTCGAGCGGCGTGGCCTACACGCTGCAGGCGGTCGCTCAGCGGTACGCCGATCCGACGGTGGCTTCCGTGCTGATGAGCTTGGAATCGGCGTTTGCGGTGTTGTCGGCGATCGTGTTTTACGCGATCACCACCGGCGATCCGAAACTCCCCACCGGTTACGAATGGCTGGGCATTTTGTTGATGTTTGCGGCGATTATGATTTCGCAATGGCCGCAAAAATCCTGCAAAAAAGACTTGAAAAATTCATAACGATCGGTTATAATACACTCGAATAAGGGAGTAGTCGGCGTTCTTTTGAACGCGATGTTGCCGTTAGCACGGAAAGAAATTTCCCGGTTGCATCTAAAATGACGAGACTTATCTGCAAAATGTTTGCGGATAAGTCTCGTTTTTTTCTTATCCGCGGTATACTGATGGTGAAAGGGGTATGCATATGAATCGGAATGGTTTGACAACGCAAGAGGTGGAAATCCGTCGGGCGGAGCACGGCTCTAACCGGCTGACGCAGATTCCGCCGGAGCCGCTGTGGAAGAAATTTTTACTGGGCTTCAAAAATCCGATGATCCTCATTTTGGTGGTGGCGCTGGCGGTACAGGTCGTGCTGGTGGCGCTCGGCGAGGCGGTGTGGTTTGAACCGGTGTTTATCTTGATCGCGATCGTGCTGTCCAACAGCATCACGGCGGTCAGCGAGCACAAGCAGGAGGGGCGCGCCTCGGCGCTCAAAGAAGCGGAATCCGCCCGCGAGATCACCAAGGTGGTCCGCGACGGTCGGTTGCAGGAGATTGCGGGCAGCGACGTGGTGGTCGGAGACGTGGTCTATCTGCAGGCCGGCGATAAGATTCCGGCGGACGGCGAGATGGTAGAGGGTGCCGTGCGCGTGGATCAGGCGGCGCTCAACGGCGAGACGGAGGAAGCGGAAAAGCGTCCGTTGACCGACGGCGAACGCTACGAGATCAAGGATCTGCTCAATGCGCACTACGCCTATCGCGGCACGGTGGTTTGCGGCGGCGAAGGCTACTTGGAGGTCAAGGCGGTCGGCGACCGTACGCTGTTTGGCGAACTGGCGCTGGAGGTGCAGGAGGATACGCGCTCCACGCCGCTGCAGGTTAAGCTGGCAGGGCTGGCGAAGCAGATCTCCACCTTTGGATATATCGGCGCGATCGCGATCTTTGTGACGATGATCGTACGGGAACTGATGAGCGTCGGTGCGCCGGCGGATGTGCTGGGTTGGGTGCATCTGCTGTTGGGAGCGATCACCGCCGCGGTGACCATCGTGGTGTGTTCGGTGCCGGAGGGCTTGCCGATGCTCACCTCGATTTTGTTGTCGTTCCAGAGCATTCGGATGACCAAGGATAACGTATTGGTGCGAAAGATCAACGGTTTGGAAACCGCCGGCAGCTTGAGCTTGCTGTTCAGCGACAAGACCGGTACCATCACGGAGGGGCGGTTGTCGGTAGTGGAGATGGCCACCGGTAACGTGAAGGTGTTCGACGCGCTGTCGAAAATGCCGGCGGCGCTGGCGCACGATGTGATCACCGGCATCGGTGTCAACAACAGCGCGGTAGAATCGGACGGTGCGGTGCTCGGCGGAAACAGCACCGACCGCGCGCTAATGAATTTCCTGGTCTCATCTCACGCGACGGAGAAAATGAACAAGCAGGCCATTCACGAGTTTAATCCCTTTGACTCCACCAAGAAGATCTCCACTGTGACGGTGGATACCGAGGGTGGCCGCGTGACCTATATCAAGGGCGCGCCGGAGCGCATTTTGGATAAATGCACCCGCTACGTCGACGAGAACGGCGCAGAAAAGGAACTGGTCGAGCGCGGGTATCTAACGGCGTATATCGACGGTCAAGCCGGCCGTTCGATGCGATTGCTGGCGGTGGCCCGTGCCGATGGCGATACGGCGGAAAGCGATCTGACGCTGATCTGCGTCATCAGCATCCGCGACAACGTCCGCAAAGAAGCGGCCGATGCCATTCGTGACGTGCAAGCGGCCGGCATTCAAGTGGTGATGATCACCGGCGACCGCAAGGAAACGGCGGTGGCAATCGCCAAGGAGGCCGGACTGCTCACCTCGTCGGAGGATGTGGCGCTGACCAGCGCGGAGCTGGGCGAAAAATCGGATGACGAGCTGAAAGAATTGCTGCCGCGTTTGCGCGTGGTGGCGCGTGCGCTGCCTACCGATAAGAGCCGTTTAGTCCGGCTGGCGCAGGAACTGGATATGGTGGTCGGCATGACCGGCGACGGTGTCAACGACTCGCCGGCGCTCAAAAAAGCAGACGTTGGATTTGCGATGGGCAGCGGCACGGAGGTCGCCAAGGAGGCGGGCGACATCACCATCTTAGACGATAACTTTGCTTCTATCCGCAAGGCGATTTTGTACGGTCGCACGATGTTCAAGAGCATTCGCAAGTTCTTGGTGTTTCAGTTGACGGTCAACGTGGCGGCGGTGTTGATCTGCTTCTTAGGGCCGCTGGTGGGCGTCGGCTCGGTGCTGACGGTCGTTCAGCTGTTGATGATCAATCTGGTGATGGATACGCTGGCGGCGATCGCGTTTTGCAGCGAGCCGCCGTTGGATGAGTATATGGCGGAAAAACCGGTGCCGCGTTCGGAGGGCATCGTGACCGGTCGGATGTTCGGCCAGATTTTGCTGGGGGCGGCGGTCATCACCGCGGTCTGCCTTGGCATTTTGCTGATGCCGTCGCTCGGCGCGGTGGTCGGCGGTGCGCCGTATCTCAAATCGGCGGTGTTTGCCACCTTTATGATGGCGGTGGCGTTCCACGGCTTTTCGGCGCGCAGCAATCAGATTAATCCGTTTGCTGGACTCAAGGCCAACCCCGGTTTTGCGCTGGTGATGCTGGGTGTGTTTGTGCTGCAGTTTGTGTTTGTCACCTTCGGCGGCGAGATGCTCAGCGTGCGCGCGCTGTCGCCGCAGGCTTGGCTGTGGTGTCTGCTGCTCGCGTTTTTGGTCGTACCTTTCGATATGATCCGCAAATCTTTTTTAAAAAGTCGTCAAAAAGCGTTGTAATTATTAAAAAACAGTGCTATAATTCCGCTGGGAGGCGATCAATATGTTGGTATCCACTTCTATTGAGGTTTTAGATAAACGCTTTGGGCGTAAGGAGGCCATCCGCTTGGTGGCGGAGGCTGGCTTTGATGCTTACGATCTGACCTTGTGCAGTATGAGTCGTGAGGACGAATTTCTGGGGGATAACTGGCGTGAACTGGCACAGGAGTACCGCCGCTACGCCGATAGCTTGGGTATCGTGTGCAACCAATCGCACGCGCCGATGCCGTCGAGCTTTGCCGATCCCGAGCAAAACGAAGCGCGGTTTCAGCTGTTTTTGCGCGCCTTGGAGATTGCATCTATTGCGGGAGCCAAGAGCATTGTCATTCACCCCGTTCAGCACCTGGCATATGTGAGTCACGTGGAGGAACTCAAGCAGAAAAACAAGGAGTTTTTCGCACGGCTGATGCCGTATGCCGAAAAGTTTGGTGTGAAGATCGCCACCGAAAATATGTGGCAGGTGATGAAGTATTGGGTCGATGGCGGATGGGAGGAGCCGGACGAGTACCGCAATCCCATCGTAGACGGTCCGTGTGCCACCGGCGAGGAGTTTGCCGCCTACATCGATCAGGTGGATAGTCCGTATTTGGTGGCGTGCCTTGACCTCGGTCACGCGGTGCTGGCGCACCACGATCCGGCGGCGATGATCCGCGCGCTCGGTCCGCGGTTGCAGGCACTTCACGTGCACGACGTGGACGGCAAGGACGATCTGCATACCGCGCCGTTTGTGTCGGTAGGTGTGGTCGATTTTGATGCGGTGACCACGGCGCTTGCGGAGATCGATT
Organism: Clostridia bacterium; assembly: GCA_017414965.1. Taxonomy (GTDB): domain Bacteria; phylum Bacillota; class Clostridia; order Oscillospirales; family Acutalibacteraceae; genus RGIG426. The sequence goes on from JAFQJL010000012.1 coordinate 7,759, forward strand.
ATCAGGGCGACATCACGTTTGAGGCGCTTCGCGTATTCTCGCGCGTGCCGGAGGCGCTCATTCCGCAGACCGCTCGCTATCTCTACGAGATCGGTCGCTATCTGGCGGACGAGGTAGAGAGAAAGAAGAAATAAGAAAAGATCCCTTTGGCGATTGCCAAAGGGATCTTTTTTGTGTCAATGAAACAGGCTCTCCGGTCGTCGGAGGCGGTTGGTGCGGGCGACCGACATCACCAGTCCGATGGACAGCCAGACGGTCGCAGCGGAGCTGCCGCCGGCGGAGATAAACGGCAGTGTGATGCCGATGACCGGCAACACGCGCAGCACCATGCCGAGATTGATGATGGTCTGGAAGCCCAGCATCGCCAACACACCGACGCACAGCAGCCGCGCCAGGTCGTCCCCTGCATGGAGGGCGTTTCGTAGGATCAGCATCAATATAGCGGTGAGCAGCAACAGCAGCAGCAGCGCGCCGAGGAAGCCAAGGTCCTCGCCGGCAATGGAAAAGACGAAGTCGTTATTGCGGGCAAACAGACTGCCGCGGTTGCCGTTCATATAACCGACGCCCAACAATCCGCCTTCGGCCATCGCGGCCAAGCCCTCGGCCTGTTGCCAACCCTCGGTTTTGAGGTAGTCCTCCACGTGAACGAGCGCGAGGAAACGGCCGAGCTTATCGGGCGGCAACAAATTCCACACGATCGGAATAGCGACTGCCACCACGCCGGCGCCGGCCAGCAACAGCCATTTGGACAAACCGGCAACGATCAGCATCGCCAGCGTCATACACACGAAAATGAGGGCGGTGCCGTCGTCACCCTGCAGGAAAATGAGTCCGCAAAATGCGCCGGCGTGCAATGCCAACAGCGCCAAGGTGGAAAAGCGGTTGAGGCGATCCTGCACCATGGTCAGATGCTTGGCAAAGGTGATGATATAGGCGACTTTCAGCAATTCCGACGGCTGAAAGGTCAGCCATGGATCGCTTACGAACGGCGGGAAGCCCAGCCACGCGGTATCGTCGGTACCGGCGACGTTTAAGCCGAGTGGCGTAAAGGTAAGGAGAACCAGCAGTACCGATGCACCGGTCCAGATCGGCCACGGTCGGCAGAGGTCCTCGTACTCAAAACGGGACATCAGAAACGCCACACCGAAGCCGGCCAGCGAGGCGATCGCCTGCACGACGGCGCTGCGCGCGCCGGCGCCGGAGGTGACGGCGTCCGAATAGACCAGCACGACGCTGTAAATCGAGGCGGCCAGACAGCAAACCATCAGCCACACGTCGTTGACCGCCGCAAACGCGCGCAACGGATTTTCTTTGCGGTGCAGACTGCGCAAGTCCTCCGCCTCCTTTCTTCGTTCGTCAATGAAAATATTATAACTTTTTTTTCAATTTAAATCAAGATAGGGACTACCATTTTCAAAAAAATTATGTTATAATGATTTCGAATATGATAAAAGGGGAGGTGTGTGCCATTAAAATCGTGGAGACACATAGCGTGACCGAGACTGAACAGGCCGGCAAAGCGTTTGCCGAAACGATCGTCGACGGAACGGTGATCGCGCTGTACGGTGGGCTCGGTATGGGCAAAACGGCGTTTGTGCGTGGCATGGCACAGCATCTTTGTCCTAAAGCGGAGGTGTCCAGCCCGACGTTTGCGATCGTCAACGATTACGGCGGTCAACCGCCCTTGGTGCATTTTGATATGTATCGCATTGGCGGATGGGAGGATCTGGAAACGACCGGCTTTTTTGAGTATATCGATCAGGGCGCCGTGGTGGTGGTCGAGTGGAGCGAGAACATCGAAGGCGCTCTACCGCCGTCGACGCGTCGGGTGCGGTTTGCGCGGTTGTCCGATACCGAGCGCCGCATAGAAATGGAGGAGTCGGTATGAGGATTCTGGCTGTGGAAACCACGGCAACGGCGGCTTCTTGCTGTGTGACCGAGGACGGTCGCGTGTGTGGTCGGTTTGCGGTCAACGCAGGGCTGACGCACAGCCGTACGTTGCTGCCGATGGTGGAACAGACGCTGGCCGGCTGTGGTCTGACACCGGCGGATATCGATCTGTTTGCGGTGGCGGCCGGTCCCGGCTCGTTTACCGGCGTGCGCATCGGCGTGGCGGCGGTGAAAGGACTGGCGTTGCCGGCGGACAAGCCTTGCGCGGGGGTGTCTACGCTCGCGGCGATGGCGCGGTTGTGGGAGGATATTCCGATGACCGCAACCGTGTGCGCGGTGATGGATGCCCGTTGTCAGCAGGTGTATACGGCGCTGTTTGCGGTGGCGGACGGCGCGGTCACGCGGCAGACGCCGGACGAGGCGATCTCGCTGGAGGTGCTGCGGTCGCGTCTGGAGGCGATCAATGGACCGGTGGTGCTGGTTGGTGACGGCGCGGCGCTTTGTGCCGAGGCGTTTGCCGATTTGCCGCACGTGCGGTTGGCGCCGCCGGCTTTGCGAATGCAGGACGCGGTAGGCGTCGCGCGAGAAGCGGCGCACGTGCAACCGATGCCGGCGCGCGAACTGTTGCCGGTATATCTGCGGGTGCCGCAAGCAGAGCGCGAACTGCGCGCTCGGTTGGCGGCAGAACAAGGGAAGCAATAAACTTTATCATACAAAATCATACAAATTTCAAAAAGAGGAGCGATTTATTATGAGTCAAGTATTTGTAGCCGATCATCCGCTTATTCAACACAAGTTGGCCATCCTGCGCGACAAGAGCACCGCGTCGAAGGAATTCCGCGAGCTGATCCGCGAGATCACCGAATTCCTTTGCTACGAGGCGCTGCGCGATCTGCCGCTGGAGGATGTGGAGATCGAGACGCCGATGTGCAAGTGCGTTCAGAAAAAGCTCGCCGGTCGCAAGCTGGCGTTCGTGCCGATCCTGCGTGCCGGTCTCGGCATGGTGGACGGTGCGCTGGAAATGGTGCCGTCTGCGCGCGTCGGACACATCGGTCTGTATCGCGATCCGGAAACCCACACGCCGGTGGAATATTACTGCAAGCTGCCGGCGGATATCGAGCAGCGCGACGTGATCGTGGTGGATCCGATGCTCGCGACCGGTGGCTCGGCTATCGATGCGATCACTCAGATTAAGAAGCGCCAGCCGCGCAGCATCAAATTTATGTGCATCATCGCCGCGCCGGAAGGCATCGAGGCGCTGACGACGGCGCATCCGGACGTGCCGGTGTACACCGCCGCGAAGGACGAGTGCCTCAACGAGCATTGCTACATTCTGCCCGGTCTGGGCGATGCCGGCGACCGCATCTTCGGCACGAAATGATGAAAACCCTGCACTCCGGCGTACCGGCACTACTGGATTGGTATTGTGCGGTGCGCCGGCCGTTGCCGTTTCGGGAAAACCCCACGCCCTATCGTGTATGGGTGTCGGAGGTGATGCTGCAGCAGACACGTATCGAAGCGGCGATTCCGTATTTCGAACGGTTTATGGACGCCTTGCCCACCGTCGCTGATCTGGCGGCGACGGACGAGGATCGTCTGCTGAAATTGTGGGAGGGACTCGGCTATTATAGCCGTGTCCGCAATCTGCAAAAAGCGGCGCAGCAGGTGATGGAACGGCACGGCGGTGAGCTGCCGGCCGATTACGATCAACTGCTGGCGCTTTCGGGTATCGGCGAATACACCGCCGGTGCCATTGCCTCCATCGCTTACGGACTGCCGGTGCCGGCGGTGGACGGCAACGTGTTGCGCGTGTTTGCGCGGTTGACCGCGCATCGCGGCGACGTACTCAAGCCGGCGGTACGGCGGGAACTGCGGGAGGTCGTGTGTGCGGTGCTTCCTAAGGATGCGCCGGGGTTGTTCAACGAAGCGGTGATGGAGCTGGGGGAAACGGTCTGTTTGCCCAACACCCAGCCGCATTGTGAGGTGTGTCCGCTGTCGGCGGTCTGTGCCGCTCATGCGGCAGGGATCGAGGCGGAGCTGCCCACCCGTGCGGCGCCCAAGCCGCGGCGGATCGAGCAGCGGACGGTGGTGTGCGTCACTACCGATGAGCCTACGCCGCGCGTGTGGCTTCGCAAGCGACCGGCGACCGGTCTGCTCGCGAAGCTGTGGGAGTTTCCGCAGGTCGAGGGGACGCTGTCGGCGGCCGAAGCGGCTGCGGCGTTTGATCTGCAACCGAAAACAACCGAGCAACTTCCGCCGGCCAAGCACGTTTTTTCTCATCTGGAATGGCAGATGACTGGTGTTCACTTGACGGTGGCACCGTTTGATCCGCCGGCCGGCACCGTGTTGGTGACGGCGGAGGAACAGCGTACAGGGCACGCGCTCCCCGGCGCGTTTGCGGCGTATGCCGCGTATTTGAATAAGTGGTTAAGCAAACGTGAGTGATTCGCGTTTGCTTACGATAGGAGGTTTCCCCATGCGGAAAACCGTACTGATTACCGGCGCGTCCGGCGGCATCGGGCAGGCGCTGGCCAAGGCGTTTGAGAATGCCGGATATACCGTTTGTCTGCAATGGCATCAAAACGATGCGGCGGTGGCGTTAGCGGAACAGCTCCGCGCTGCCGGCACCGATGCGGCGGCGTTTTATGCGGACGTATCGGACGAAGCCTCGGTGGCGGCGATGCTTGTCGAGGCGACGGCGTTTGCCGGACATATTGACGTGCTGGTCAACAACGCCGGTATCACCCAGCAGAAGCTGCTGACCGATACCACGGCGGAGGACTGGCGCCGTATGATGGGCGTTCATCTGGACGGCGCGTTTTATTGCAGCCGTGGTGTGTTGCCGGATATGATCCGTCGGCAGACCGGCGCGATCGTCAATATTTCTTCGATGTGGGGTGTAACCGGCGGCTCGTGCGAGGTGGCGTACTCCGCCGCCAAAGCGGGTTTGATCGGGTTGACCAAGGCGTTGGCGAAAGAGGTCGGACCGGCGGGCGTTCGCGTGAATGCGATCGCTCCGGGCGTGATCGACACGCCGATGAACGCGGCTCACGGCGCCGATACGCTGGCGGCGTTGGCGACGGATACGCCGCTCGGACGGCTGGGTACACCGGATGAGGTGGCGGCCGCGGCGGTCTTTTTAGCAAGCGAGAAAGCCTCGTTTATCACCGGTCAGGTGCTGGGGGTAGACGGTGGCATTGTATAAAGTGAAAATCAACGAAAGTCAGAGGAATCGAGATGGCGAAGAGAAAAGAAGAATACGGTAACGAAAGTATATCGTCCTTAAAAGGTGCCGACCGTGTGCGCAAGCGTCCGGCGGTTATCTTTGGCTCGGACGGTTTAGAGGGCTGTCAGCACGCGGTGTTTGAAATTTTGTCCAACTCCATCGACGAAGCGCGCGAGGGACATGGCAAAATCATCACCACCACCTGCTACGAGGACGGCTCGTTTGAGGTACAAGACCAAGGCCGTGGTATTCCGGTGGATTACAACCAGAAAGAAGGCCGCTACAACTGGGAACTGGTCTTTTGCGAGATGTACGCCGGCGGTAAATACAACACCAACGACGGCGAAAACTACGAGTTCTCGTTGGGCTTAAACGGCTTGGGCGCGTGCGCCACGCAGTACTCGTCGGAGTATATGGACGTAGAGGTGCGCCGCGACGGCAAGCGGTATTCGCTGCACTTTGAAAAGGGCGAGAACGTGGGCGGTTTGACGCACGAGCCGTACGCCAAAAAGGACACCGGCACCACCATCCGCTGGAAGCCGGATCGGGACGTGTTTACCGAAACGGCGGTGCCGGCGGAATATTTCCGCGACGTGCTGAAGCGTCAGGCGATCGTCAACCCGAAAGTGAAGTTTTTGCTTCGGTTGCAGCACGGACGCAGCTTCGATACCGAAGAATTCTATTATGAAAACGGCATCTCGGATTACACCGCCGAGCTGGTGGGCGATCAGCGTTTGACCGACGTGCAGACGTGGTCGGGCGAGCGCCGTGGTCGTGACCGCGAGGACAAGCCGGAGTACAAGGTGCAGTTTAACGTGTCCTTCTGCTTCTCCAACCGCGTGAATTTGCTGGAATATTACCACAACTCCTCGTGGCTGGAGCACGGCGGCGCGCCGGAAAAGGCGGTGCGCTCGGCGTTTGTGTCGCAGATCGACCAGTATCTGCGACAGAACGGCAAATATAAAAAGAACGAATCCAAGATCACCTTCCAAGACGTGCAGGATTGTCTGGTGTTTGTGTCCTCGTCCTTCTCGACGATGACTTCGTACGAAAACCAGACCAAGAAAGCCATCACCAACAAGTTCATTCAAGAGGCGATGACCGAGTTCCTCAAAAAGAACTTGGAAGTCTACTTTATCGAAAACAAGGCGGAGGCGGATCGTCTTTGTCAGCAGGTGCTGGTCAACAAGCAGAGCCGCGAAAAAGCGGAGACCACGCGTCTGGATTTGAAAAAGAAGCTGTCCGGCGGCAACGACCTCGCCACGCGCGTGGAGGGGTTTGTGGACTGCCGCAGCCGTGACGTCAACGTCCGCGAGTTGTTTATCGTAGAGGGTAAATCCGCTATGGGCGCTTGCGTGCAAGCGCGCGACGCGGAGTTCCAGGCGATCATTCCGGTGCGCGGTAAGATCCTCAACTGCCTGAAAGCGGATTACGACCGCATTTTTAAATCCGAGATCATTGTCAACCTGCTCAAAGTGATGGGCTGCGGCGTGGAGGTCAAGGCGAAATCCAATAAGAATTTGGCCAATTTTGATCTGTCGGCACTGCGTTTTAATAAGATCATCTGCTGTACGGATGCGGACGTCGACGGCTTCCAGATCCGCACGCTGATTTTGACGATGCTGTATCGACTGACGCCGACGCTCATCGAGCAGGGATATGTGTACATTGCAGAGACGCCGCTTTACGAGATCAACACCAAGACGGATACGTATTTTGCTTACAGCGATCGCGAAAAGGCGATCATTCTGGAAGAGATCGCCGGTCAGAAGTTTACCATCCAGCGCTCGAAGGGACTTGGTGAAAACGAGCCGGAGATGATGTCGCTGACCACGATGAACCCCGCCACTCGTCGATTGGTGCGTGTCACCCCGACCGACGTGGAGGAGACCTCGCGTATGTTTGACGTGCTGCTGGGTGACGATCTGGAAGGTCGTAAGCAGCACATTGCCGAGCACGGTGCCGAGTACATCGATATGCTCGATCTGGCGTAAAGGAGGGGATGCGTTATGGCAAAGAAAAAGCAACCGGAAGTCAAGGCTGTTGCCGAGCTTCCCTCGAATGCGCACATTTCCGGCGCCGGTCTGGTGGAGGATCAGCTGATCACCCATACGCTGCAGGAAAACTATATGCCGTATGCGATGAGCGTGATTATGTCCCGTGCGATTCCGGAGATCGACGGCTTTAAGCCGTCCCACCGAAAACTGCTGTACACGATGTACAAGATGGGACTGCTAAACGGCGGTCTGATCAAATCGGCCAACATCGCCGGCCAGACGATGAAGCTCAACCCGCACGGTGATGCCGCCATCTACGACACGATGGTGCGTCTGTCGCGCGGTAACGAGGCGCTGCTGCATCCGTTTGTGGAATCCAAGGGTAACTTCGGTAAAGCGTACTCCACCGATATGGAATGCGCCGCCTCTCGTTACACCGAGGCGAAGCTCGCGCCGATTGCCGGTGAGTTGTTCCGCGATATTGACAAAGACACGGTGGATTTTGTCGATAACTACGATGCGACGATGAAAGAGCCGACACTGCTGCCGGTAACTTTCCCGTCGATTTTGGTCAACAACAACCTTGGTATTGCGGTCGGTATGGCGAGCAACATCTGCTCGTTTAACCTGCAAGAGGTATGCGAGACCGCCATTGCGTTGATGAAGGATCCCAATCACGACGTAACCACCACGCTGACCGCGCCGGATTTCCCGGGCGGCGGTATCGTGCTGTGTCCGCCGGAGGGTTTTGGCAAGATCTATGAGACCGGTCGCGGCTCCATCCGCATCCGTTCGGTGTGGAGCTACGATAAGTCCAACAACTGCATCGACGTGACAGAAATCCCGTACTCCACCACCATTGAAGCGATCATCGGCAAGGTGGCCGAGCTGGTTAAGACCGGCAAGGTCAAGGAGATCAACGATATTCGAAACGAAACCGGTCTGACCGGTTTGAAGATCACCATCGATCTCAAACGCGGCACCGATCCGGATAAATTGATGCAGAAACTGTTTGCCTCCACGCCGCTGGAGGATTCGTTCGGCTGTAACTTCAACGTGCTGATCGCCGGTGTGCCGCAGGTGCTGGGTGTGCGCCGTTTGTTAGAGGAGTGGACGGCGTTCCGTATGGAATGCGTCCGCCGCCGTACCTACTACGATCTGTCCAAGGCAAAGGAACGGCTGCACCTGCTCAAAGGTCTGGCAAAGATCTTGCTGGATATCGACAAAGCGGTTGCCATCGTTCGTGCGACCGAGGAGGAATCCGAGGTTATCCCGAACTTGATGATCGGCTTTGGCATTGATCAGATGCAGGCGGAGTACGTGGCGGAGATCAAACTGCGCCATTTCAACCGCGAATATATTTTGAAGCGTACTGCTGACATTGAGGAGTTGGAAAAACTCATTGCGGATCTGGAGGATATTTTGGCCAGCCGCAACCGCGTCAAGCGGATCATCGTCAACGAGCTTCGCGAGGTTGCCGAGAAGCACGGCAAACCGCGTCGCAGTCAGGTGCTGTACTTGACCGAAGCGCCGACGAAGCTGGAGCGCGAGGAGGAAACGGTACCCAACTATCCGTGTACCCTGTTCTTCTCGGAGGGCGGTTATTTCAAGAAGATCCAGCCCAACAGTTTGCGCATGAACAGCGATCAGAAGTTCAAAGAGGGCGACCGTCTGTTGCAATCGGTGGAGACCACCAACGACGTGGAGCTGTTGTTCTTCTCCTCTGCCGGCAACGTCTATAAGACGCGCGCGGCGGATTTTGCCGACAGCAAGGCCAGCGTGCTGGGCGATTACATCCCGAGCGCGTTGGAATTTGAGCCGGGCGAGAACGCCATCTATATGGTAACCACCCGCGATTACAGCGGTTATATGCTGTTCTTCTTTGAAAACGGCAAGGTCGCCAAGGTGGAACTTTCGGCCTACGCCACGCAGACACGCCGTCGCAAATTGGTGGGTGCGTATTCGGATAAATCGCCGCTGGTGGCGGTGGTGCACGTGCCGATGGATGCGGAATTTATGCTGACCGCCACCTCCGGTCGTCGTCTGCTGGTGCATACCGGTGCGATCAACCCCAAAACCACCCGCACCACCATCGGTGTGCAGGTGATGACGCTCAAGAGCCGGCATACGCTGGCGTCGGTAGAGCCGTACCGCGAGGGATTGGTGACTAAGCCGGCACGCTATCGCACCAAATCGTTACCGGCCGCCGGCGCGATGCCGCTTGCGGAGGATATCGGCGAACAGCTGACGCTTGGCTGAAAAATTCTTTAAAAATTTTTCTTGCTTTTTTGTAACGGCTGTGCTATGCTATTAGGGCAATCATTTATCATACGGGGTCTATACCCTTTTAGGAGGAAACCAAAACTATGACAGCTTGGGAAATCATCATCGGCATTTTGCTGATTATTTTGAGCATCCTGATCATTGCGGTCGTGTTGCTGCAGCAGGGTCGTCAGGCCAACCTCGGCGCCATCTCCGGTGCGGCGGATAGCTTCATGGAGAAGGGCAAGGCGCGCACGGTCGATGCGCTTCTCGCCAAATGGACCAAAGTGTTGGTTGTTGTGTTTATGGTCGTGGTGTTGGCCGGTATGCTGGTCACGCAGTACCTCGGCGCGTAAAAACCAAAGAACAAACAAAAGCCGTTTGCGTTTCGCAAGCGGCTTTTGTCTCGCTTGGGGTGAGTGGTGTGAAAGAGTATTACGAGATCATACGTGAACTGCGTGAGGACCACGATTTGACACAGCAAGATGTGGCGAACGTGCTGAAAACCACACAACAGGTATATTCTCGATACGAAAACGGTACTAACGAAATGCCGATTCGGCATCTAAAAACGCTGTGCCGTCTCTATCGCGTGAGTGCTGATTATATTTTGGGATTATAAAAGCCGTTTGCGTTTCGCAAACGGCTTTTGTTTTTCATTAATGGCAGAAATGGAAAGTTCTGGGCTCTTTTTTGCAAAACGATTGAATTATCCAACAATTTACGATATAATGTTGATATAAACAAAGAGGTGGTGTGTCCGTGAAAGTATACGATTATCTGGTGGTGGGTGCCGGCTTGTACGGGGCGGTGTTCGCGCAACAGGTCAAGGCGGCCGGAAAATCGGTGTTGGTGATCGATAAACGCGATCACATCGCCGGTAACGTGTACACGGAAACGACCGAGGGGATCGACGTCCACGTGTATGGGGCGCACATTTTTCACACCAACGACCATCGTGTGTGGCAGTACGTCAACCGCTTTGCGTCTTTTAATCGCTACACCAATTCGCCGGTGGCCAACTACCGCGGTGAGTTGTACAGCCTGCCGTTTAATATGTATACCTTTAATAAGATGTGGGGTGTGACCACGCCGGCAGAGGCGGAGGCGATTATCCGTCGTCAGCGGACGGAGGCCGGCATCGTCGAGCCGTCCAATCTGGAGGAGCAGGCGATCTCGCTGGTGGGCACCGATATTTACGAAAAGCTGGTCAAGGGCTACACCGAGAAGCAATGGGGACGCCCGTGCGATCAGTTGCCGGCGTTTATCATCAAGCGCCTGCCGGTGCGGTTTACGTTTGACAACAACTATTTCAATTCGCTGTATCAGGGAATCCCGACCGAGGGTTACACGCAAATGGTCGCCCGTATGCTGGACGGGATCGAGGTACGGCTGGGGGTGGACTACCTCGCGAATAAGTCGGCGTTGGATGCGCTGGCAGAGCGCGTGGTGTACACCGGTCCGATCGACGCGTATTTCGGGTATCGACTGGGCGCCTTGGCGTATCGCTCGGTGCGCTTTGAGACCGAGGTGTTGGATATTCCCAACTATCAGGGCAACGCCGTGGTCAACTACACCGACCGCGAGACGCCGTTTACGCGTGTGATCGAGCACAAGCATTTTGTGTTCGGCACGCAACCAAAGACGGTAATCAGCCGCGAGTACAGCTCCGAATGGGCGGTGGGGGATGAGCCGTATTATCCGGTCAACGACGCGGAAAACGGCGCGCTTTACGCTGCCTATAAAGCGCTGGCGGACGAGGAGAAATCGGTGTTATTTGGCGGTCGCTTGGGCGAGTACAAATACTACGATATGGATGCGGTGATCGCCGCGGCATTGGATGCGGCCGAGCGGTCGCTTGGAGGAGAGTGTTGCAAATGAAATTGCTGACGGTCACGGTGCCTTGCTACAACTCGGCAGGGTATATGCGTGCGTGTGTTGACAGCTTGCTGCAGGGCGGTGAACGGGTGGAGATCGTTATCATCGACGATGGCTCGACCGACGACACCGGCCGCATTGCGGACGAGTACGCGGCCGCGTACCCCTCCATTGTCAAGGTTGTGCATCAGGAAAACGGCGGACACGGTGAGGGGATCAATCAGGGACTCCAGCGCGCGACCGGCCGCTATTTCAAGGTGGTGGACAGCGACGACTGCGTCAGCGCCGATTTTCCGCAGTTTTTGGATCGGTTGTCGGAGTGTGAACGTCACGGCGGCGTGGATCTGTTTGTGACCAACTACTACTACGTGCACGCGGACGGCATCGGCGATCGCGCCATCAATTACAGCAATGCCTTGCCGGAGGGCCGCATTTTCAAGTGGGAGCAGACCAAGCGCTTCCGCGTGGAGCAGCTGCTCACCATCCACAGCTGTACGTTCCGCACCGAAAATATGCGCGAAAGCGGACTGGATCTGCCCAAACACACGTTTTATGAAGACAATTTAATGGTATATGCGTCATTGGTTAACACAGAACGGTTATACTACTATAACAGCGATCTGTACCGCTACACCATCGGCCGCGAGGGACAATCGGTGCAAGAGGATGTGATGAAGCGTCGGTATATGCACCAGATCCGCGTGACCGAGCAATGCTTCACCACCGCGCGATTGGACGAGATCGATCGTCCGATGCTCAAAGCGTATATGAAGCACGAACTGTTTATCATGCTGGGGATCTCGACGCTGTATGCGCGGCTGAACGACACGCCCGAGGCGGAGAAAAATCTGCAGGAGATGTGGAAACGTTGCCGTGCGTTTGACGAAAAATGGGGGCGGTATTTCCGCTATCATTCGCCGCTGTTTTTTGTCAACATTTCCGGCAAGATTGGGCAGAAATTTGCGGTGTTTATCTATCGGCTGGCCAACAAAGTGGTGCGGTTTAACTGATTTTCTGTAAAAAATTCTTATATTTTTTATAATTTTCAATTTATTTTTTATAACAATTGACAAAATCCGGAGAATATGTTTTAATATCTATTGGTTATGTATTTACTTGTACATATAAAAAGGAGAGGGAAATATGGAGCAGACGTATAAGCAAATCAAAAAGGCGTATAAACGCGCAAAACGGAGACTGGTAACCCCGTGGAAGGTTCTTACGATTTTGTTTTTGATCGTGACCTTGCTGATGGGTGTGGCCTCGACGGTTCTCAATATGTTTGATAACACGATGGCCTTGTTCCTGGGCGATTCGTTCTGGGAGCTGGAAAACGAGGATCCGAATGCGACGTATTTCGAGTCGGATTTTGCCACGCAGGAAGAGCGCGTGGAAAAAGGCTGGGAATTAGTTAAGCAGGTAGAGGCCGAAGGCGCGGCTCTGCTGAAAAACGAAGGCGCGGCTCTGCCTCTCGGCAAGGGCGCGAAGGTGAGCTTGTTCTCCACCTCCTCGGTGAGCCTGGTTTACGGTGGTACCGGTTCGGCCAACGTGGACGCCTCCAAGGCGGATACGCTGAAGAGCGCGCTGGAAAAGGCCGGCTTGGAAGTCAACGAAACGTTGTGGGATTTCTATTTGACCGGTGAGGGCAGCAACTATCTGCGTGCTGTCGGCGGCACCGTTAGCTTGGAAGCGGCCTCGGTTTCGGAGGCACCGTGGAGCGTCTACTCGCAGGATGTGCTGGATTCGGTCGCGTCGTACGGCGATGCGGCGATCGTTACGCTGTCGCGCGTCGGCGGCGAGGGCGCGGATTTGGAATTCTTGGAGACCAACTATCTGGCGTTGGATGAAAACGAAAAGGCGATGATGGAAAATCTCGCCAAGATGAAGAAGGCCGGCACCATCAAGAAGATCGTGGTGTTGATCAACTCGTCCAACCCGCTGCAGGTGGATTTCCTCAAGAATAACGAATACGACGTCGACGCTGCCTTGTGGATCGGCGGCGTGGGCATTGCCGGTATCAACGCGGTGGCGGATATTCTGGAAGGCTCGATCAACCCGTCGGGCAGCTTGGTGGATACCTACTGCTACGACAACTACTCCAGCCCGGCGATGCAGAACTTTGTTCCCACCACCTACGAAGGTTACGTGGAGGGTCTGATTCCGGCGAATGCCAGCACCTATATGATCTATCAGGAAGGCATTTACGTCGGCTACAAGTACTACGAGACCCGTTACGAGGATTACGTAATGGGCACCGGCAACGCCGGTGACTACGCGTATGCGGACGACGTGGCGTTCCCGTTCGGCTACGGCCTGAGCTACACCACCTTTGCATACAGCGATATGAAGATGGATTACAACGCGAAGGACAACACCTACACCGTCAAGGTGAAGGTGACCAACACCGGCAAGGTCGCCGGCAAGGAGACGGTCCAGATCTACGTGTCCAGCCCGTACACGCAGTACGATATCGACAACCGCGTGGAGAAAGCGGCGGTCTCGTTGGTCGGCTTTGAAAAGACCGACGTGCTCGCTCCGGGCGCTTCGGAGACGCTGACCATCGTGGTGGACGGCGACAACGTCGCCAGCTACGACGCGTACGGCGCCAAGACCTATATTATGGACGCCGGTGACTATTACTTCACCGCGGCGACCGATGCTCACAACGCGGCCAACAACGTGTTGGCGGCTAAGGGCTTCACGCCGGATTCCACCAAGGGTCGTATGGATGCTGCCGGCGACAAGGATCTGGTAGCGGTGTGGAACAATCCGAAGCTGGATACCAAAACGTATGCGACCAGCGACAATGGCACGGCGATCACCAACCGTCTGGATAACTCCGACCTCAACCTCAACGAGGGCGTGGAGGAGAAGATCACCTACGTCACCCGTAACAACTGGGTGGATACGATGCCCAACGGCGAGATCCTGAAGCTGACGCTGACCGAGTATCTGAAGGAAGCGTTGCAGGACGTGCAGTACGATCCGGCGGATTATGAGAAAATCGATATGCCCACGCTCGGCGCGAAAAACGGTCTCAAGCTGGTGGATATGATCGGCTTGGATTACGACGATCCGAAGTGGGATCAGCTGCTCGATCAGTTGACCTTTGAAGAGATGGTTGCGTTCATCGGCGATGCGTTCCACTGGACCATGCCGGTTGAATCGGTGCAGGCTCCGGGTACCCGCGACGAGAACGGTCCGCAGGGCTTGACCGTGACGCTGTTCGGCTCCGGTCTGGGTGTGGAGACCACCGCGTTGACCTCGGAAGACGTGCTGGCGGCCACCTTCAACAAGGAACTGGTTTACGACATGGGCAAGATCGTTGGTAACGACTGTCTGGCGGCCAACGTTGCGATTTTGTACGGCCCGGGTGCCAACACCCACAGAACGCCGTACGGCGGCCGTAACTTCGAGTACTACTCGGAAGACGGTTATCTGTCCTCTGCCATCGGCGCGGCCGAGGTCAAGGGCATTGAAGAAAAGGGCGTGCACGTGGTCATCAAGCACTTTGCCCTGAACGATTCCGAGCAGGATCGTATCGGTTTGGGCGTGTGGCTCAACGAGCAGGCGGCTCGTGAGATCTACCTCCGCGCCTTCCAGGGTGCGTTGGAGGATTCGCAGGCCGGCGGCAACGGCGTCATGATGGCCTACACCCGCTGGGGTACTCAGTGGTCGGGCGCGAACGCCGGCTTGGTCAAGGGCATCATGAAAGAAGAGTGGGGCTGCAACGGCTTGCAGATCACCGATAACGTGCTGACCACTTACGTCAATGGTGTGGACGGCGTGATGGGTGGTACCACGGCGTTTGACTCCATGCTCGCGTTCTATATCACCGGTCAGTTGCCGAATTACGAAAACGATCCGGTGGTTGTGGCGGCGATGAAGGAAGCCTGCCACCAGAACCTGTACGCGATCGCGCATTCCTGCGGTATGAACGGCGTGGGTCCGGATACCGTCATCAAGGCGAAGTCGCTGTCCATCGGCAAGACCACCACGGTGGTGGCGATCGTGGGCGCGGTCATCTTTGTGGCGGCGCTGGTGCTGTGGATCCTCGGCGGCCGCAAGCTGAGAAAGAGCGAGGAGCGCGCGGCGCTCAAAGCGGCCAAAGCGGCGCGTAAGCAGAAGTAATTTTTAAAAAATACCACCGGCGAAAGTCGTCGGTGGTATTTTTTGGAACCCTAAGGTGAGACGAGTTTGCTTGTGTCACCTGACAACCGGAGGAATGACAATGAGAAAAATACAGACCATTCGGGACGGCTGGTCTTTTCGTGATATGGACGGCAACCGCGCGGCAGTCGAGCTGCCGCATACGTGGAACGCCAAGGACGGTCAAGACGGCGGCAACGATTATCGTCGCGGCACCTGTGTGTACGACGTGACGTTCGACGCGCCGGCATTTGAGGCCGGAAAAGAGCGCGTTTATCTGCAGTTTGACGGTGTCAACGCCAGCGCAAACGTGTTGTTGAACGGACAACCGGTGATGCGCCACGATGGCGGATACTCTACCTTCCGTGCAGATGTGACCGAGCTGTTGCAGGCGAAAAACGAGCTTGTCGTGGAAGTGGATAACAGCGTCAACGGGCGCGTGTATCCGCAAAAGGCGGATTTCACGTTCTATGGCGGTCTGTATCGCGACGTCACGCTGGTGACGGTTGCCAACGAGCATTTTGATATGGATTATTACGGCGGCTCCGGCTTGCAGTACACCGCTACGGTGGACGGCGCGGATGCGACCGTGCAGGTCTGTACCTATATCAACGAAGCGGCGGTTGCCGCCAATGCGACCGTAGCGGTCACGCTGACCGATGCCGATGGCAAGACGATCGCGGAGGCGACCGGCACGGAGGTGTCGCTGCCGGTACCGGTGGTGCACCTGTGGGATGGTCTGGACGATCCGTATTTGTACACGCTGACGGCGACGCTGTTAAAGGACGGTACGCCGGTGGACGAGGTGTCCTGCGCGTGCGGTATCCGTTATTTCGAGTTTAGTCCGAAGGACGGCTTCCACTTAAACGGCCGTCCGTATCCGTTGCACGGCGTGGCGCGCCACCAAGATTGGCGTGACATCGGCAACGCGATCGGCATCGAGCATATGGAACGGGATCTGGCGCTCATTCTCGAGGTGGGCGCGAACACCGTGCGGTTGGCGCATTATCAGCACAACCAGTATTTCTACGATCTGTGCGACAAGGTCGGTCTGATCGCGTGGGCGGAGATTCCGTATATCTCCGAGCATATGCCCGCCGGTCGTGAGAACACGTTCTCGCAGATGAAAGAACTCATTGTGCAGAACTTCAACCATCCGTGCATCGTGACGTGGGGCATCTCCAACGAGATCACCATTTCCGGTCATCGCTACAAAAAGGATATGCTGGATAACCACCATGCGCTGCAAAAGCTGTGCAAGGAAATGGATCCGACGCGTCCGACATCGCTGGCGTGCTATGCAATGTGCGGTCCGTTTAATCCGGTGTCGCAGATCACCGATCTGGTGGGTTGGAACTTGTATCTCGGCTGGTACGTGCCGGGGTTGTTCTTAAACGATCTGTGGATCGGCTTCTACCATTGGGTGTATCCGAACCGTTGCTTGTGCTTCTCGGAGTATGGTGCCGAGGGAATGCCCAATCTGCACAGCAGTCATCCGCGGCGCGGCGATAACACCGAAGAATATCAGGTGAAATACCACGAATATATGCTGGAATGCTTCAAACGGCATCCGTATATGTGGGCCAACTACGTGTGGAATATGTTTGATTTCGCGGCGGACGCCCGCGATCAAGGCGGCGAGCCGGGTATGAACCACAAGGGTCTGGTGACCTTTGACCGCCAAATCAAGAAGGATAGCTTCTATCTGTACAAGGCGTATTGGAGCAAGGATCCGTTTGTGCATATCTGCTCCAAGCGATACGTCAACCGTGCCGAGAGTGTGACCACCGTGAAGGTCTACTCTAACTGCCCGACCGTGGCGCTGTATGCCAACGGCGAAAAGGTGGCGGAAAAAACGGCGGACAAGGTGTTTATGTTCCGTGTGCCGCTGACCGGCACGGTGGAGCTGAAGGCGGTGGCCGGCGATCTGTCGGATACCGCGACAATCTGTCGCGTGGATAAGCCGGATCCGGCTTATAAGCTGCAAAAGAAGGGCGACGGCAACGCCAACTGGATGTAATCCGAAAGAGGAGTGACGGAAAATGAGTGAAAGCAACAACACGGGGTTGAACCGCGCCAAGCTGTACCAGCTGGTGTTGTTCCCGATGAACAACGGCGCGACTAACGTGTATTTTGTGTTGATCCTGTCGTATATTGCCACCTTTGGCAATAAGGTGCTGGGATTGGCGATGGTGTTTGCGTCGTTTATGGTGACCGGTATGCGCGTGTTTGACGCGATTACCGATCCGATCATCGGCGCACTGATGGACAAGACCAACGGCAAATTCGGTAAATTCCGTCCGTTTATGGTCATCGGTAATGTGACGATGGCGGTGTCGGTTGTTTTGCTGTATATGCTGACGCCGTTGGTGCCGGAATCGATGATGTGGCTGCGGTATACGCTGTTTATTGTGCTGTATGCGATTTGGGTGCTGGGATACACGTTCCAGACTTCGGTAACGCGCTCGGCTCAGCCGGTGCTGACCAACGATCCGAAACAGCGCCCGCTGTTTACCGTTTTTAACACGGTGGGCAGTCTGGCCGGTATGGGCGTAATGCAGTTCTTGGGCCCGATCATCGCCGGCGACAACATCGCCGGTGACTACAACGCGACTTGGTTTAACATTATGACGCCGATCGGTATCGTGGTGTCCATTGTTCTGACGGTGCTTGCGATCATCGGTATCTGGGAGAAGGATAACTCGCGCTATTTCGGTATCGGCGGCGAACAAGAGCCGGTCAAGATCCGCGAATACGTACAGATCATCAAGAACAACAAACCGTTGCAGCGGTTGATGGTGGCCGGCGGCGGCTGCAAGCTGGCGCTGGCGATCGCCACCAACCTGACGGTGCTGTGTATGCTGTACGGTTGTATGACGCAGTTTGGACTCAGCGCCGACGGCACGGTTGGTTTAAACCGATACGATTTCCTGTATCTGCCGATGATGGTGGTGGGTTACGTATTCTCGGTGCCGTTTTTCTTGATGACGGTGCGCACCTCGCAGAAGCACGGCCAGAAAAAGTCGCTGATGACCTACGTGTCGGTGGCGTTTGTTTGCTACATCGGTGTGCTGGCGATGCTGCTGTTGTGGCGTCAGGGCGATCCGGCGTGGAGCCTGTCGCTGTATGACGAAACCGGCATTACCGTCAATCTGTACACGGTCTTGTTTGTGTTGTTCTTCGGTGTGGGCTACGGCGCGTACTACGCGACCGCGGATATGCCCATTCCGATGGTGGCCGACTGTGCCGACTACGAAACCTACCGTTCAGGCAAGTTCATCCCCGGCATTATGGGCACGCTGTTCTCGCTGGTGGATAAGCTGGTCTCCTCGCTGGCGGCGACGGTGGTCAGCGTGGCGCTGCTGTTTATCAACATCCACGATCTGCCCACCAAGACCACGCCGTATGCAGACGGTATGAACTGGGTGGTTATCGCGCTGTTCTGCCTGGTGCCGATGGTTGCGTGGGGCGCCACGCTGTTGGCAATGAAGGGTTACACCCTCACCGGTCAGCGGATGAAGGAGATTCAGGCAGTCAACGCCGCACGAAAAGCCGGCATTGCCGAGGGTATGTCGGTGGAAGAAGCCATGGAAAAATGGAAGACAGCAGAAGACGTTAACGTAACCAAATAATCAAAAACCGCTTCGTTTTGACGAAGCGGTTTTCTTTTTGCAATTTCCGTAATTTTTTATCGATATTTTTCAATCGATACTTGACAACCGATATTGTCTATGGTATGCTAATGGTGGTATCGGGCGATACCAAAATATTATTTATACATACTTTATAAAGGAGTGTTTTTTATGAGATTTACATTACCGAGAGACCTGTACCATGGCAAGGGTGCGATGGAAGCGGCGCTCAATTCGTTGGATGGCAAAAAGGCGATGATCTGCGTCGGCGGTGGCTCGATGAAGCGTTTCGGTTTTCTGGATAAGGCGATCGAACTGCTGAAGGCCAAGGGTATGGAAGTCGCGGTGTTTGACGGCATCGAGCCGGATCCGTCGGTTACCACGGTGATGCGTGGTGCGGAAGCGATGCGTGAGTTCCAGCCGGATTGGATCGTGGCGATGGGCGGCGGCTCGCCGATCGATGCCGCGAAGGCAATGTGGATCAAGTACGAGTATCCGGAGACCACGTTTGAGGATATGTGCAAGGTGTTCGGTCTGCCGACGCTGCGCACCAAGGCGAAGTTTGTGGCGATCTCCTCCACCTCCGGCACTGCTACCGAAGTGACGGCGTTCTCGGTCATCACCGATTACGACAAGGGCGTGAAGTATCCGCTGGCTGACTTTGAGATCACGCCGGATATCGCGGTTGTGGATCCGGCGTTGGTGGAAACCATGCCGAAGAAGCTGGTTGCGCACACCGGTATGGATGCGATGACCCACGCGGTTGAAGCGTACGTGTCCACGGCCAACTGCGATTATACCGATCCGTTGGCTCTGCACGCCATCTTGATGATCAAGGAGAACTTGGTCAAGTCCTATAACGGCGATCTGGCGGCGCGTGAAGCGATGCACAACGCGCAGTGCATGGCCGGTATGGCGTTCTCCAATGCGCTTCTCGGTATCGTTCACTCGATGGCGCATAAGACCGGCGCGGCGTTCTCGCACGGCACCGAGGGTCACATCATCCACGGCGCGGCCAACGCGATGTATCTGCCGAAGGTCATCAAGTTCAACGCCAAGGATGAGACGGCGAAGAAGCGCTATGCGCACATTGCGGACTTTGTGGGTCTGACCGGCAATACGGACGATGAGAAGGTCGATGCGCTGATCGCGATGCTGCGTCAGATGAACGACGATCTGAACATTCCGCAGTGCATCAAGAACTACGGTGAGGGCGGTGCGATCGTCGCCGACGGCGAGTCGGTGGCTCCGGAAGCCGATTTCCTTGCCAAGCTGCCGCAGATTGCGGAGATGGCGATCGGCGATGCCTGCACCGGTTCCAACCCGCGTCAGCCGAGTCAGGAAGAGATGGAGAAGCTCCTGAAGGCCTGCTACTACGATCTGGCGATCGATTTCTGAGATTAACGGGCAAGCGATTCTTATGGGCGGCTCCGACAACGGAGCCGCTTTCTTTTGGAGTATAAAAATCTGACAAAATAACAAAAAAATCCACCAAAAAAACTTTGACAACGCTTGTGGATAGGAGTATACTGAAAGCGTTACAAAGGGGAATAGGCCCCAAAAAGTGGGAAAGGACGAACACGATGTATCGGATAGCAAAAAAACGCATTCTCAATCCGACCGTTACGGAGATGGAGATCGAGGCCCCGTTGGTTGCCCGTAAGGCGCAGCCCGGTCAGTTTATCATTCTGCGTGTAGACGCGGACGGCGAGCGTATTCCGCTGACCATTGCCGGTCAGGACGTTGACGCCGGCACGGTGAAGATTATTTTTCAGGTTGTCGGTGCGACTACCGAAAAACTCAACCATAAAAACGAAGGCGATTTCATTCAGGATTTCGTTGGCCCGTTGGGCACCCCGACGCACGTTGAGGGCTTGAAAAAGGTGTGCGTTGTTGGCGGCGGCGTTGGTTGCGCCATCGCGATGCCTATTGCGCAGAAACTGCACGAGCTTGGCTGTGAGGTTACCTCGATCGTTGGTTTCCGCAACAAGGATCTGGTGATTTTGGAGGACGAATTTAAGGCGTGCTCCAGCCGTTTCTTCATGATGACCGACGACGGCAGCTACGGCGAGCAGGGTAACGTCTGCGTGCCGCTTAACAAGATGCTGGAAGCGGGTGAGACCTTCGATCAGGTCATCACCATCGGTCCGCTGATTATGATGAAATTCGTGTGCTTGGCGACCAAGCCGTACGATATCAAGACGATCGTGTCGATGAACCCGATTATGGTTGACGGCACCGGCATGTGCGGCGGTTGCCGTCTGACTGTCGGTGGCGAGACCAAGTTTGCTTGTGTCGACGGTCCGGACTTTGACGGACATCTGGTCGATTTCGACGAGGCAATGAGCCGTTCTCGTGCGTATGCCGCGTTTGAGCGTCATCAGCACGAGGAAACCTGCAACCTGTTCAAGAAGGAGGTGCAGTAAGATGCCCCCGAAGTATAAGATCAATCTGGATTTGGTCAAGTGCCCGATGCCGGCGCAGGATCCGAATGTCCGGAATAAGAATTTCCAGGAAGTCGCACTCGGCTATACCGCTGAGATGGCGGTAGAGGAGGCAAAACGCTGCCTCCAATGTCCGAAAAAGCCGTGTGTGGACGGTTGCCCGGTCAACATCCACATTCCGGAATTCATTGCGGAGGTGGCCGAGGGCAACTTCGAAGCCGCCTACCAAATTATCAACCAATCCTCCTCGCTGCCGGCGGTCTGCGGTCGTGTGTGTCCGCAGGAATCCCAGTGCGAGGGCAAATGCAACCGCGGCATCAAGGGTGAGCCGGTGGCGATCGGTCGTCTGGAGCGTTTTGTGGCGGACTACCACAACGAACACGCTTCGGCGGATTCGGTCAAGAGACCCACACCCAACGGTCACAAGGTTGCGGTGGTCGGCTCCGGCCCTGCCGGTCTGACCTGCGCCGGCGATCTGGCGAAGCTCGGTTACGACGTGACCATTTACGAGGCGCTGCATTTGGCCGGTGGCGTGCTGGTGTACGGCATTCCGGAATTCCGTCTGCCCAAGGCAATCGTGCAGAAGGAAGTGGACGGTCTGAAAGCGCTCGGCGTGAAGGTGGAGACCAATATGGTCATCGGCCGTGTGCTGACCATTGAAGAATTGAAAGAACAATACGAAGCGATCTTTATCGGCTCGGGCGCCGGTCTGCCGCGGTTTATGAACATTCCGGGCGAAAACCTGCGCGGTGTGTACTCGGCCAACGAGTTCCTCACCCGTTCCAATTTGATGAAGGCGTATTTGCCGGATTCCACCACGCCGATCCAGCAGGTGAAAAACGTGGCGATCGTCGGCGGCGGCAACGTCGCGATGGATGCCGCGCGAACCGCCAAGCGTTTGGGCGCGGAGAACGTGTACATCGTGTACCGCCGCGGCATGGAAGAACTGCCGGCGCGTAAGGAAGAAGTGGAGCACGCCGAGGAAGAGGGTATCATCTTCAAGACGCTGTGCAATCCGGTGTCCATCGGCGCAGCCGATGTGACCGATCCGCGCGATCCGGCCTACGGCACGGTCGCAAGCCTCACCTGCATCCGTATGGAGCTCGGTGAGCCGGATGCCTCCGGCCGCCGTCGTCCGGTGGAAGTGCCGGGCAGCGAGTTCACGATGGATATGGATTGCGTCATTATGTCGCTGGGCACCTCGCCCAACCCGTTGATCAAACAGACGACGCCGGATCTGGTGACCAAGCGTCGCGGTGAGATTGAAGCGGACGAGGACGGTCTGACCTCCATTGAAGGCGTGTACGCCGGCGGTGACGCGGTCACCGGTGCGGCGACCGTTATTTTGGCGATGGGCGCGGGCAAAAAGGCCGCTGCTGCCATTGATAAGTACATTCAGGAAAAGTGAGCCGGCTTTGCCGGCCATGGATCTCTGACAGGGAGAACCACTATGTATAAGGATTTTACAGTACATACGCGCATTTATTTCGGTGAACACGCGCTGGATCGGTTGTCGAATATCGAGGCTGAGCGCGCGATGATCATCTGCGATCCGTTCATTGTCAGCAGTGGTCTGGTGCGCCATATTACCGATCGGTTTGACCGTTGCGGCATCCGTTACAGCGTGTATTCGGATGTGGTGCCGGATCCGCCGGTGGAAAAGGTGATTGCCGGTGTCAAGGCGGCATTGGATGACAAACCGGATTGTTTGGTGGCCATGGGCGGCGGCTCGGCAATGGATCTTTCCAAGTCGATTCGCAAAATGGCGGAGCAGTTGGACGGAAGCTACCGTCCGCGATTGATCGCGATCCCCACCACGTCCGGTACCGGTAGCGAAGTTACGTCGTTTGCGGTGATCACCGATAACGAAAAGGGCGTGAAGTACCCGCTGGTAGCAGAGGATATGACGCCGGACGAGGCAATTCTGGACGAAGAACTGGTTAAGTCGGTACCGCCGGCGATCACCGCCGATACGGGTATGGACGTTATGACGCACGCGATCGAGTCGTATGTGTCGATCGACAACCACGAGTTTTCGGCGGCGTTGGCGGAAAAGGCGATCGAGATCTGCGGACAGTTCCTGCTCCGCTCGTATGCCGACAACCGCGACAGCCATGCCCGCCGCAAGATGCACATCGCCTCTTGTCTGGCCGGTCTGGCGTTCAACTCGTCGTCGCTCGGCTTAAATCACGGTATGGCGCATCAGCTGGGTGCGCAGTTCCACATCCCGCACGGTCGTGCCAACGCGATGCTGCTGCCGCACATCATCGAGTTCAACTCGGAGATCGATAAGCACAGCCGCAGCAAGACGGCGTATCCGCCGTGTGTGCGTAAGTACTGCACCATTGCGCGGACGCTTGGTGTGCAAAACCTCAACGAGGTGACCACCATTCGTGCGCTGATTGCGTATATGGAATTTATGCTCAAAGAGATGAATATTCCGCTCTCGATTTCCGAGATGGGCGTGGTCAGCGAAGGGGAATATATGGCGCGCGTAGACGCGATGGCGGAGGCCGCTTTGGCGGATGCTTGTACCGCTACCAACCCCCGTTATCCCACCAAAGAGGAGATTGTCACCCTCTATCGCAAGCTCTGGAAGTAAGAAAACGGTCCGAAATCGTGTTTTTCACACGGTTTTGGGCCGTTTTGTTTTGGTTTGGTTTGGCAAAACCACCCGAAATCGCAAAAAAATGTGGATTTGTGTGGGAAAATTTCAAATTTTCCATTGACATTCGGGCGTAGTTGTACTACACTATAATTAAGTAAAAATATCATTAGGGTACCTATACCCAAAAGGAGGTGTGCGGGCTTATGGATTTTCAGAATATGCGGCCGGATAGCGACGGCAAATTGCGCATTGTGCAAGAGCTGGTTCCCGGCAAACAGATCACGCTCGCGCACGTAGTGGCCAGTCCCGATCCGGTGCTCTATCGCAAGCTCGGTTTGGATCCGTCGGTCGACTACGCGAAATCGGCCATCGGCATTCTCACCGTCAGTCCGGCGGAGACCGCGATTATTGCTTCGGATCTGGCGATCAAGGCATCGGGTGCTGAGATCGGCTTTGTGGATCGCTTTAGCGGTACGGTTATCGTGACCGGTACGGTTTCGGAAGTGGAGGCCGCTATGGTGGCGATGTGCGATTACTGTCGCGATCGACTGGGCTTTACGGTCTGTCCCATCACCAAGACTTGATCGAAATGCGGAAACTGATACTTATCGGCCGAAGCGAAGCCGGCAAGACGACGCTGTCGCAGGCGCTCCGCGGCGAGAACATACATTATCACAAGACGCAATATGTCGGCTATGGCGATTGCTTGATCGATACCCCCGGCGAATACCTGCAAACTGCCACGTTGGGACACGCGCTGGCGCTGTACTCGTACGAGGCGGACGTGGTAGGGCTGCTGATGAACGCCACCGAGGAATATTCGCTGTATCCGCCCTGCATCACCTGTATGGTCAACCGCGAGGTGATCGGCATTGTTACGCAATGCAACGACGGCAACCCCGATCGTGCGGAGAACTGGTTGCGGCTGGCCGGCTGTGAACGCGTGTTTCGCGTGGACTCGGTGACCGGCGACGGCATTCAGGAGCTATTGGACTACTTAAACGAGCCCGGAAAGCCGGTTTATCACTAAAAAAGAACAAAAAAGTACGAAAAACCAAAGAAAAACAACATTTTGCGCTTGTATTTTGTGGTTTTATGTGTTAGAATGGGTGTAGAAACCCACAAAAACGAGAATTTTAGCAAAGGAGGTCTGCAAAATGGAACCGAATGTTACCGAAATCGCCCGCGCGGTCGCGCAGGAATTGCAGGCCGTCCGGAGCAATGTGTCGCTGGAACAGGCGCTGTGGCTAGCCGAGCAGGTCAAGGCCAAGGCGCGCGAGATGGGCTTCCCGTGTGTGGTGGCTGTCAGCGATCGGGCGGCGCGACCGGTGTTGGTGGAATGTATGGACGATGCCTACATCGCCAGCTACGACGTCGCGTTTAACAAGGCGTTCACGGTGGTGTCATTAAAAATGCCCACCTCAGACTTAAAGTCGTTGGCGCAGCCGGGTGCCGATCTGTACGGCATTCAGTTTACCAACAACGGGAAGATCGTGATCTTCGGCGGCGGCGAACCGCTGAGAAACGCAGACGGCAAGATCGTCGGCGGACTCGGCATCAGCGGCGGCAGCGAGGAACAGGATACCGCGCTTGCGGCATACGGCAAGAAAGTCTTTGAACAGAAATACTTTTAAGAAAGGATAGATAGACAATGGACATGAATTCGGCAAACATTGAAGAGATCGTACGTCAGGTCCTCGTGGATATGCGCGGCGGCAGCAGCGCCGGTGCTTCGGCTCCGGTTGCGGCGGGCAACGTGCCTCAGAAGGCGCACGTAGCTATGCTGACCAAGCTCAAGCATTTTGAGATCCAAGAGTATCCGATGCCGGCTATCGGCGACGACGACATTCTGGTGAAGGTGGAGGGCTGCGGTGTCTGCGGCACCGACGCACACGAGTATGTCCGCGATCCCTTCGGTCTGATTCCGGTGGTGCTCGGTCACGAGGGTACCGGTGAGATCGTCAAGATGGGTAAAAACGTGAAGAAGGACAGCGCCGGCAAGCCGCTGAAGGTGGGCGACAAGATCGTCACCAGCATGAGCTTCCACGACGATCCGGATATCACGATGTACGACCTGAACAAGCAGAACGTCGGCGCCGGTGACATCTACGGTTTGCAGCCGGACGATGACATTCACCTGAACGGCTGGTTCGCCGATTATATGGTCGTTCGTAAAGGCTCGTCGGTGTTCAACGTCAGTGATCTGGATCTGGATTCCCGCATCCTGATCGAGCCGGCAGCGGTGCTGATCCACGCGGTCGAGCGTGCCAAGACCACCAACATCCTGCGCTTTAACAGTCGCGTGGTGGTGCAGGGCTGCGGACCGATCGGTCTGTTGTGCATCGCGGTTCTTCGCACGATGGGCATTGAGAACATCGTCGCGGTGGACGGCAACCAGAAGCGTCTGGACTTCGCCAAGCGTATGGGCGCCGGCGCAACGGTCAACTTTAACGATTTCAAGGGCGGCATCGACGATCTGGCCGGCGGCGTGAAAGCGGCGTTTGGCGGTTATCTGGCCGATTTCGCCTTCCAGTGCACCGGCTCGGCCGTGGCACACGCGAATGTGTATCACTTCATCCGCACCGGCGGCGGTCTGTGCGAGCTCGGCTTCTTCGTGGACGGTGGCCCGGCGCAGATCAACCCGCACTTCGATCTCTGCTCCAAGGAGATCACGCTGGTCGGCTCGTGGGTGTACACGTTGCGTGACTACGCCACCACGTTTGATTTCCTCAAGCGTGCGCTGGGCATTGGTCTGCCGATCAAGGAACTGATCACGCATAAGTTCCCGCTGTCGCAGATCAACGAAGCGTTGGAGACCAACCTGTCGCAGGCAGGTCTGAAAATCGCGATTGTTAACGAGTAATTTTTAAGGAGTAACCACTCATGAACGAAGCTACCGGAATTTTAGAGGTCTATGGTGTAACGGCGGGCTTTGTCGCGGTTGACGCCGGCTGTAAAGCCGCGGACGTCCGCGTGGAAAGTCTGGATAAGAATAAACCGGCGGATCCCACCGGCTTGCCGGTTCCGGTTATCGTGGTGGTAAAGTTCCGCGGCTCGGTGTCGGCGGTGCGGTCGGCGATGGAGGCGGCGGCTGAGGCGGCTCGAAAGGTTTCGGACGTCATCAGCGAGCACATCATTGCCAGTCCCACGGAGGACACGGAGAAAATGCTCAAAATCAGCGGTTTTGATAAGACTTAACCGGATAGGAGGGATTGACAATGTCGCAAGAAGCACTCGGTATGGTCGAGACGCGCAGCTTAACGGCGGCGATCGAGGCATCCGATAGCATGACCAAAGCGGCGAACGTCACGCTGGTCGGCACCGAGAAGATCGGTTCCGGTTTGGTGACGGTAATCGTCCGCGGCGACGTCGGCGCAGTCAAAGCGGCGACGGAAGCCGGAAAAGCGGCAGCGGCTCAGATCGGCGAACTGTTCGCGGTTCACGTGATCCCGCGTCCGCACAGCGATGTAGAAGGCATTCTGCCGAAATTTTAAGGAGTAAACACGTATGAAGTCATTGGGATTTGTTGAGGTCAGCGGCGTGGTCGCGGCAATCGATGCGCTGGACCTTATGCTCAAAACAGCCGGTGTTCGGTTTGTCACATGGGAGCGTAAGTTCGGCGGCCGTCTGGTGACGGTGATCGTCGAGGGCGACGTGTCGGCGGTGCAAGCTGCCGTGGATGCCGCTATGACAGAAAGTTACAGCAAGCCCGTGGCACACGCGGTGATCGCCAGCCCGCACGAAGAAGTGCAGCGGTTGGTTAAGATCTCCGCGGCTCGTCCGCAGAACACCGTGTAACGGTGTCACACAATCTTGGTTGTTATGAATTAACATAAACAATACAGTCATTTTAAGGAGGAAGTAACAATGGAACTCGAAGCTCTCGGTATGGTAGAAACCCGTGGTCTGGTTGCCGCTGTTGAGGCGGCGGATGCGATGGTCAAGGCGGCGAACGTCGTTTTGGTCGGCACCCAGAAAATCGGCTCTGGCTTGGTGACCGTCATGGTCCGCGGCGATGTCGGCGCGGTCAAGGCGGCTACGGAAGCCGGCAAGAACGCTGCTTCTCGCCTGGGCGAGATCGTGGCGGTGCACGTTATCCCGCGTCCGCACGGCGATGTCGAGAAGATTCTGCCGACGGCCTGATTTTCGCACGTTAGTAAAGTCCTTTAAACAAAGTATTCTAAAAGGAGGAAACAAAAATGGCTATGGAAGCTCTTGGTATGGTCGAAACTCGTGGTCTGGTTGCTGCTGTTGAGGCGGCGGATGCGATGGTCAAGGCGGCGAACGTCACCCTGATCGGCACCCAGAAGATCGGCTCCGGTTTGGTGACCGTCATGGTTCGTGGCGATGTGGGCGCTGTTAAGTCGGCGACCGAAGCCGGTAATGCTGCTGCCGCCCGTCTGGGCGAAGTCATTGCCGTGCACGTGATCCCGCGTCCGCACAGCGATGTCGAGAAGATTCTGCCGTAAGAATCCGGCACAAGGCAGAGGGGCTGTTCCCGCAGCCCCTCTGCCGGAAATCTCGAAACGGGAAAGGGTAAATTATGTTAATTGGTAAAGTGATTGGAAGCATTGTTTCCACTCGTAAAAACGAAAACTTGGTCGGCAGCAAGTTCATGGTTGTTGAAACGCTGTCCGAAATGAATCAGGAAGTCACCCGTCTGGTGGCGGTCGACAATGTCGGCGCGGGCATCGGCGAGGTGGTTATTGTTGCGCTCGGAAGTGCGGCACGTGTCGGTTGCGACATGCGCGAAGCACCGGTGGATGCTGCAATTGTCGGTATTGTGGATGACAAGATTGGTTTGTCCGGGGTGAATTTGAAATGACATTCGAAGAGATCTCTGCCATCCTGCGTGAACACGGTGTAGTGGGTGCCGGCGGCGCCGGTTTTCCGTCCTATGCCAAGCTGAACAAGGATGCAGACACCATTATTCTCAACTGTGCCGAGTGTGAGCCGTTGCTGAAACTGCACCGTCAGGTGCTGGAAACGCACGCAAAGGAAATTCTTGACACGTTGAATCTGATTGGGAAAATTCTGGGGGTCAAGCAGGTTATTATCGGCGTAAAGGAAGCCTATCACGGCGCCGTCGCCGCTTGCGAAGCGCTGCTGCCCCATTATGATAATATGTCCATCAGCCTGCTGCCGGAGATCTATCCGGCCGGCGATGAGATCGTGCTGATCTACGAGGCCACCGGCCGCGTGGTGGCGCCGGGTGCGTTGCCGATCTCGCAGGGCGTGGTGGTGTATAACGTAGAAACCATCCTCAACGCGTGGAACGCGTTGCAGGGAAAACCGGTCACGCACAAGTACGTGACCATTTGCGGTGAGGTAAGCGATCCGGTAACGGTGTACGCGCCGATTGGTGCGACGGTGGCGGATCTGCTGCCGATGGCCGGCAAGATCACCACGCCGGATCCGGCGTTTGTGATGGGCGGTTTGATGATGGGCGGTCTCGGTTCGCCGAGTGAGCTGGTCAAAAAGACCACCAACGCGGTCATTGTGCTGCCGGGTGACCATCCGGTCATCTCGCAGAAGAAGCGCAAGGTTTCGGTGGATTATCACCGTGCCATGGCGGCTTGCTGCCAGTGCAACTATTGCTCGGATATGTGCCCGCGCCATTTGCTGGGACATCCGATCGATCCGGCTCGCTTTATGCGGGCGGCTTCGCACGGCCAGCATACCGACGTAGAACCGTACATCAACGCGGCGTTCTGCTGCGGCTGTGCGCTGTGTGAGATGTATGCGTGCGGACAGGGCTTGTCCCCGCGTTCGCTGCTCAACGTCACGAAGAACAAGCTGCGCGCCAACGGCGTGCGTCCGCCGCAAGGCGTTCAGCCGGCGGCTGTACCGGCCACGCGTGATTACCGCCGCGTTCCGGTGGAGCGCTTGACGGCGCGTCTGGGTGTTACGCAGTACGATCGTCCGGCACCGGTGACCGAACAGGCCGTTCCGGTCAAGAAGGTGCAGATCCCGATGGCGATGCACATCGGCGTGCCGGCGGCTCCGACCGTCAAGGCGGGCGATACGGTGCAGGTCGGTCAAACGATCGGCGCTGCTGCGGACGGAAAACTGGGTGTTAACATCCACGCTTCCGTCAACGGAAAGGTTACCGATGTCAACGACAAGTTCGTGACCATTGCGGTAGATTAAGGAGGCTCTGACTGATGCGTAGAGCAATTGGTATGTGTGAACTCAAGACGGTTTCGGCCGGCGTATCCGCTGCGGATATGATGGTTAAGACCGCTGAGGTCGATATTTTGGAAGCCAAGGTCGTGTGCCCGGGTAAATACCTGGTGCTGATCGCCGGCGAACTCAGCGCGGTGCGCGCGTCGGTGGATACGGTGTTGGCGAAATACGGCGATCAGCTGTTGGATCATTTTGTGCTGGGCAACCCGCACGAATCGCTGTTCGGCGCGATCTACGGTGCCAACGAAGTCGGTCAGCCGGACGCGTTGGGCGTGCTGGAGACCTTCTCGGCTGCCGCGGCGGTCGTGGCGGCGGATGTGGCCGCCAAGACGGCGATGGTTTCGCTGATCGAGTTGCGTTTGGCGCGCGGTATGTGCGGCAAATCCTACCTGTTCCTCACCGGTAGCGTGTCGGCGGTCACCGCGGCGATTGAGCGCGCGGAAAAGGAAGTCGGCCAGAACGGCATGCTGTTGGACAGCTCGATCATTCCGAATCCGGCCCCGCAGATGTGGGACAGCATCCTCTAATTCTGATCATACTTTCAGTAAAGGAGAAACGGCGGTATGTTAGCACTTGAACGGCGGAATGCCATTCTGGAAAAGCTGGCGTTGACCGGTAAGGTCATTGTGGCCGACCTCAGTCGCGAATTTAATGTGACCGAAGAGACCATCCGTCGCGATCTGGAAAAGCTGGACCACGAAGGTCTGGCGCAAAAAACGTATGGCGGTGCGGTGTCCAACCACAGCCTGAATATGGATCTGCCTTACAAGGTGCGTCAGCGCACCAACGCGGAGGCCAAGCAGGCCATCGCGCTGAAAGTGGCGGATATGATCCACGACGGCGACTACGTGATGATGGATGCGTCCTCCACGACGTTGTATATCACCAAATGTATCCGCAATAAGCACAACATCACGTTGATCACCAACTCCATCGAGATTCTGATGGAGGTGGCCGATCACGACGACTGGCACGTCATTTCCACCGGCGGTGTGCTCAAGACCGGCGCGTTGGCGCTGCTCGGCGGTAACGCCGAAAAGACCATCCGCAATTTCCGTGTGGATATGGCGATCTGCTCCTGCAAGGGCGTGGATAAGGAATTCGGTATTTCGGATTCGAACGATGTCAACGCACAGATCAAAAAATCGATGTTTGCGGCGGCTAAGAAGCGTGTGCTGGTGGTCGATCACTCGAAGTTTGACCAGACGTCCTTTGTCAAGGTCGGCGATCTGACCGATATCGATATGATCGTGACCGACCAGAAACCCTCTGCCGATTGGACAGAGGCTTGCGAGGATGCCGGCGTTACGATGGTGTATTAAATCTCAGCAAAGAGGCGGCAAGCATTCGGTTTGAATGCTTGCGTCACATAAAGGGAGGCAAACAACTATGAAAATTCTGGTTATCAATGCCGGCTCTTCGTCGCTGAAATATCAGTTGTTCAATATGGACAACGGCGACGTGCTGGCAAAGGGCCTTTGCGAACGCATTGGTATGGACGGTGCGGTTACGCACAAGCGTCCGGGCAAGCCGGACTACAAAGCCGATGTCGAGCTGAAAGACCACGACGACGCGCTGAAGATCGTTATCGACCTGCTGGTCGGTGCGGAGACCGGTGTGGTTAAGAGCATCGACGAGATCGATGCGGTCGGTCATCGCTTCGCGCACGGCGGCAACCTGAAAGGTTCGCAGATCATCACCGAATCGGTGCTGAAATATCTGGAATCCATCGTGCCGATCAACCCGTTGCACGGCCCGCCGGCCATCGCCGGTTACAAGGCGTGCGCGCGTCTGATGGACGGCAAGCCGCAGGTCGGCGTGTTCGACACCTCGTTCTACACGCAGATCGAGGATTTCCGTTACATCTATGCCATCCCGTACGAATTCTACGAGAAGGATAACATCCGCCGTTACGGTTTCCACGGCACCTCCCACCGCTACGTGTCCGCGAAAGCGGCGGAGCTGTTGGGCAAGCCGGTGGATCAGGTCAAGGTGATCACCTGTCACCTCGGCAACGGCTCCTCCATCACCGCGGTGAAGAACGGCGTGGCGATCGATACCACGATGGGCTTCACGCCGCAGGAAGGTGTGCCGATGGGCACCCGTTCCGGCTCGATCGATCCGACGGTCGTCACCTACCTGATGAAGACCAAGGGCTATTCGCCGGAGGAGATGGAGACCATCCTCAATAAGAAATCCGGTTTCCAGGGCATCTTCGGCAATTCCGATTGCCGCAATGTTGGCGATGCGGCCAAGGCCGGCGATCCGAAAGCGATTCTCGCGCAGAAGATGTTGGGTAACGCCGTCAAGCGTTACATTGGCTCCTTCACCGCCGAGCTCAACGGTGTGGATGCCGTGGTGTTCACCGGCGGTATCGGTGAGCACGATTCCACCATCCGTGGCATGGCGCTTTCCGAGCTGGAAAACTTCGGTATCAAGCTGGATGCCGCGCGCAATAGCGAGGTCAACGGCACCGGTATGATCTCCACGGACGATTCCCCGATTCAGGTTTGGGTGATCCCGACCGACGAGGAGTATATGATCGCGTTGGATACGCAGAAACTCGCGTAAGAAACTCACATAAGGGAGAGTTGAAATATGGCAATTTCCGAGAAAGATATTCAGAGCGTAGTGGCGGCTGTCCTGCAAGAGATGAAGGGCGGCAACGGTGCTTCCGCGCCGGCGGCTTCGACCGCGAAAGCGGCGGCTCCGTGGTGCGCTACGCAGTATAAAGGCCGGAAGCTGATCGGTATCTATCACGATATGAACGACGCCATCGCCGCGGCGAACGAGGGCTACAAGGCCGTCCGCCGTATGACGCTGGTGGAGCGTGAGAAGATCATCACCGAGATCCGCCGCCTGACGCGCGAGGAAGCGCCGATCATGGCAGAGTTGGGTGTTGCCGAAACCGGCATGGGTCGTGTTGACCACAAGACCGCCAAGCATATGCTGGTGGCGGATAAGACGCCGGGTACCGAGGACATCAACGCCGAGGTCAAGACCGGCGACAACGGCATGACGCTGTTGGAGCGTGCGCCGTTTGGTGTGGTGGGTGCGATCACGCCGTCCACCAACCCGTCCGAGACGGTTATTTGCAACAGCATCGGTATGATCGTGGCCGGCAACGGCGTGGTGTTCAACCCGCACCCGAACGCGATCGCGACCTCCAACTATGCGGTCGATCTGGTCAACCGCGCGTCCAAGGCGGCCGGCGGTCCGGAAGTGTTGGTGGCGTCGATGGATAAGCCGACGCTGGAGTCCGCCGATGTGATGTATAAGCATCCGCTGATCAAGCTGCTGGTGTGCACCGGCGGCCCGGGCGTTGTCCGTGCCGTGTTGTCCTCCGGCAAAAAGGCCATCGGTGCCGGTGCGGGTAACCCGCCGGTCATCGTGGACGATACCGCCGACATTCAGAAGGCCGGTAAGGATATCATCGACGGTTGCTCGTTTGATAACAACCTGCCGTGTATCGCGGAAAAAGAGTGCTTCGCGTTTGCGAACATCGCCGACGAACTGATTGGTGCGATGCAGAGAAACGGCGCTTACAAGATCACCAAGGAACAGGCCGACAAGCTCGCCGAGGTGGTGTTGGTGGACAAAGCCGGCAAGGACGGCAAGGTCCGCAAGATCATCAACCGCAAGTGCGTGGGCCGCGATGCGAAGGTTTTGCTGGGCATGATTGGCATCAACGTCGGCGATGACGTTCGTTGCATCATCTGCGAAACGCCGTTTGAGCATCCGTTTGTTCAGGAAGAACTGATGATGCCGATTCTGCCGATCGTTCGCGTCAACAACATCGATCAGGCGATCGATTGGGCGGTCAAGGCGGAGCATGGTTGCCGCCACACCGCGCATATGCATTCCAAGAACATCGACCACCTCACGCGTTTTGCGTATGCGGTCGAAACCACCATCTTCGTGAAGAACGCACCGTCCTACGCCGGTATCGGCTTTGGCGGCGAGGGTCACACCACCTTCACCATTGCCGGCCCGACCGGCGAGGGCCTGACCTCGGCTCGCAGCTTCACTCGCTGGCGCCGTTGCGTCCTGAAGGACGGTTTCCGTATCATCTAAATTTCAAGGGGGTTTCCCATTATGCAATACAGTTCCGAAATGATCGCGGACATCGTCGCCCGTGTGATTCGTGAAGGCGGCGCGCCGGCCGGTGCACCCGCTGCAGCGGACGGTCTGGTGCCGGTTGGCGTGTCTGCCCGTCACATTCACTTGACGCAGGCGGATGTGGAAACGCTGTTCGGCAAAGGCTATCAGCTCACGCCGTTTAAGGATCTGTCCCAGCCGGGTCAGTATGCCTGCAAGGAACAGCTGACGCTGGTCGGTCCCTCGATGCGTGCTATTGAAAAGGTGCGCGTGCTCGGTCCGGTGCGTAAATCCACGCAGGTGGAGATTTCTCGCACGGATTCGTTTGTGCTGAAGGTGAAGCCGCCGGTGCGCGAGTCGGGCGATATTGCCGGTTCCGCCGGTGTAACCATCATCGGACCGAAGGGCATTGTCACCATTTCCGAGGGTTGCATTATCGCCAACCGCCATATCCATATGAGCTTGGACGACGCCCGTCGTTTCAACGTCAAGGACGGCGAGTACGTGGATGTCGAGATCATCGACGGCGCCGAGCGTCCGTCCACCTTCCACGGTGTGCAGGTGCGCGCTAACGAAGCGTTTGCGCTGGAAATGCACATTGATACCGACGATGCGAACGCTGCCGGTATTGGTAACGGTGCGAAGGTCAAACTGATCAAAAAGTAAGATTTAAGGGAAGACCCGCCGCGGGGCGGTGGGTCTTCTACTTATGAGAAAGGGGGGAGAAATCTTGGCAAGTATGCAGAAAATGGTTGTGTGCGACTGCGACGGCACGCTGTTGCCGCGCGGCGAGGAGAAGGTTTCTCCCGCTGTTTTCGACGTCATTCGCCGCTTGGCCGGTAAGGGTGTTCTGGTGGTCATCGCCAGCGGTCGCCCGTACGATCAACTGCAGCAGTTGTTCCGTCCGGTTTTGCAGCAGGTGATGTTCATCTGTATGGATGGCGCGCTTATTATCAATCGCGAATGTGTGCTGGCGAAGCAACCGGTGCCGGACGGCAAGGTGCGCTTGCTGATGCAGCAGTATCCCGATATGCTGTTGTTTGGTCGCCGCAAGAACGGGGCGTTTGGTAACCCGAAATTCGCCGGACCGCCGTGCGCGTCGCTGTTTGCTTTCGGTGAACCCGTTTTGCGCGTCGGCATCAACACCGACGACGCCAACCCCTGCGCCGGTCTGCGTCCGATCTACCGCCGTCGCGGATGGGTGGAACTGGTCAACGAAAACACCAACAAGGGTGCGGCACTTCGCACGCTGTGCGACAAGTTCCAGGTGGATCTCGCCAATGTCTACGCGTTCGGCGATAGCGAAAACGATCAAGAAATGCTGGCGGCTGCCGGACATCCGTATCGGATGGCGGACGGCGACGAACTCGCAAATAGCGGCTATCCGGTTACGCGCTCGGTGGTCGATACGCTCCGCGAGGAATTCCATTTACCGACTATGATGTAAAACAGTCCTTTGTAATACATTACAAAGGACTGTTTTTCTTTTCCGATAACAACGGCTGGCGCGGTGGTGGCGACTCGGTCATTTCCACCATATTGCGCCAGTATTTTTTCGGCATAAAATTCTGTCGAAGCTTGGGATTGATGCGCTCGGTAATAGCCACCGCATCGTAAAACGTCTTCCATAACCGCCGATATTGCTGCTCGGATTCGGTGTACGCCGGTCGATGCGGCGTGGCGGCATCGGTGAGCATCCATTCGTGGCCGTTGTATAGCCCCGCCTGCTCGTGTGTTTTGTCGTAGATGACGAACGCCTGCATATTCAAGCGGTGCGCAAAATGCGGCATCACCAGCGGCAGAATCGGGTAGGTGGGAGTGATCTCGGCGTAGTACACGCCGGTCTCCGTCTCGCCCAGCCGAATGAATTGCAGCAGATGTCCTGCCTCCCGTGAGACCAACGCGGCCAGCTTGTTGACGGTCATCACGCGCTCGTCGGTCAGACTGCGCACCAACTGCCGTTGTATCTGAAATCCCAGCCGCAGATATCGGTAGAGGAAATTGCCGCGCTCGGGGTGCTCGGATAAAAAGCATTTCCATGCGTTGTCGTATGCCTCGTTTCCCATCTGTGAGCGAATACCCCGCCGCACGCGACCGGCCTTGACAGGATCGGTCTTGACGGTTTCATAACACACGCCGAAATGCTGTTGATTGTCCGCTTCGACAATTTCCGACGGCATCGGTCGGCGTGTATAGGCTTCAAATACCGCCGACAAAAATCCGTCGAACGTGCCGTCAAACATCAAAGCTGTCCGGTCAGACACGCCATCACATCCTCTCCGGTCGGCAGCGTCGGCGGTGCAAAAAAGGTGAGCTGCTCGATGGGGGAAGCTGCCTTTTTCAGTTCCGGTCGACTGAGTTCTGCCAGATTTTCGTAGACGACGACCGGATCCTCCGGCACGTCCGGCAACCGTCGACCGTCGCAGGTGACGAAAAACCGCGCGCGTTTGACAACTACGCCAATCTTTTTCAAGTCCTCCGGCCGCAATCGACCGGCTCGTCGCGCACGCAGAATGCGGAGCGCCGAGCGTACGCCGATGCCCGGCACGCGTAGCAACGTTTCCTTGTCGGCGCGGTTGATCTCCACCGGAAACACCTCCGGATGTCGAAGCGCCCACGCACATTTCGGGTCCAGAAACGGATCGAGAGTGGGATGCTCGTCGTCTACCAACTCATCGACCGTGAAACCGTATTGCCGCAGCAGCCAATCGCATTGGTATAGCCGATGCTCGCGTAGGAGTGGCGGCGGCACGTTTTGCGGCAACAGCGCGTTGGTGCCAATGGGCACATATGCGGAGAAAAACACGCGCTTTAATCCGTACTGACGGTAGAGTCCGTCGGTCAACCGCAGGATCTGGCGATCGGTGTCCGGTGTGGCGCCGATGATCATCTGGGTGGCCTGACCGGCCGGCACGAACCTCGGCGCATGACGATAGAGCGTCAGCTCTTCTTGCGACTGCGTGATGCCGTCGCGGATCTGTCGCATAGGGGCGAGGATGTTTTGTTTGGTCTTGGCGGGCGCAAAGGTTTTCAGTCCCTGCTCGCTGGGCAGTTC
The DNA here is from genome assembly GCA_017414965.1 of Clostridia bacterium. Lineage (GTDB taxonomy): Bacteria > Bacillota > Clostridia > Oscillospirales > Acutalibacteraceae > RGIG426. The sequence goes on from JAFQJL010000012.1 coordinate 45,184, forward strand.
GATGTTCACGCTCATCCGATCCACCAGCATTCCCAGCGCCTCCAACGCCTCGGGGGAACAACCGGGGATCGCCTTGGCGTGAATGTATCCGCGAAATCCGTATTCCTGCCGCAGAATGCGGACGGTTTGGAGCATCTGCTCCATCGCGTGATCGGGCGTGCCGCTGACGCCGGAGCTGACAAACAGCCCCTCAATGTAATTGCGGCGGTACATCCCGATGGTGAGATCGGCCAACTCGCGCGGCGTGAAACTGGCGCGCGGTACGTCGTTTGAGCGTCGGTTGACGCAGTACTGACAATCGTACATACACACGTTGGTCTGCAACACTTTCAGCAAACTGATGCACCGACCGTCCGCCGAAAAGCTGTGGCAGATGCCGGCGGCGCAGGTGCCGCCGAGCTTGCCGGCGACCGGCGATCGATCGCTGCCGGAGCTGGTACAAGCGGCATCGTATTTGGCGGCATCGGTTAAGATCTCCAATTTTTGAAAAACGTCCATAATCCCACCTCATTTTTTTGAGCGTGACACCATTATAGAACAAATCTTTCTATTTGTCAAACATATGTTCGATTTTGGAGAAAAAAGGCAGATCGTGAGGGTGGGGAAGGGGTGAATAATAAAAAACGCATCCGAGTCGGCAAGGCGATTCGGATGCGTTTTTGTTAATGGTTGTTACACGTAATAGGGATTCGGCTTGACGAGTAGTGCAAAGAAGTCAATAATCACACCAATGAAGAACAAACCGCCGGTAAAGAGATACAGAATACCCATACCGACTTTGCCTTCGTAGAATTTATGGGCGCCGAAGTAACCCAACAGAATGCACAGAGCAAGCGCCACCCATTTGTTTTTAGCGCGTCCATTATTCATAGCGGCAACGCTGACTTGATTGGTATTGGTGTTGACGTTGCTGCTGGTGTTGTTGATCACGATATTCGGAGTGTCGGAAGATGTCTTTTTCAATTCTTCGACCTGTCTGCCGCATTTGGTGCAGAGGACGGCGTCCTCAGGAATTTTCTCGCCGCAAAATTTACAGAATTTAAGCTTTCCTTCAGTCGCCACGTTTTCAGTGGTAGTTGCAGTATTTTCCATTTTTCATTCCTCCTCAAAGACGTTATAGACAGAATATCACAAAATGAGATATTTGTCAATATCTCATTTTGTGAATGTTTATAATATTAGTATTGAGAAAGGAGGAGATATCCGTGCGGTTAAAGGATATTCGAGAAGATCGTGATCTTTCGCAAAAAACGGTGGCCGATTTGCTGAACGTTCGGCAGAATACGTATTCCCAATATGAAAGTGGCAAGCGGCAAATTCCCATTGAGTCTTTGATAAAACTGGCGGCGGTTTATCAGGTGTCGGTTGATTATATGCTGGAGTTGACCGATACGCCAACCCCTTATCCACGGAAAAAATAAATCCCTCTTTCTGTTTTGGAAAGAGGGATTTTTGTTTTATATTACGCGTTTGCCGGCGTGGGGCGCTGGCGCGTCTGGCGGGTGAGCTTGAATAACTCCTCGGCAGCCTGTCGTGCTTTGGCAACCGGCACGCCGTCGGCAGGGAAGCAGTAATACAACGCTTCTTTGTCGCCGATGCAGATGACGTCCCCGATCTCGTACCAGAAGTAATCGGCGTACAGACCATACGACGCCTGCGGCTTTTGTGTGTAGTGCAGTTTGCCGTCGCATCCGGTGAGCACAAAGCCGTCTTTGTTGTGGATCAGGCGGCCGGTGCCGACGCGATAAATGGCTTTATAATCCACCATCATGGCGATCTCTACCGGCGTGTCCAACTCATAGGTGCCGGTTTCCAGCTCGCGTCGTACCTCTTGCCGCTCCCATTCGTACCAATCCGGAATGTGAGAGAAACGGGTGTCGCCGTCGGTGGCGTGGAGTTGACCGAATTCGTCCATTTCGTGCGTCTTGCCGCAGTGGTGGCAGGTGATGGAGGTGCCCTTGCCCTCCATACCGCCCTCGGCGCCGCAATGCGCGCAGCGGTAGAGGATGCGTTCCAAGCCGTCGGCACGGAACGCTTCGGTTACCTTGACCTCGTTTTCCTTTTGCCACGCGAAATGGTCGAACGTAAACGCGCGGTCGAGCACCGCATCGATCTCCTCAACCGACATGCTTTGCAGATCCTCGCGCGAGAGCAAGGTCTCGACCGTGGCCGTTACCGGCACCTTGCGAAGCTGCAAGCCGTTATACAGCGGATCGCGTGTAAACGCGCCGTATGTGCGGATGTATACCACCGGCACGTCGAGTTTCTTGAAGATCACGCCCATTCGCCGCGGCAACGGCGTGGCGCAGCCGTCGAAGCTATAACTGGCTTCGGGGTACATCAGTACGCTGGTTTTCTTTTCTTTCAGCAGATACCGAATGTCGCTGATCAGCGACAGATCGCTCACAAATTTGCGGGTGGGGATGCAGCCGACTTGGCGCATCAACCAGCGTTTTCCCACCAATCCGTCCGACGTGCATACGATGCCAAACGGACGGGGGAACAAAATGCGATGCGCAATTTTCAGGTCGATAAAACTCGAATGGTTCATCAGCACAAACGACGGCTCATCCGGCAACGTGCCGGTATACCGAAAGCGCGCGAGCATCAGATCCCATTGCGAGAGCACGCGGACCAGCAATCGAAACAACAGCAGCGGTCGCAACGGTTTTTTCCGTTGGGGACGCGGAAGCGCCATCACCTCGTCGTACGACAGTCGCTTGGTTTTGATTTTCATAAAAACCCTCCTCCGTAATTACAGGGGATAGCGCTTGTAAAATTCGCGAATCCCCTCTTTGCGATCGATCAATTCCGCAAATCGATCGTTGTACTCGTAGGGGAATTTGTAGTTAAAGATCCGTTCGATGTGCGGACCGTCCGGCTGCTTGAGCTTGGTGCTGGCGCCGGCGCCGCAAGCCAGAATGGTCTGCGTTTCGTCCATGATCCAGACATTGTACAGACCATCGTGACCGTCAAGCGACCAGCCGATGTTTTCCTGATTGCCCACCATCCGCGCTTGCCGATAGAGGTAATAGGGATGGTAGCCGTCGGCGGTCAACGCCTTGTCGGCGTAGTCGGACATCGCGGCGGCTTGCTCGCCACCGGAATAATCCGAGAGATGCCGCACCACCAAATTGGAGGCGCGCTTCATCGAAAGTGTGTGGACGGTGACGTTTTCCGGTCGCAAGGCACGGATGCCGTCCAGCGTCTGCACAAACCCCTCGGGTGTGTCGCCGGGGAGTCCGATGATGAGGTCGGTGTTGATGTGGGGGAAACCCACCTGCCGTGCGAGGTCAAACGCCTCGTAAAACTGGGCGGCGGTATGTCGGCGCCCGATGTTTTCCAGCACCGCATCTTGCAGCGTTTGGGGGTTGATGCTGACGCGGTCAACCCCGAAATTTTGCAACACGCGGAATTTTTCCGCCGTGACCGTGTCCGGACGACCGGCTTCGACGGTATACTCGCGCAAATGCGACAGATCAAACGACTGCTCGATCGTGCGCAGCAGGACCGCCAACTGCTCGGCGGTCAGCGAGGTGGGGGTGCCGCCGCCGAAATAGATGGTTTCCAGCCGCAGTCCAAGCTCCGCAGCCACCGACGCGGTGACGCGCAGCTCCTCCTGCAGCAATTCCACGTACGTGGGGATGAGTTTGAGCGAACGCTCGGTCGTGTGGGACACAAACGAGCAGTAATCACAGCGAGTGGGACAAAATGGAATGGACACGTACAGCGAAAACGAATCCGGTCGCGAAAGCGACAAAAGCGGTGTTTCCGCCTCCCACGTGCGATGCGAGAGCGCGAGTTTTCGCTCGCTGACCAGCATGGTATCCGCAAACCACTGCATCGCGGCTTGCTCCCCCAGTTCCGCGATCTTACTGCGGAGCAGTTTGACCGGTCGTACGCCGGTGACCACGCCCCAGCTTTGTTCGTGTCCGAACAACCGCGCAAACAACCGATAGAGCGCGGTGGCGGTCGCCAACTCGCAGGCGGCGGTGTAGTCGGGCGTGGTGTGGGGGATATGGGCGGTTTCGGTTTCGCAGAAATCGTCCAGCTCCAGCGTGCATCGAATGTCGGCGCCGTCCGGTGTTTCGGTTAGTACGGCGGTGGCGACGACGCCTTCGGCGTCTGTCGGACGTTCGCGCACGGTTTGTATTTTTTCCTGCGGCAGATACAGCCGACAGATGTTTTCGGTTTCAAAATGAAAATCGTGCCCCTGTAAAACGAGAACCACGGCGTCACCTCCACAGGAATGCGCCGCCGTGTCCCGGGTAGACGGTCAGCGGACGGGGAAGCGTTTCCAGCCGTGCCAGCGAGCGAGTGAGATCGCTCATGCTGCCGCCCGGCAGATCGGTGCGACCATAACCGCCGTCAAACAGCGTGTCGCCGGAAAACAGCACGTCTCCGATTTGATAACAACTGCTGCCGCGGGTGTGCCCCGGCGTATGTAGAGTGGAAAGCGTCAACCCGCCGATCTCGATGCGGCTGCCCTCCGTGACGGTGCGATCGGCGGTCAGCGGCGGCAGCGAATCGTCGCTCATCCAACCAACCAGACTGTATCGCGGATCGGTCAGACCGCGCTCATCCTCCGCCGGCACAATGAGGGCGGCGGGATATGCGCGCTGAAGCGACGGTACGCCCAGCATATGATCGAAATGCGTGTGCGTCAGCAAAATGGCGCGCACGGCAAGTTCGTTTTCCTTTACGGCTGCCTGCAAAGCCGGACATTCGGCGCCCGGATCGATAATCAGCGCATCGGTGCCGTCGTGCACCAGATAGGTGCCGGTGCCCAGCGCGCCGGTAACAAAGGACAAAACTTGCACGCCGGTCATCCTTTCTTTTTCATCTCATCGGTATCCATCAGAATGGTGACGGGACCGTTTCCGTGAATGTCCAAATCCATATGTGCGCCGAACACGCCGGTCGCCACTTGCTTGACGCCGGCATCGCGGAGCTTTTGGACGTAATATTCGTACAGCGGCTCGGCCACCTCCGGACGAGCCGCGGAGATAAACTCCGGCCGACGGCCGTGGCGGCAGTTGCCGTACAGCGTGAAGTTGGACACCACCAGCGCGTCGCCGCCGATATCCAACATCGAATAGGCGAATTTGCCGTTTTCATCCGAAAATACGCGCAGCTCGGCGGCTTTTCGCGCCAACAGATCGGCTTCGGCGGTGGTGTCGCCGTCGCGAACGCCGAGCAGCAACACCGCTCCCTCGCCGATTTGACCGACAACCTCACCGTCGACGGTGACCGAAGCGGCAGAAACTCGTTGATAAACCAAACGCATAATGACAAAACTCCTTTAGCGCCGGATGGACAGAACCCCCGGCACGCGTTCTAAGCGTTGCAAAACGCCGTTCAGATGTTCGATGCTGTTGACCTGAATGGTGGTGGAGATCAGCGCATTATCTGCATCGATGTCACGCGCGGTAACCGCGTGCACCGGAATGTGCAGAGCGACCAGTTGGCTGAGGACGTCTGCCAGCATGGATTCACGGCTGGAACACAAAATGGTAAGTGTAACCTTGAATTCGCCGGTGGTATCGTTGGCCCACGAGGCGTTTACCCATCGATCCGGCTCGGCACAGGTCGCCATATCCTTCGGGACGTTGTGGCAACAGCGCTTGTGAATGGACACGCCGGAGCCACGGGTGATAAAACCGATGATATCGTCACCCGGCAAGGGGTTGCAACAATGGGAGAACTTCACCAGACAATCGCCCAGATCGCCCTCGATGATCACGCCGCCCTTGTGCTTGCGACGGGGTTTGTTGTCCGGCTTTTGCTGGGCGAGCAACGCGTCGGCGGTGGGGGCAACCTTGACCAGACGCGCGTAATGCTCGCGAATGTGCGGCATAATGCGCGAGGTAATAAGACCGCCGTAGCCGATGGCGGCAAACAGATCGTCCACCGAATTGCAATGCTGACGACGTGCGGCACTTTCTAACAGTTCGGTCATCTGCTCCTCGTTGGGACGCAGACCGTCGCGCTGGAAAGCTTTTTCCAAAATATCGCGGCCGCGTTCGATATTTTCCTCGCGGCGCTCTTTCTTAAACCACGCGCGAATTTTGGAGCGCGCTTCGGAGGTGTTGACAATGTTCAGCCAATCGCGGCTGGGACCGCGTCCGGGCGGTGGCGAGGTGAGCACCTCGACGATCTCGCCGGTGTGTACCTTGTAGGTCAGCGGAACGATGCGTCCGTCCACCTTGGCACCGGTCATACGGTTGCCGACAGCGGTGTGGATCGCATAGGCGAAGTCGATGACGGTACTGCCCTCCGGCAACGTGATCACGTCGCCCTTGGGAGTAAAGACAAAGGTATCGTCAGAGGAAAGGTCGGTCTTGATCGCCTGCACGATGTCGGCGGCGTCCTCCGCGTCCTTCTGCGTTTCGATAAACTGTCGCACCCACGCGACGCGCTCTTCGAATTTATCTTTGCGCTGGATGCCCAACTTGTATTTCCAATGCGCCGCGATACCGTATTCCGCGGTAAAATGCATATCCCACGTACGAATTTGCACCTCAAACGGCACCTTTTCCTTGCCGATGACGGTGGTGTGCAGCGATTGGTACATATTGGATTTCGGGGTGGAAATGTAATCCTTAAACCGGCCGGGAAGCGGGCGGAACATCTCGTGGATGATACCGAGAGCGTTATAGCAGTCGTTGACCTCGTCCACGATCACACGGATCGCATAAATGTCGTACACTTCGTCGTAGGAATGGCCCTGCACGTACATTTTGCGATAAATGCTGTTGATGCTCTTAATGCGACCGGTGATGGAGGGCTTGAGGCCGGCGGCCTCGAGGCGCTCACGGATATCCTCCTGCACACGCTCTAAAAACGGCAATCGCTGCTCGCTGCGCAGTTCGATGGCCTCCTCGATCTCCGCATAGGCGATCGGATCGAGCACGTGGAGCGAGCGATCTTCCAGTTCCTCTTTGATGGGGCGAATACCCAAACGATGCGCCAACGGCGCGTAGATATCCATCGTTTCTTTAGCGACGTCGCGCTGCTTTTGCTCGGGCAACGCGTCTAACGTGCGGATGTTGTGCAGGCGATCGGCGAGTTTAATGAGAATCACGCGGACGTCCTTGGAGATCGCGAGCAGCATTTTGCGCACGTTTTCTGCCTGTTGTTCCTCGCGGGTGGAGTACGGCACCTTTGTCAATTTGGTCAGACCGTCCACCAACTGCGCGACTTCCTCGCCGAATTCCTCGGCAATCTGTTCGGTGGTGGCGGCGGTGTCCTCCACGACGTCGTGGAGCAGGGCCGCCAACACGCTGGGCGTGTCCAGACCGAGGCTGACAACGATGGTCGCCACCGAGATGGGGTGGCAGATATATTCCTCGCCGGAGGAGCGATACTGCCCCTCGTGGGCGGCTTCCGCATACGCAAGCGCGCGCTCGATCGCCGCCAGATCGTGCGGCTTTTCACTGGCCATGATCTGGCGTTTTAATTCGGTTATCAGGTCTTGTTTGTTGACCATTGGGATCCCTTCCTTTTAGGAAAATGAGCGTAGGATGTGCATCAACGGGGTGTCGGTCAGATCGGCTTTGCCGACCGCCGGCAACAGCGTGCAGGTGAGCATATCGCCGTTTTCGGAAACGGCTAACAGGTTGGCCTGCCGTAAGACCTCCAACGCACACAGCAACGTGCCGGTGATCGGGAAAGTGGTACGCAACGTATGCACCAACCGATCCGCGCGGCCGTGAAAACCGCCGGCGGCACGTAAGTATTTGTACAAAACCGCGCACTGCTCGCGCGAGGGGGTTAGTTGATTGGCGGTGTGGATCAGCGGCGCTTCGCCGCGCACCAGCGAATCCATATCCTGCGCGGCGGCAATGGTTTCGTCCGGCTCCATATCCGCAAACACGATGTCCTTGATCTGTGTGGAGACCGAGCAGACGCCGCGGAATTCGTTGCGATCAAAGGTGACGGCGGCGTGGACGAGATCGCCCTCTGCAAACGGACAGGTCTCCGGCGTGGCGCGGAACCACATCACCTGCAGGGTGGTGTTGTCGCGCGTCAGGTGCAAGCGGAGATGTTTGCCGCCGCCCACCGGCGTGATGCCGGTAATGCGCATATTGTAAAGCCCAAACACGGGCAGGGGATTGCCGTTTCCAAACGGCTCCAGCCGCGCGATCTGATCCACCTTATCCAGATCGATCTGTGCCGGCGAGAGCTTGAAATCCAACGAAAGTGTCGGTACTGGCATAATGGGGTGTTGTGCGGCGGCGTATTCGTTGATGCGGCGGCGGAATTCGTCGATGCGGCTTTCGTGTAGTCCCACACCGGCCGCCAATTCGTGTCCGCCGAAATTATCCAGCATATCCGCGCAAGAGGCGATGGCATTGAGCAGCGAGAAACCGGCGACGCTACGGCCGGAGCCTTTGGCGTGTCCGTCCTCATCCACCGACAGCAAAATGCACGGCTTACCGGTGCGCTCCAACAATCGCGCGGCCAGAATGCCGATCACGCCGCTGTGCCAATGACGGCCGGCGACCACCAGCACGCGATCGGTGAGTAGTTCGGGGTGCTCAGCAAGCAGAGTATCCAGCTCTTCTAAAATATCGCCCTCGATCTTCTGACGATCCGCATTGGCGGTGTTGATCTGTTCGGCAAGCATCGCCGCTTCCTCGGCGGTTTCCGCCAGCAGAAGCGAGGTGGCGATGGTCGGATCGCCCAGTCGTCCGGCGGCGTTGATGCGCGGTGCAATGGTAAACACCGCGGAGGTAGAGGTCTGCTTGCGTGTGCCGCCGGCGGCGTCTAACAACGCTGCCAGCCCCGGACGCGGGGATCGGTTGAGCTTTTCAAGGCCTGCCCGCACCAGCACGCGATTTTCGTCGCGGAGCGCCATGACGTCGGCCAGCGTGCCGATCGCCACCAGATCGGCGTACTCGTCGAGCACCCAATCGGCGTCGCCTTCCAAGGCGCACACCAGCTTAAACGCCACACCCACACCGGCGTAGTCCTTGCATTGACTTTCGCAGTCGGGGCGGTGCGGATCCACCACCGCCACCGCATCCGGCAGGGTATCCTGCGGCATATGATGGTCGGTGATGACCATATCCATCCCCAGCGCCTTGGCGTTGGCCGCTTCCTCTACGGCGGTAATGCCGTTATCCACCGTGATAATTAGGCGTGTGCCGGCTTCGGCCAACTCCCGTACTACCGACGGATGCAGACCGTAGCCCTCGCCGTCGCGACGGGGGAGGCGAAAATCGACGTTTGCGCCCTTGGTTTTTAGGTAAGAATATAAGAGGACGGTCGCGGTCACCCCGTCGGCGTCGTAATCGCCGAACACCACCGTGCGCTCGCCATTGTCAATGGCTTGCTGGATGCGAAAAACCGCCGCGTCCATATCTGCGAACGCAAACGGATCGTCGGTCAGTTCATCGGCACTTAAAAACTGCTCGGCGTCTTCGGCGGTGGTGATACCGCGCGCGGATAAAAGCAACGCCAAAAACGGCGGCAATCCGCTTTCTTCTGCCAATGCGGCCGCTGCCCCTTTATCCAACGGCGCAAAGGTCCATCGTTTTCCACTCTTCATACTGCTTTCATACCTCAATCTTATTTTAAAATAATCATTATTATTTTATCATTTTTGCCTTAAAATTGCAACACATATTTCGCCTCTGTCGGTGACGGCACTCACTTTACAAGAATTTTACAATTTTGCGGTAACAGATTTTACGAATATTTGGTATGGTGAAATCATACAAGACGAAAATAGGAGGGTACGATATGACGATTTTTGATGCGCTGACCATGGTCGGCGGTCTGTGTCTGTTTCTGTTCGGTATGGAACTGATGGGGCAGGCGCTCGAACGTCGCGCAGGAGATAGCCTTCGCACGATTTTAAGTAAATTGACAACCAACAAGATCGCCGGATTTTTGACCGGCTTGGGTGTGACCGCGGTCGTCCAGAGCTCGTCGGCCACCACCGTGATGGTTGTAGGCTTTGTCAACTCCGGCTTGATGACCTTGAAGCAGGCGATCAACGTCATTATGGGTGCCAACGTCGGCACCACCGTCACGGCGTGGTTATTGAGCTTGGGTGGCATTGACGGCGACAGCATTTTCTTAAAATTGCTCAAGCCGACCTCGTTTACGCCGATTTTGGCGCTGATCGGTATCATTTTCTATATGTTCTGCAAGAGCACCAAAAAGAAAGATACCGGCACCATCTTACTGGGTTTTGCCACACTGATGTTCGGTATGGACACGATGTCCGATGCGGTAGCGGGATTGGCGGATGTGCCGGCTTTCCAGCAATTGTTCTTGCTGTTCCAGAATCCGATCCTCGGTGTGTTGGTTGGCGCGGTGCTGACCGCGATCATCCAGTCCAGCTCGGCTTCGGTCGGTATTTTGCAGGCGCTGGCTTCGACCGGTCAGGTCAGCTACGGCGCGGCTATTCCGATCATTATGGGTCAGAACATCGGCACCTGTATCACGGCGATTTTATCGTCGGTCGGTGCTAACCGGAACGCCAAGCGTGCGGCGCTGGTGCATTTGTTCTTTAACGTAATCGGCACGACCGTTTGGCTGACGGTGTTTTGCATTGTCAAAGCGCTGGCGGCGCCGGCACTGCTGGGTGAACCCGCTACGTTGGCCGGCATTGCCATCAGCCACTCGATTTTTAACGTGCTGTGTACGGCGCTACTGTTGCCGTTGGCCGGTTTGTTGGAAAAATTGGCGAACAAATTGGTGCCGGAGCCCAAGGCTCCCGAAACAGTATCCGAGTTGGATGAGCGTCTGCTTGCTACGCCGCCGTTGGCGCTGGAGCGTTGCCATACACTGACCGCAGATATGGCGCAGGTGGCGGTAGCGGCGATGAAAGAGTCGCTGACCGTATTGCAAAACTATTCCTCCGAGGCGGCTGCCCGCATTCGCGAAAACGAGGAAAAAAGCGATCATTTTGAGGATGTTCTTGGCTCGTATCTGGTGAAGCTTTCCTCCCAGCGTATCAGCGATAAGGATAGCGCCGAGGCGGCAATGCTTCTGAAAGTGATCGGTGACTTTGAGCGCATTTCTGATCACAGCGTTAACATTTTGGAATCCGCCGAAGAGTTGCGCGACAAGGGACTGGCGTTCTCCGATTCCGCCAAAGCAGAGATTGCGGTACTTTCGGCGGCGGTTGGCGAGATTCTCGATCTGTCGCTGGCGGCATTTTTGAACAACGATCCCACGATGGTGGAGAAAGTCGAGCCGCTGGAACAGGTGATCGATCGTCTGAAAGAGCAGTTGCGTACGCGCCACATCCTGCGTTTGCAGCAGGGTGAGTGCACCATCGACATCGGGTTTGTGTGGGCGGATCTGCTGACCAATTTGGAGCGCACGGCGGATCATTGCTCCAACATTGCCGGTTGTATGCTGGATTTCTCTCACAACGATATGAATATGCACGAGGCGCTTCGCTCGGTCAAGGCGGGCGGCGCGGCTTTCGAGCAGCAGTTTACGCAGTACAGTGAGAAGTATTCGCTACTGAAAACTTAATGAAAAAGCCCTCGATTTTGCAAAATCGAGGGCTTTTTTGTTAACAGAAAATTGCATTATCCTATTGTGAGATAGGCGGTTTTGTGGTATAATATAAGCAAATTCCAATTGAGGAGGTGCCGCTGTGGCTTTTTCGGAAGGCGTTCGTCCGGGCGGACTGCGCGATCAGCACGATATTCAGGTGCTGATCTGTTATTTGTTGTATAGTGTAGATCAGCCGCTGTCGGAAAAGGCGATCACCGAGTGTATGCTCGTCAACGAGATCGCCAATCATTTTGAGATTGCCGGGGCGCTGTCGTTGCTGATTGAGCGCGGCAATGTCATCGAGGAGGACGGCGTGCTGACGCTGACCGAAAACGGACGGGAGGTTGCCAGCGTTTTGGGCAGCAATCTGCCGCTGTCGATGGTGGAGCGCGCGTTGCAGACGGCGGTGCGGATGATTGCACAGACCAAGGCGGCCAAGCAGACGAAGGTGGAGATCGTGTCGCTCGAAAAGGGCGTGCGGGTGGATTGCGCCATCGACACCTCCGATCAGCCGTTGATGAGTTTTTCGCTGGTGGTGGCGGATAAACAGCAGGCCGAATTGGTGCGATCGCGGTTTTTGGAAAATCCGTCGCTTGTGTATCGCACCATGGTGGAAATGATGATGAATCCCCACTTGAAAAAAACCGAGGATATGCTGTATATTCCTTTGAAATGAGGCCGTTTTTATGAAACGAACGAAAATCATTTGCACGGTCGGACCGGCGTGTGCCGATCGCGAGACGCTGAAGGCGATGATCCAAGCGGGTATGAACGTGGCGCGCCTCAATTTCTCGCACGGCACCCACGAGGATCACAAAAAACTGATGGATCTGGTGAAAGAGGTCCGTACCGAGATGGGGCAACCCATTGCCATTATGCTGGATACCAAGGGTCCGGAATACCGCATCAAGACGTTTGCCGGTGGCAAGGTCATATTAGAGGACGGTCAGCGGTTTGCGCTGACCGCCGAGGATGTGCAGGGCGACCAACATCGCGTGTCGGTATCCTACAAAAATATGGTGAAGGAATTAAACGTCGGGGATGCCGTGCTCATCAACAACGGTTTGGTGCGCTTGGAGGTCGAGGAACTGACCGATACCGACGCGATCTGCCGCGTGATCAACGGCGGTGTGCTGTCCGATCGCAAGAGTATGAGTTTCCCGAACAAGGTGATGCATCAGGCGTATCTCAGCGAGCAGGATAAGAAGGATCTGCTGTTTGGCATTGAGAACGATGTGGATATCATCGCTTGCTCGTTTGTGTCGACCGAACGGGATGTGTTGGATGTGCGTCGGTTTTTGGAGGAAAACGGCTCCACCGATATCGATCTGGTGGCCAAAATTGAAAATCGTTCCGGCGTGGATAATATCGATGCGATCATCAAGGAAAGCGACGGCATTATGATCGCGCGCGGCGATATGGGCGTGGAGATTCCGTTTGAGGAATTGCCGGCGATCCAGAAGAAGCTGATCCGTACCTGCCGCTTGAAAGGCAAGCGCGTGATCACCGCCACCGAGATGCTGGAATCGATGATCGAAAAGCCGCGTCCGACGCGTGCGGAGATCTCGGACGTCGCCAACGCCGTATACGACGGAACCAGTGTGCTGATGCTGTCGGGCGAAACGGCGGCCGGCAAATATCCGGTGGAGGCGGTGCAGGCGATGGCGCGCATCGCCGAGCAGACCGAGGCGAATATTGATTATGTCAAGCGCTTCCACCAAAGCAGCTTTGAGATCAAAAACGACATCGATGCGCTCAGCCACGCGGCAGCGGCGCTGGCAATCGACGTGAATGCGCAGTTGATCGTGGTGTGCTCTCGCACCGGCAAGACCGCGCGTATGGTGTCGCGCTTCCGCGCGCCGAAATGGATTTTGGGTATGACCACTTCCGAAAAGCAATGGCGCAAGCTGGGTATGTCGTGGAGTGTGCTGCCGGTGCTGTGCTCGGAGGAGTTCCAGTCCACCGACGTGTTGTTCTACCACGCGATGACCGAGGCGAAGCTGTCCGGTATGGCCAAACCCGGCGACCGCATCGTCATTACGGGCGGTGTAACCAACGGCCGTTCGGGAAACACCAGCCTGATCAAGCTGGAAACCTTGCGATAAAGAAAACGCCTCTGCACAAATCTGTGCAGAGGCGTTTTGATTTATATCGTTCCTTCTTGGCGGAGTTTCCACAATTTCAGAATCAAAATTTGGGTTTTGGCGTCGGTGATGGTGCCGTTCATCACCATTTCTGCCGCCACCTCCAACGGGATGCGCTCCGGCTCTAAGAATTCGTCCTCGTCCGGTCGGTTTTCGCCGATATGCAGACCGGTGGCACCGTAGAGGTAGATCACCTCCGACGTATATCCCGGCGACGGATAGCAAGAGCCGAGATCGATCATCTCGTCTGCGGTGGCGCCGGTCTCCTCCAACAACTCACGCTTGCCGGTGATCAGCGGATCTTCGCCCGGCTCGCGCTTGCCGGCGGGCAACTCCAATACCACCTCGCCGTACGGATAGCGGAACTGCCGCACAAACAACAGATCGCCCTCGTCGGTCAACGGCGCAACGCATACGCCGCCCGGATGATCCACCACTTCGCGCGTGGAGGTGCGGCCGTTTGGCAATTCCACCTTGTCAACGTGTACCGTCAGCACACGACCGTTTAAAATCGGCGTTTGTTCCAATGTTTTTTCATAAAGTTCCATAAGGCACCTCGTTTTGTTTCTGGAGGTATTATACACCAATCTGTCCACAATTTCAACCGCATAAAATCTGAAAAATTTGTCGTCAACCCATTGCAGGATTTGGTGGGTTATGGTATACTAATAAAAAAGCTTCTGAAAAGGAGAGACACCCTATGAACGCTATGACCAAAAAGCAACTGAGCATCATCGCCACCAAGCTGCGTATGCTCATCGTGGAGGGAACCCACGCCGCCAAGTGCGGGCATCCGGGCGGCTCGCTGTCGTCGGCGGACCTGCTTGCGTACCTCTACAACGTGGAGATGAACGTGGATCCGGCCAATCCGCGAGATCCCAACCGTGACCGCTTCGTGCTGTCGAAGGGACATGCGGCGCCGGTGCTGTATGCGGCGTTGGCCGAAAAGGGATTTTTCCCGAAAGAGGAGATTTGGCATCTCCGTCACCTCGGTGCGATGCTGCAGGGACATCCCGATATGAACGGCGTTCCGGGTGTGGATATGTCCACCGGCTCGCTCGGTCAAGGTGTGTCGGCGGCGGCCGGTATGGCGCTGGCGGCCAAGATGACCGGTAAGGATTATCGCGTGTATGCGTTGCTGGGTGATGGCGAGATCGAGGAAGGTCAGGTTTGGGAAGCGGCGATGTTTGCGGCAGCCAAAAAGCTGGACAACCTTGTCATTGTGGTGGATAACAACAATCTGCAGATTGACGGCACGATTGAGGAGGTCAACTCCCCGTATCCGATTCCGGAGAAGTTTGCGGCGTTTGGTTGCAACACCATCGTGATCGACGGTCACGATTTTGACCAGATTGAAGCGGCCCTCAACAACGCTAAGGAAACCAAGGGCAAGCCGACGGCGATCGTGATGACCACGACCAAGGGCAAGGGTGTTTCGTTTATGGAAAATGCGGTGGGCTGGCACGGTGTGGCGCCCAACGATGAGCAGTACGAAGTGGCGATGGCAGAGCTCAATGCGCTGCTTGCTGAGCAGCAGAAGGAGGTGTGATCGGAATGGCAGAAATCGTGAAAAAGGCTACTCGTGACGGGTACGGTCAGGCGCTGTGCGACCTGGCGGAAGTCAAATCCGATTTTGTGGTATTGGATGCCGACCTCGCGGCGGCGACCAAGACCGGTATGTTCAAAAAAGCACATCCCGATCGCTTTGTTGACTGCGGCATCGCCGAAGGCAATATGATGAGCGTGGCGGCCGGTCTGGCCGCTTCGGGACTGACGGTGTTCGCGTCGTCGTTTGCGATGTTTGCGGCCGGTCGTGCGTTTGAGCAGGTGCGTAATTCCATCGGTTATCCGCACCTCAACGTGAAGATCGGTGCTACCCACGCCGGCCTGTCGGTCGGTGAGGACGGTGCGACTCACCAGTGCAACGAGGATATCGCGCTGATGCGCTCCATTCCGGGTATGACCATCATCAATCCGGCGGATGCCGTGGAAGCCAAGAAAGCGGTGTTTGCCGCGGCGCAGGCGGACGGTCCGTTCTATCTGCGTTTTGGTCGTTTGGCGGTGCCGGTCGTGTTTGATGACGATTATCCGTTCGAGATCGGCAAGGGTGTGGAGTTGGTCGAAGGTACCGACGTCACCATTATTGCCACCGGTCTGATGGTCAACGAAGCGTTGATCGCGGCGGAAAATCTGAAAGCGGAGGGCGTTTCCGCTCGCGTGATCAATATGGCGACCATCAAACCGATCGACAAGGAGATCATCGTGAAAGCAGCGTCCGAAACCGGTGCGATCGTCACAGCAGAGGAGCATAGCGTCATCGGCGGTCTGGGTTCGGCGGTGGCCGAGGTGCTGGTGGAAAGCACGCCGGTGCCGATGGTGCGCGTGGGTGTGCAGGATGCCTTCGGTAAATCCGGTCCGGCGCTCAAGGTGCTGGAAATGTATGGCTTGACGGCCGCGAACATTGCGGCCAAGGCCAAGGAAGTTATCGCTCGCAAGTAAGTTTCGGCGGCAGAGGAGACTCTGCCGCTTACCCTTTTCTAAAAGAAGGAATGATTATGACCGTAGAATTGCTCAATTCTGTTATGGAGATCGCGCAGCGGATGATCGAGGTCGGCGCGGAGATCCATCGCGTGGAGGACAGCGTCAGCCGTATCTGTAGGGCATACGGTGTCACGCGTGTAGACGCTTACGCCACTACCTCCACCATCGTGGTGTCGGTGGAAAATGCCGACGGCAACGTGCTGACGCAAACGCGGCGAGTGGAAAGCACCGGAACGGACATTGATCGGCTGGATAAGCTCAACGCGCTGGCGCGGCGGATCACGGCGCAAAAGCCGGATGCCGAGCAGATCCAAAAAGAGTTGGATCGTATTCGCCCGCACATGTATCCGCTGTGGTTGCAGATCCTGTCTTACGGCGGAATTGCTGCGGCGTTCTGTCTGTTTTTCGGCGGACATACCTTGGCGGAGGTTTTGGTGGCTCTTGTGGTCGGCTTGATCGTCGGTGTGATCGCCAAGACGCTGGAACATATCGCCTTGAATCGCATTTTGGCGCGTTTCTTGTGCTCGTTTATCTCGGCGGTGATGACGTTTGCGGCGGTTCGAGCCGGATTGATTGCCAGCCCCGATAACGTGATCATCGGCAACATTATGACGCTGATTCCGGGCGTCGGTCTGACTACCTCCCTGCGAGATCTGTTTGTCGGCGATACGGTGACCGGTATTATGCAATCCATTGAAGCGGTGCTGCTGGCGTTGGCGATTGCCAGCGGATATCTGCTGACGGCGCTGTTGTTTGGAGGTGTGGCATAATGTTCGGATGGCAAGAATGGTTGCAGGTGCTGTCGGGCTTTGTGGGCACCATCGGCTTTGGTATTTTATTTAACATCCGCGGCAGACGATTGCTGTTGGCGGCGTTGGGTGGATTTTTGTCGTGGATGCTGTTTTTGCTGCTGGGATTTTTCATCCAAGACGAGATCGTGCGTTATTTTATTGTATCGGTCGCTGTGTCGGTGTATGCGGAGGTGCTGGCACGCATCGTCAAGACGCCCACCACGACGTTTTGCATCGTGTCGCTTATTCCGCTGATTCCTGGTGGCTCGTTGTATTACTCCATGCGGTATGCATTGGAGGGGCAATCGGAAAATTTCGTGCAAAAAGCGGTTTACACGCTGGGATTGGCGGCGGCACTGTCGCTGGGAATTGTGCTGGTGTCTGCGGTGATGCGGTACGTTAACTCCCGCCAGTGGAAAAAGTAAACATAAATGAGAAAACGGTCCCGAATCACACGATTCGGGACCGTTTTTATGTTGGTCGCTTATTTCATTTTGGCGTAGTAGGTACGGCCACCGTCGACCTGCAGCGTCACGCCGCAGATGTAGGAGGCTTCGTCCGACGCCAAGAACACCGCCGCGTTGGCGATGTCAGCCGGCGTACCCACGCGGCCGACCGGCATACGCTTGCCGTAGTTGGCCACGTCCTCGTCGGTGGGGTAGCGCAGACGGAACATATCGGTGTCGATCACGCACGGCTGGATGATGTTGGCACGAATGCCCTTGCCGGCGTATTCGATAACGATCTGGCGAGCCAGACCTTCCATACCGGATTTCGCCGCCGGATAAGCCACGCTTCCGCCGCCGCCGTTGATGGCGCAGTTGCTGGAAACCATGATAACCGAGCCGCCTTTGTTCATCATCGGCATTGCGTACTTGCTGATGAGGAAGGCGCCGTCCATAATGACGCCGGTCACACGCTTCCAATCGGCGTAGGTGATCTCTTCCATCGTGCGGGAGATCAGCACGCCGGCGTTGTTGACAACGATATCTACCGAGCCAAACTCCGCCTTGATGTCATCCATAATGCGGATGACGTTCTCCTCGTTGGAGATGTCGCACTGGCAGATCATCGCGCGGACGCCCATAGCGCACAGCTCATCGCGCAGCGCTTCCACGACCGCGTCGACCGCGTAGTCGACAATGACAATGTTCGCGCCGGCGGTCGCCATTTTGCGGCAGATCGCCGCGCCAATGCCGCGGCCGCCGCCGGTGACGACAGCAGTCTTGCCGGCAAGAGAAATTTCAAATGCCATAGCTTAACCCTTTCTCAGGACCATCTTCAAGGTCGCTTCGAACTTCTCGAGGATCTCGTCGGCCTCTTCCATGGTGGTGATCATCGGCGGTTTGATCTTCAGGACGTGCTTCTTGTAGCCGCCGGTGCCGAGGATCAGACCGTTCTTGTACATAGCGGTGGACTTCAGTTCAGCCGCCGTCGCCACATCCAGCGGAGCGCCGGTAGCCGGATCGATCATTTCCACGCCGATGTGCAGACCGACCTGACGGATATCGCCGATCTCCGGATAGGTCTTCTGCATCTCGCGCAGACCGTTCGCGATCTTCGCACCGACGTTGCGGGTGTTCTCGAGCAGGTTGTCGCGCTCGATGATCTCGATCTGCTTCAGAGCCGCAACCTGCGAAACCGAGTTGTTCGCGAAGGTGTGCAGTTCTTCGGCGTCCATATCGAAGCCCTTCAAACGATCGTGGATGATGATCGCCGCGATCGGGAAGCCGGCGCCGAGCGCCTTGCCGAGAACGATGATGTCCGGCTCGACGTCGTAGTAGTTGGCCGCGAAGAATTCGCCGCAACGGCAGTAGGTCTGGATCTCATCGAAGATGAGCAGGCAGCCGTACTCGTCGCAGATCTCGCGCAGACCCTGCACGTACTTCTTCGGCAGCGGGATCTGACCGCCGCTGGCCTGGATCGGCTCGACGATGATGCCGGCCACGCGACCCGGAGCACCCATATCCAACGTGTGGCGGAGCATCTCCAAGCACTTCATATTGCAGTTCTCGCACTTCTGATCGAAGTAGCAACGATAGCAATACGGGTTCGGCACGCGAACGAAGTTGGTGTTCAGGTTGGGCAGGAAATAGTTGGACGGACCAACGTACTTACCGGCCGATTTGGTGGAGGTCCAGGAAGCGCCCGCGGTGGTCAGGGTGCAGCCGTGGTAGGACTCCCACAGGTTGATGAAGGTCTGTGCGTTCGGCACGTTCTTCATCGCGATCTTCATCGCCGCTTCAATGGCGGGGCCGCCGCCGACGGTGAAGGACACACGGTTCAAATGCTTCGGAGCCAGCGAAGCCAGCTTGTGAGCCAGCGAAGCGCGCTCCTGCGAATCGAAGCCCTGGTGCACGTGCGAGAGCTTGTTCATATGCTCATACACGCACTCCTGAATTTCTTTGTTGGTGTGGCCCAGATACAGGGCCCAGCTCTGCGAGGTGCAGTCGATGTAGCTGTTGCCGTTCAGATCGTTCACGCGGATGCCGTGACCGGAAACCAAGCACGGTCCGGGGCTGCCGCCGCCGACCATTACGTTTTCCTTGTACTCAGCGAGCACTTCGGAATCAACAGAACTGATTTGCTTCAAAACACTGTCCATTTTCTATCCTCTCCTGTGCAGTTATTAAGAGAAGCGCTTAACATCGTTCTCCATTTAAAATTGTATAACGAAACAAAGAAAAAGTCAATACCAAAACACGAAAAAATTCACATAATTACAGAAAAATAAACATCCGCCGGAATTCCGGCGGATGTTTGCTTTTTAAGGAATTATTCATCGCCCTTATTTCTGCCCTTGGACAGCACCACGTTGGTGATGATGCCGAGGATCAGCGCGCAGGCGATGGAGGTCAGCGTGACCTTGCCAATGGCCATAGCCATGCCACCGATACCGGCGATCAGGATAGCCGAGGCGGTGAACAGGTTCGCGTTGTCTTCCAGATCCACTTTCTGGATCATCTTCAGACCGGAGACCGCGATAAAGCCGTACAGCGTGATGCAGACGCCACCCATAACGCAACCCGGGATGGAATCCAGGAACGCCACGAACGGGGAAACGAACGAGATGAGGATGGACATAATCGCCGTCACGGTGATGGTCACCACCGAAGCGTTGCGGGTGATCGCCACACAACCGACCGACTCACCATAGGTGGTGTTCGGGCAGCCGCCGAAGATCGCGCCGACCATCGAGCCAACGCCGTCACCCAGCAGGGTGCGGGACAGGCCGGGCTCTTCCAGAAGGTCACTCTCAATAACGGTGCTGAGGTTCTTGTGGTCAGCAATGTGCTCCGCAAAGACCACGAACGCCACCGGCACATACGCTACCGCGATGGTCGCTACGTACGCCCAGTTGAACTCGCCGGCGCCCTTAATGGCCTTCAAGAAGGAGAACTCCGGTACCGCAATGAAGGTGTTGACGTTCACGCCGTTTGCCACCAGCGCCTCGAACACGGAGAAGTCGATCAGCACCAGCGCGTCGTTGCCGGTAGATTTGCCGATCAGGGTGAAGACGAGGGCAACCGCATAACCGGCCAAAATACCAATGATGAAGGGGATGAGCTTGACCATTTTCTTGCCATAGGTGGAGCAAAGAACCACCACGAAGAAAGCGACCAGACCACAGATCAGCGAAACCCAGACGTTACCGGTCATGATGAAGGAACCGTTGCCGTCTTGCGGGGCATACGAGAACACGTCTTTAATCGCCGCACCGGCCAGCGAAAGACCGATGATCGCAACCGTCGGGCCGATAACGACCGGCGGCATCAGCTTGTTGATCCATTTGACGCCGGCAAATTTCACGGCGATAGCCAGCACGACGTACACCAGACCGGCGCAGATCGCACCGATGATGAGGCCGAGGTAGCCGAGGCTCATCGAGGTAGCGCCGGCAAAGGCGGCCAACATCGAGCCAATGAAGGCGAAAGACGAGCCGAGGAACACCGGGCTCTTAAACTTGGTGAAAAGCTGGTAGATGAGCGTACCGGCACCGGCACCGAACAGTGCCGCCGAGGCTGTCATCTCGTTGCCCACGATAGCCGGCACCGCGATGGTTGCCGCCATAATGGCCAAAAGTTGCTGAATCGCGAAAACGATCAGCTGACCGAACTTGGGTTTGTCGCTAACGTTGTAGATCAGTTTCATACTCAATCCTCCTACTGAAATTTCTTTTATGTGAAACTCGGGTGAGTTTTACACCGAAAATTACCAGTATCTATTATACACTTGCTGTCGAAACGTGTCAACAAAAACTTATATATAATGTGTAATATAATTTTATATTACCTATATATAGTGTCTGTCAGTTTTCCGCGATCCACGTCGACCAGTCGTACGGCGTGCCTTCATAGATGAAGTTCACCCAGTTGGTAAACAGCAGATAACCGGTCGAACGCCAGCGCATCACCGGCGTCATACCCGGGTTGTCGTCGGGGAAATAGTTCTCCGGAATCGCCGGCTCCAGACCGCGCGCCTGATCGCGCAGGTATTCCTTCATCAGCGTATCGCGATCGTATTCGCAGTGACCGGTGAAAAATACCTGGCGTCCGTCCTTGCGGGCAGCGATCGCCAGACCGGCTTTGTGGGAGATGGCCAGCGTTTCCAACTCCGGCACGGCGTTGACGTCCGATACGCTGACGGTGGTGTTGCGCGAATGCGGAATGTAGAACGTGTCGTCCAGCCCGCGTGTCAGCGGATGGAATGCCTGCAGTCGTTGATGCGGATATACGCCGGATAACTTCTGCGGCAAAATCTTTTTCTGAATTCCGTAATGGTAATACAGCCCTGCCTGTGCACCCCAGCAGATGTGGAGGGTGGAGAAGACGTGCGTCTTAGACCAATCCATAATGGTGCACAGCTCGTCCCAGTAATCCACGTCCGCAAATTCGATGTGCTCCACCGGCGCACCGGTGATGATAAAGCCGTCGAAATATTCGTCCTTGATCTCGTCAAAGGTGCGGTAGAACTGCGCCATATGTCGCCGATCGGTGTGCGTCTGTTCGTGCGTGGCCGTCTGCAACAGCACGATGTCCAGCTGCAAAGCTGTGTTACTGAGCTGACGCATCAGCTGCGTTTCGGTATCGATTTTGGTCGGCATCAAGTTGAGGATCATCAGTCGCAGCGGACGGATATCCTGATGCGCGGCGCGGCTTTCGCTCATAACGTATACGTTTTCCGATTCCAGTATCTGCTTGGCCGGCAGATTATCGGCTACTTTAATAGGCATAAAAAAGCACCTGCTTTCTGTTAGGGGCGTTTTGGATATTACTATCAGTATTGAAAGTATAGCAAATATTCGCTCGAATTTCAACACTTTTTATACGATTTGCAAAAATCAAAAAAAGTTCGAAAAAAATTATTGACAAAGCGTTTTTGCTGTGGTAAGATAGGCAAGCACCCCAAAAAACGGGTGCCGTGCGCCTCGGCGCAACTTAGGACCTTGAAAATTAAACAATGTATTGACAGGAAGAACGAAACACACAACCCGTTAATTAACGTTTAGTGGTGTACGAAACATCATCGGGTCGTTGGGAGACGACACACGCGAAAGCGTAAGAAAAGAGCTTGACAA
>JAFQJL010000001.1 GCA_017414965.1 Clostridia bacterium
ATACTCTGTATCGAAAACGAAACAGGACATCCGCTTGGATGCCCTGTTTCATTTTGGTTGCGGGGGGAGGATTCGAACCTCCGACCTCCGGGTTATGAGCCCGACGAGCTGCCCCTGCTCTACCCCGCGATATAAGACTCCGTTTGGAGTGCTTTTATTATAGCAAACTTTTGAAGCGATTGCAACCCCTTTTTCAAAAAATCCTTCGCTAAATTTTGACATCGCCCGTTGCGGTTTGCACAAAAACAGGGTATAATATCCCCAAAGAGGTGATTTTTGATGGTGTATACCGTTACCTGTAATCCGGCGCTGGATTACGTGATGTTTGTGCCGGAGCTTTCGCCGTCCGGCGTTCACCGCGCCGCGCGCGAGATGCTGACCTACGGCGGCAAGGGCATCAACGTGTCCGCGATCCTTACGCGCCTCGGTGTGCCGACGCAGGCGCTGGGGTTTGTCGCCGGCTTTACCGGCGAGAAGCTCAAAACACTTCTGCGCGCCGACGGCATTCCGTGCGATTTTGTGGAGCTGGCGGCGGGCGATACCCGCATCAACGTCAAGATCAAAGCCGAAACGGAGATGGATTTTAACGCGGCCGGCCCGACGGTCGGCGAGGCGGACGTCGAGCGACTGCTGGAGCAAATGGATCGCCTGCAGCCGGAGGACGTGCTGGTGCTGGCCGGCTCGGTTTCCGAAAACCTGCCCCGTGATTTGTACGAGAGGATGCTGGTGCGGCTGAAAGGCAAAAGCGTGCGCATCGTCGTGGATGCCGAGGCGGCGCTTCTGCGCGAAACGCTGCCGCACAGACCGTTTCTCATCAAGCCCAACCATCACGAGTTGGGGGAGTTTTTTGGAAAAGAATTAACCGATCTTGACGCGATCGTCGAGCACGCGCACCGCCTGCAAGAGATGGGTGCGCGCAACGTGCTGGTTTCCCGTGCGGCAGACGGCGCCGTACTGCTGGATGAAACCGGCGCCTGTCACACGGTCGGTACTGTTGCCGGCGAGGTGGTCAACTCGGTGGGGTGCGGCGACAGTATGGTCGCCGGATTTTTGGCCGGATGGCTGCAAACCGGTGACTACGCGCACGCACTCCGATTGGGCGCCGCCTGCGGCAGCGCCACGGCGTTTTCGCCGCTGCTGGCCACCAAGGCAGAGATCGACCGCTGTTTGCAAGTCTTGAAATAACCCGAAACCCTCGGCATCGCCGAGGGTTTTTCTATTGATTTTCGAGGGGCTGTGTGGTATGATGAAGAAAACCCCAGAAGCGAAAGGATGTTTTTCGATGGAGTACCGTATGGAACACGATTCGATGGGCGAGATGCGCGTGCCGGCCGATCGGCTGTGGGCGGCGCAGACGCAGCGGAGTCACGAGAATTTTGAGATCGGCGTGGGCATTGAGACGATGCCGGCGGAGATTGTCGGTGCGTTCGGCGTGCTGAAAAAAGCGGCGGCGGCCACCAATCACGCGCTGCGTCCGGAGAAGATGACGGCGGAAAAGGCCGAGGCGATCCGACAGGCGTGCGACGAGATCATCGCCGGCAAGCTAAACGATCATTTTCCGTTGGTGGTGTGGCAGACCGGATCCGGTACGCAGTCGAATATGAACACCAACGAGGTGATTGCCAACCGCGGCAACCAGTTGCTTGGCAAGTCGCTTTTGCACCCCAATGACGATGTGAATATGAGCCAGTCCTCGAACGACACGTTCCCCACGGCGATGCACATCGCGGCGGTGCTGGCGGTGGAGGACAAGCTCATTCCCGCCGCGCAGGTGCTGGTGGAGACGTTTAAGCGTCTGGAAGCGGAAAACGAGGGGATCGTCAAAAGCGGTCGTACCCATTTGCAAGACGCCACGCCGATCACGTTTTCGCAGGAGATCAGCGGTTGGCGCTCGAGTCTGGAAAAGGATATCGAACTGCTTCGCCGTGCGGTAGAGCCTCTTTATGAGCTGGCGCTCGGTGGCACGGCGGTCGGCACCGGTTTGAATGCGCCGCCGACGTTTGCGGAGTCGGTTGCGGCCGAGATCGCGGCGATCACCGGCAAGCCGTTTGTGACGGCGGCCAACAAATTCCACGCGCTCACCTCGAAGGATGAGATGGTGTTTGCGCACGGCGCGATCAAGGCGCTGGCGTGCGATATGATGAAGATCGCCAACGACGTTCGCTGGCTGGCGTCCGGTCCGCGCGACGGTCTGGGCGAGATCTGGATTCCCGAAAACGAGCCGGGCTCGTCCATTATGCCGGGCAAGGTCAACCCCACGCAATGCGAGGCGGTCACGATGGTCGCCGTGCAGGTGATGGGCAACGACGTCGCGGTCGGCATGGCGGCGTCGCAGGGAAATTTCGAGCTCAACGTGTTTATGCCGGTGTGCGCTTACAACTTCCTGCAATCTGCACGATTGCTGGCAGAGGCGATGGTGTCGTTTAACAAGAACTGCGCGGTGGGCATCAAGGCGAACAAGGAAAAGATGCACCACAATCTGCACAATTCCTTGATGCTGGTGACGGCGCTCAATCCGTACATCGGATATGAGAATGCGGCCAAGACCGCCAAGAAAGCGTACAAGGATAACATTTCGCTGAAAGAGGCGTGCGTGGAACTCGGATTCCTGACGCCCGAAAAATTTGACGAGGTATTCCATCCGGAAAAGATGGTATAACCACCGGTAAAAAAGCTCCCGCGGTAGCGGGAGCTTTTTTGATTGGGAAAAGAAAAAAACTCCCAAGTCAAACGACTTGAGAGTTTTGGTCGGAGTAGCGTTATAGTAATCAAGAGGAAATCCGCATATATACAATGTTTTTAATCAAGGCGAAGCCTTGTATATCATCAAAACGCAAGTTTTGCATATCATCAGTGGCAAAGCCACTGTATCTCATCAAGACGATAGAGGTATACACACCTACGGTGTGATGATATACGCCTCACGAGGAGGCAATGATATACACGCTATCGCGTGATGATATACCAAGCCTATCGGCTTGAATAAAAAATCCGTCGACAGAGTCGACGGATTTTTGGTCGGAGTGACGAGACTTGAACTCATGGCCTCTTGGTCCCGAACCAAGCGCTCTACCAAACTGAGCTACACCCCGTTATGCAAGCGCCGTCATTTTCGACAGCGTTGCTATTATACCGCAAAGAATTGGGTTTGTCAACAGGTTTTTAAAATTATTTTTTCGGCTGACTTTCGAGGTACGCCGCGGTTACCTTGGCGGCCGCCGCCACCATATCTGCGCACGTGCGCTTTTTGTAATAGCTCGCCGTGCGCGCTGCCGGAGTGGGTTCGGTGTTCCGTCCATCCGCGCCGCCCAGCAGTTCACGGCAGAGGATGGTGTCCACGCCGAGCTCGGCCTTGAAATCGGCCGCCAGCTGCTGAATGCGCGCGTAATGCGCGGATTTTTCGGTAGTCGCCTTCGGATCGTCGTAGCCGTACAGCAGACCGACGATCAGGCACATGCCCGACACCGCGCCGCACACCTCGCGCATCCGTCCGATACCGCCGCCAAACGACGAGGCGAGCTTAGCGAGCGTTTCGGTCGGCAGACCGACCTCCTCTGCAAACGCCAGCGCCACTGCCTGACTGCAATTATACCCTTCCAAGAAATACGCACGGGCGCGTTCTTCGTGAGTCATATCCTTTACTCCTTTTATAAAAAGAGGGGATCGGCACCGCCGATCCCCCTTCGTTTATCAGCACATCAGTGCGGCTTTACCGGCGATTTTACCGGCGTTTTCCGCCAAAATCGGCTTGACGACGGTATCGAGGAATTCCGCCACCTGTTCCGGTGCGCGGCCGACAAAATTCTCCGGCTGCAGGAACGCGACGATCTCCTCCTTGGTGAGATGGAAATCCGGATCGGCGCACACGCGATCGATCAAGTCGTTGGGGAGTCCCTCCTGCTTGACCACTGCGGCTGCCGCCTGCGAGTGAACGCGAAGCTTTTCGTGCAGTTCCTGACGGTCGCCGCCCTTTTTGACCGCCGACATCATAATGTTTTCGGTCGCCATAAAGGGAAGCTCGTTCATAAGGCGAGCGCGTACCACCTTCGGATATACGACCAGACCGTCGCACACGTTGAGCATAATGTTCAAAATGGCGTCGACGCCGAGGAACGCCTCAGCCACCGCAATGCGCTTGTTGGCGGAGTCGTCCAGCGTACGCTCCATCCACTGCGTGCCGGCGGTGAGCGCCGGATTGAGTGCGTCGCTCATCACGTAACGCGCAAGCGAGGTGATGCGCTCGCAGCGCATCGGGTTGCGCTTGTACGGCATCGCCGACGAGCCAATCTGGGATTTCTCAAACGGCTCTTCCATTTCCTTGAAATTCTGCAGCAAGCGCATATCGTGGGAGAATTTGCTCGCCGTCTGCGCGATGCCGGACAGCACCGACACCACGAAATAATCGGTTTTGCGCGAGTAGGTCTGACCGGATACCGGCACGACCTTGTCAAAGCCCATCGCCTCGGCGATGCGGCTCTCGACCGCCGCGATCTTTTTGCTGTCGCCGTTAAAGAGCTCCACAAAGCTCGCCTGCGTGCCGGTGGTGCCCTTCGAACCGAGCAACGCCAGCGTGGAGAGACGGTGGTCGATCTCGTGGAGATCCAGCACCAGATCGTTGAGCCACAACGAAGCGCGCTTGCCCACGGTGGTCGGCTGAGCCGGTTGCAGGTGGGTATACGCCATACACGGCATATCCTTATATTGTTCGGCAAATTTCGCCAACAGAGCCATGACGCCCAGCACCTTCGAGCGCACCAACTCCAACGCCTGCTTCATCACCACCATATCGGTGTTGTCGCCCACGTAGCAGGAGGTCGCACCGAGGTGGATGATCGCCTTGGCGTTCGGGCACTGCACACCGTAGGCGTGCACGTGGCTCATCACGTCGTGACGGCATTCTTTCTCGCGCGCGATGGTGACTTCGTAGTTGATGTCCTCGGCGTGCGCTTTCAGCTCGGCGATCTGCTCGTCGGTGATCGCAAGCCCCTCGGCTTTTTCCGCCTCCGCTAACGCGATCCACAGCTTTCGCCAGGTGCGGAATTTGTTGTCCTCCGAGAAGATGTACTGCATCTCGTCGGATGCGTAACGGGTGGAAAACGGACTGATATAACGATCGTGTGCCATAGTGATACTCCTTTATCTTGCGTTGTGTTCTTTGAGCGCGCGTTCCGCCTCGCGTTTGCTGTCGCGACGCGCGGCGTCCTCGCGTTTATCGTATAATTTTTTACCGCGGCAGAGCCCGACTTGCATTTTCACGCGCGAGCCCTTGAAATACAGCGAAAGGGGAATGAGCGTGAGTCCCTGTTGTTTGAGAAGTCCGAACAACCGCATGATCTCGCGCTTGTGCGCGAGCAGGCGGCGAACGCGGACGGGATCGCGGTTAAAGATATTGCCGTGCTCATAGGGGCTGATGTGCATCCCGTTGACGTACAACTCGCCGTCCACGATGGAGCACCACGAGTCCTTCAAATTGACCGCGCCGTTGCGGAGGGATTTTACCTCGGTGCCGACCAGCTCGATGCCGGTTTCCAGACTTTCCTCCACGAAATAATCGTGGTACGCTTTTTTGTTTTGTGCGATGGTTTTAAAATTTTCTTTGCTTGCCACAGAAACCCTCCTCACATCTGGCTGCGCCCCTCTAACGAGTGGCGGAGGGTAACTTCGTCGGCGTATTCCAGATCCGCGCCGACCGGCAGACCGTACGCCAGCCGCGTCACGCGGATGCCAAACGGCCCAAGCAATTTGGAGAGGTACATGGCGGTGGTTTCGCCCTCCACGGTGGAGTTGTTTGCCATAATGACCTCTTGAATGTCGTTATCGTTGATGCGATGCAGCAGCTCCTTAATGCGAAGCTTTTCCGGCGTGATGCCGTCCATCGGCGATAGGTTGCCGTGCAACACGTGATACAGACCGCGGTATTCCCGCGTGCGCTCGATCGCGAGCACGTCGCGCGGGTCGCCCACCACGCAGATGACCGAGCGATCGCGCGTCGGATCGGAGCAGATGGGGCATTCCTCGCTTTCGGTGAGGTTGCAGCAGCAAGCGCATTCGTGGATGCGCGCTCGCGCCTCGGTGATCGCCTCGGCCAGCGCGCCTACGCGCTCGGGCGATTGCGAGAGGATGTGAAACGCGATGCGCTGGGCGGATTTGGCGCCCAATCCCGGCAGTTGTTCCAGTTGTTCAATGAGTTTGGCAAGCGGAGCCGCTAATGAGGCCATTCGGTTTCACTCCTTTCTGAAAAATGAGGCTTGCGATCAGCGCAACCCCGGGATGCCCATACCGCCGGTGATGGCGCCCATCTCCGTTTCGGAGGTGGCGACGGCCTGGCGGATGGCTTCGTTGACCGCGGCGGTGACCAGATCGGTCAGCATATCCACGTCGTCCGGATCCACAACGTCCGGCGAGATGGTAAGCGACTGCACGGTGTGCTTGCCGTCCACGGTAGCGGTGACCGCGCCGCCGCCAACGGTGGCGGTGTAGGTGCGGTTATCCAGATCTTCTTGCAGGGCGGCCATTTGCTCTTGCATTTTCTGCGCCTGACGCAGCATGCTCTGCATATTGCCGGGGCCGCCGCCCATTCCCTGAGGTAAACGTGCTTTCATATTTAAGATCTCCTTTAAGTAAATTCAATGGGTGCGCCCATCTCCTGACTCCGTTTGAGGAAATCGGAGAGGGGACCGGTGGCTTCGGCATCCTCTGCTGGGGCGTGTTCTTCGGCAGAAACGGATTTCAGTCCCAGCCGATAGGAACGGCCGGTGACGCTGCGGATCGCCGACAGCAACAGGCTGGCGTGGTTGTCCTTTGAGAGCATATTCTTGACAAACGGACTTTCCGCCGTCACAAGTACGCGGTCGCCGGCGATAACCGCCGTCGATCCGGACAAAATGCTGTAAAGCGGCATACTGCGGGAGGAAAGGGCGTCAAGCACCTCGCTCCACTGCAAAAACGGCGTCGGCTCGTCCGATGCCGGAGGGGGAGCCGGCGTTTCTGCCGCCGGCGGCTCGGCAACCGGCGGTTGCTCGACCGGAGTCTCCGGCTCGGCCGGCACGTCGCTCGGCTCGGTCGCCGGAACAGGAGTCGGTGCTGCCGCCGGGACGGCGCCGGTTTTGATCATATCCTCTAACGTTTTGATGCGACGCACCAACGCGCTGATATCGGTATCCAGTTCCGGCGAGCACAACTTGACGGCCGCCATCTCCATTTCGACGCGGCGGTCGGCGCCGGTGTGCATCCGTTCCTTGGCGCGCTGCAAAATATCGATCGCGTGCAGGATGGTCGACAGACTTAACGTGTCGGCCTCGCTTTTCAGGTGCGCCAGTTCGTTTGGCGGCAACACCAACAACGCCGCGGGATCGCGCGCCGTCTTGCAGATCATCAGCTGACGGAAAAAGTCGGTCATTTCCGCGCACAGATGCTCCATATCCTTGGCGGATTCGTGCAACTGTCCGACCAGTGCCAACGCGTCACCGGTGTTGGATTCGCGCATACAGCCGAGCAAGCGGAACATATGCGCCGATCCGGCCAGTCCGATGGCGGCGGTCACCACTTCGGTGGTGACCGTCTCCGAACGCGATACGCATTGGTCGAGCATCGAGAGCGCATCGCGCATACCGCCGTCTGCCAGACGGGCCAGCAGCAAGGCGGCGTCGGCGTCGATCGAGAAGGATTCCTGCGACGCCACGTACTGCAAGCGGGCGGCGATCTCCTCGGCCGGAATGCGACCGAAATCAAACCGCTGGCAACGCGAGAGAATGGTGGACGGCACCTTGTGTGCCTCGGTGGTGGCCAGCACGAAAATGACGTGTGCGGGCGGCTCCTCCAGCGTTTTGAGAAGCGCGTTAAACGCATCGGTCGTCAACTCGTGCACCTCGTCGATGATATACACGCGGTATTTGCCGATGGTCGGCGGATAGGCCGATTCCTCGATCAAGCTGCGAATATCGTCAATGCCGCGGTTGGAGGCGGCGTCCATCTCGGTGATGTCCAGCAGCGCCCCATCGTCTGCGGCGCGGCAATTGTCGCACGTGCAGCAGGGGTCGCCGTCGATCGGCGACAGGCAGTTGACCGCTTTGGCAAGGATCTTGGCACAGGAGGTCTTGCCGGTTCCGCGCGAGCCGATAAACAGATAGGCGTGCGCCAATCGACCGGTGCGCAGCTCGCTTTGCAGTGCGGCGGTGATGGCCGGTTGACCGATCACCTCCGAAAAGGTGCGCGGACGCCATTTGCGGTATAGTACTTGATACATACGAGGCAAGCCTCCTTTCAAAAAAATCCGTGTGGTTCGGCATACGGGTGAACAGGCGATCCGCGGCACGCGAATGAGACCGCTTAATGCTGCTCGGTTCCCCGCCTGACATGGTTCACGGCGATCCGCCGCACGGGACCCATCCACCCGTATGCCGCACCACACGGCTTACTCTAAAGTATTATAACCTAAATTTTATATGATTGCAAGGGGTTGATGTATAAAATTCTTTGGCGCGACACACGCTAATGCCACAGGGAAAGGAGTGTGGGAGTATGTGCCATAAAGAGAGTTTGTGTAAGGGGATGCTGGCCGGCGTGGTCGTCGGTATGATCGGCGGCGTTGCGGCGTGCCACTGGTGCCACACGCACAAGCGGTTTCTTCGCCGTCAGGTCAACGTGACCGCGCGCAAGGTCGGCCATTTAATCGAAAACGTCAACGAGTTATTCTAAAAAACAAAAAAGGCGCTGTCCGCCGGACAACGCCTTTTTTACTATTACATTCTTTCCTCAATAAACGAGACCAGATCGCCAACGGTGGTAATCTTTTCAATGTCTTCGTCTTGCACTTCCATGTGGAACTCTTCCTCGATCGACATGATCAGGTCAACCACGTCCATCGAATCGGCGCCGAGATCGTCGTGAATGCGGGTATCCTCGGTGAGTTCACCGACATCGCCAAACTGCTCTTCCAAAATCGCCTTGACTTTTTCAAAAACCATCGTGATTCCATCCTTCCAAAATTTTTCCGCCGAGGTAGACAAATGGCGGGATCTGTGGTATATTCTATAGGTAAATAGTATGCACTTTGTCGCCGTTTGTCAAGAACTTTTTTCAAAAATCCAAAAAACGTAGACAGTTGTGCAACAAGTAAGGGGTCGATCGTATGGAAAAGAAAACCGTGCTGATCGTCGGTCTGGGATTGATCGGCGGCTCGTTGGCGATGGCGTTGACGCGTTCGGGGAAATATATCGTTGTGGGCGCCGATTGCTGTTTGCAAACGGTGGAGGAGGCACTGGACGCCGGTGCGATCGCCCGTCCGGCCGACCCTAATAGCTGGGGTGAAGCGGATATCGTGATGCTGTGTGTAGCGCCGCTGACGGCGGTGGAATTGCTCAAACAGCACATAGGCGAACTGCGTGCCAACACGGTGGTGACCGACGTGTGCGGTGTCAAGGGCGCGATCGTGGCGGATTGCACCGCGATCTGCCGGCCGCACGGCGTGCATTTTGTGGGCGCACACCCGATGGCCGGTCGCGAGAAGAACGGTTTTGAGCACGCGGACGGCGACCTGTTTCGTCAGGCGAGTTACATCCTTACACCGGATGCGGACACGCCGGAAACGGCAGTGGATGCCGTGCGCGACTTAGCCATGGCGGTCGGTTGCGCGCGGGTGACGGTCACCACGCCTGAAAACCACGATCGTATGATCGCGTATACCAGCCAGATCCCGCACGTGCTGGCGGGCTCGTACGTGTCCTCGCCGTGCTGTGCCGAGCACGTCGGCTACGCAGCCGGCAGCTACCGCGATGTGTCGCGCGTGGCGACCATTGACGAAACGCTGTGGTCGGAGCTGTTTCTGCTCAACCGCGAGGCGCTCGGCGCGGAATTGGATGAATTGATCGGGCATCTGCAAGCGTATCGGGACGCGCTGACCGTCGCCGATCGCGATCGGCTGCAGGAGCTGATCCGCTTCGGACGCGAGTGCAAGCAAAAATTCGGATAATGGGTGCATATTATATAATGTAATATAATAGGCGAGAGGGATTGTATGTCGGAAAACTTCTTTTGTTCGACCGACCGCTGCCACCGCGATCCGTTTGGGGCGGTGGCCGAGGGAACGGCGATCGCATATCGGGTGCGGACACCGCGCGACTGGAACGTCAGCAGCGTGCTGTTGCGCGTAGCCAACGATGCCGGCGGCGAGAACGCCGTGAGTTTGCAATGGGCGGGGGTGGATGGCGAACACCACGAATGGTGGGAATGCCGTTGGACGCCGCCGTCGGTCGGTTTGTACTTTTACGATTTTGTGATGCAGGCAGCAGCCGGACCGTGTACGCTGTCGCGCGGCCGCGGCGGTCACGCCGTGCCTCACGGCGGATGGGATAAGCACGAGCAATGGCAGGTCACCTGCTACGCGGCGGATTTTGTTACGCCCGACTGGTTGGCCGGCGGCGTGATGTATCAGATCTTTCCGGATCGGTACGCCGCTTCGGGTACTCCCAAGACCGATGTGCCGACCGATCGCGTGCTGCGCGATCGCTGGGGCGAGCAGCCGGTATGGCGACCGGACGAGCGCGGCCGCGTGCTCAATAACGATTTCTTTGGCGGCGATCTCGCCGGCATCACCGCGCACTTGGACGATCTGGCGGCGCTGGGTGTGACCTGTCTGTATCTCAATCCGATTTTCGAATCGCAGAGCAACCACCGCTACGATACCGCAGACTACGAGAAGATCGACCCGCTTCTGGGCGACGAGAACGATCTGCGGACGCTTTGCGCCGAGGCCAAGAAGCGCGGCATCGCGGTGTTGTTGGACGGCGTGTTTTCGCACACCGGCTCGGATAGCCGCTATTTCAACCGCGAGGGTCGCTACGAAGCGATCGGCGCCTATCAGTCGCCCGATTCGCCGTATGCGGATTGGTACCACTTCCGTCGCTGGCCGGACGACTACGCCGGTTGGTGGGGATTTGATACGCTGCCGGAGGTCAACGAAACGCATCCGGCGTATCTGTCGTATATCACCGGCGAGAACGGCATTTTGCGCCGTTGGCTGCGATGCGGTATCGCCGGATGGCGTCTGGACGTCGCCGACGAGCTGCCGGACGAGTTTTTGGATCGGCTGCGGTGCGCGGTCAAGGCGGAGGACGCCGACGCGCTGGTGCTCGGCGAGGTCTGGGAGGATGCCAGCAACAAGTTCAGTTACGGTTCTCGCCGGCGGTATCTGCTGGGCGATCAGCTGGACAGCGTGATGAACTATCCCTACCGCGATGCCGTGCTGGGGTTTTTGCGCGGCGGCGGATCGGAGGATTTCCACGATCGGATCTTGCGGGTGGCGGAGCATTATCCGCCGCAGGTGTTGCGGCTGTTGATGAATCATATCGGCACGCACGATACCGAGCGCGCGCTGACCGTGCTGGTCGGCGAGCCGGCAGGCGATCGCGGTCGCGAATGGCAGGCGGCGCAGACGCTGTCGCCGGAGGCGCGCGAGCACGGTCTCCGTTTGATGCGGTTGGCGGCGATGCTGCAATATTGCATTCCGGGCGTACCATGTGTGTACTATGGCGACGAAGTCGGCATGGATGGCTACCGCGATCCGTTCAACCGCGGCTGCTATCCGTGGGGCGATGAGGATATCGCGCTACGCGAGTGGTACGCCGGTCTGGGTAAGCTTCGGGCACAGACGCCCGCGCTGGTGGACGGCTCGTATCTGCCGTGGCATATGGCAGAGGAGCTGTTGATGTTCGAGCGTCGTGCGGCAGAAAGTCATTTGCTGTGTGCGGTCAACCGCGGCGCGTGGGAGCATCGCGTGCCGTTGCCAGAGAATTGGCAGCGCGTGCCGCTGGCATTCGGCAATGGCTTCTGTGACGGACGGGAACTGGTGTTGCCGCCCTACTCCGGTGTGATTTTAGTTAAATAAATCCAATTCAAAACGCCGTCGAACCGTGATGTCGACGGCGTTTTTTGTTTTGAAAAAATTTTTAAAAAAACGCAAAAAAGGTGTTGACAAAGGGAAACGGTTGTGGTATTCTAATAAAGCTGTCCGCTTGCGGGCGGCGTCTTAGGACCTTGAAAATTAAACAATGTATTGACAGGAAGAACGAAACACACAACCCGTTAATTAA
>JAFQJL010000013.1 GCA_017414965.1 Clostridia bacterium
GGGTACACCCGTTCCCATCCCGAACACGGAAGTTAAGCTCACTTGCGCTGACAATACTTGGCTGGCGACGGCCCGGGAAGATAAGTAGATGCCAACACAAACGAAAACTCCCTCGGAAAAATCCGAGGGAGTTTTCGTTTTGGGGGGATAAAGGA
This sequence comes from Clostridia bacterium, assembly GCA_017414965.1. Taxonomy (GTDB): domain Bacteria; phylum Bacillota; class Clostridia; order Oscillospirales; family Acutalibacteraceae; genus RGIG426. The sequence goes on from JAFQJL010000013.1 coordinate 156, forward strand.
GACCGTTTGACATTACGGGGGATTTTGTCTATAATAAATAGGAATTTATATGTAGGAGGTGGTTGTGTGCGTCGAGGACTGTGGCTGGCGATGGTGTTGGTTTTTATATTGGCGACCACGCCGGCGATCGCTTCGCCGGATCAACCGACCGAGTCTGCGGACACCGGCACAACAAGCTCGTCCGTCATAATGACGTCAAAGACGACGACTACCACGACGACGGCCACGTCTACCACGACCACATCGACTGCAACCAGTACGACGACCGCTACCTCAACTACCACGTCCAAGTCGAAAACCACGACCGCGACGCCCGCGGCGGATCGCGGCGTAGCGACCGGCAAATTTGTGTGGCCGGTACCGGGCTGGACACACATCGTGCAGGGGTATGGCGATTATCATCCGGCCATCGACATATATGAGAACGCGATGCTTGGCACGCCGATTCTTGCTGTTGACGGTGGTACGGTGATTATCGCCAAAAGTAGTGGCTACAACAACGGCGCCGGCACCTATATCCAGATCGATCACGGTAACGGTTATCGCTCGCACTACTGTCATTGCTCGGAAATTTTGTTCTCGACCGGCGACCAGGTGGCGAAGGGCGAGGTGATCGCCTATGTCGGACAATCCGGCAACACCAGCGGTCCGGGCTTGCACCTCGAAATGTGGAAAAACGATGTGCACATCAATCCGCTTTCGGTTCTGCCGTATTGAGAAACGAGGTGTGGGGTATGATTTGGGAAATGCGTGATCTCTCCGTTATGACGGAATCGGATTACGAAAATTGGTTGGCGCTTATCGAGCCGCCGAAGCGTGCGCGAATTATGCGGATGCGGCAAATCGCCGACCGCCGCCGCTCGGTGTGTGCCGATCGTTTGGTGAGAGAATTGGTGGCGCGCTTTTGTGGGTGTGACGTGTCGTCGGTCAAACTGGATACGACCGATCGCGGAAAGCCGTTTGTGGTCGGAAAAGCGGTCGAAATCAGCATAAGCCACTCGGGTGAACGTGTGTTGTGTGCGGTGTCCGATCGGCCGATCGGTGCAGACATTCAGCAGATCAAGCTGCTCCGGCCGGCGATGATTCGGCGCGTGTGCTCGGAAAAAGAGCAAACGTACGTGGATGGCGACGAGGCGAAATTTTTTGAGATTTGGTGCTATAAAGAGGCGGTTTTTAAGTGCCGTGGCACCGGACTGACGCGGTTCGAAGAGGTGGATTTCTTTTCAGAAAACTACCCCCGAATTTGCAAAAACGAGTCGGGATATGCGTTATGTATTGTCACCGAAAAAGAAGCGGAGCAGTAGGGCTGCTCCGCTTCTTTTTATTGCAGATATAGGGGTTTTAAAAACTCAAAAAGGGGGATATTTCGGAAAATTCCAAATGCCACTAACACGACGACGCTGCCCCACGTTAGCCACCGAAACGCCATGCCGTTTTGTCGGAGTGCGGCCGGTCGCCGGACACCGTAGATTATACCGGCTGTCAGCCAGATCGGTGTCAGCGCCGCAACAGCGAGGTTCTGTTGTGCCGCCGACCACAAATCTCCGCGCAACAGATCGGTGATGAGATGGGAAATGCCGCAACCGGGACAGCATAGTCCCGTGACGGCGCGAATCGGGCAGGGGAGATACCAATCGGTTAGTTGCGTGATTCCCCAATATATCCCCCCAATTACTATCAAAACCACACCAGTGATCAGCGAACGCCGATGTGTTTTCCAGTAGGCGACAAAAGCGTTCAGACAAATCACCTCCTAAAAAACAGAGGGCCGCGATTGCGGCCCTCATTGGATTGGCGAATTACGCCTGCTGTGCCATGTTGTTGATCTCGTTTTGCATCAGCGCAATGGACACGATCGACAGGCCGACCAGACCGAGAATGAGATACAACACGCCGGTGTTGCTGGAAGCAAAACCGCGCGCGGTCTTAGCCTGATCGATGCTATCGCCTTGCTTGTAAAGCCAGTACCACAGGTAAATACCGCAGGTGACGAGCGACAGCAGAACAACCATTCCACCGGAGGTGGCGTTGGGATCGTTATTCAACAGCTTGGCGTCTTCGGTCAAGCGATAGATCCAATAGTACATATAGATGCCGCAGGTGACCAACGACAAAATGATGCACAGCGCAATATTCTGCGGCTGCGGACCGACCTGCATCGGCGGCACGGGATTTTGCTGGGGGACGTTGTTGACATTCATATCATCCATAATACAAACCTCCTCTGGTTGATACTTTTATTTTACTATACGAAGCGGGGAATTGTCAATAAGTTTTCGTTGCGCGCGTGGCGAAGTTGTGGTATACTGGTTACAGATTAGAGAAAGGAGTGGGGTCGATGGCGGCGTTTTTGCCGGCAACGCGCGCGGAAATGGACGCGCGTGGTTGGGATCAGCCGGATTTTGTGTATGTGATCGGTGATGCGTACGTGGATCACCCCACGTTCGGACCGGCGATCATTTCGCGCGTGTTGGAGGCGGTCGGTTACCGAGTGGCTATGCTACCGCAGCCGGATTTCCGCGACGCGACGGCGTTTCAGGTTTACGGACGGCCGCGTCTGGGATTTTTGGTGTGCGGCGGCAACATCGATTCGATGGTCGCGCATTACTCGGTCGCCAAGCACCGTCGTAAGAGCGACTACTATTCGCCCGGCGGTCAGATGGGATTGCGCCCTGACCGACCGGTGATCGTGTACACCAATCGCATTCGCGAAGCGTACGGCGACGTGCCGATTATTATCGGTGGTCTGGAAGCCTCGCTTCGCCGCTTTGCGCACTACGACTACTGGGACGACACGCTTCGCCGCAGTATTTTGGTGGACAGCGGCGCGGATCTGCTGATCTACGGTATGGGCGAGCGCGCAATCGTGAGGATCGCGGAATTGCTGGACAAGGGGGTACCTATTGGGAATATCCGCGATGTCCGTGGCACCTGCTATCTGTCGGCAGACAAGCCGACCGGTGACGTGGTGGAAGGATTTGAGTTCGAGAAGCTGCAAGCCGACAAGCGCTTGGTGGCACAGGCGTTTTCCCGACAGTTTAAGGAGCAAGACGCGGTGCGTGGTCGGACGGTGACCGAGTATTACGGCGGTCGTGTGCTGGTGCAAAATCCGCCTCAGCCGCCGCTGGAGCAAGAGGAACTGGACCGCGTCTACGAGTTGCCGTATACGCGGAACTGGCATCCGATGTACGATGAAATGGGCGGGGTGCCGGCGATTGCCGAGGTCAAGTTTTCCATCGCGCACAACCGCGGCTGCTTCGGCAACTGCAATTTCTGCGCGATCACGTTCCACCAAGGCAGCGCGGTGCGTGCGCGGTCAATCGCGTCGGTCGTCCGCGAAGCAGAGACCATTGCCGCGATGCCGGATTTCAAGGGGTACATTCACGACGTCGGCGGACCGACGGCGAATTTTCGTCGCCCGGCGTGCGATCGGCAGTTGACCGAGGGGACCTGTAAGGGACGAAAGTGTCTGTTCCCAAAACCTTGCCCCAATTTGGTGGCCGATCACACCGAATACATCGAATTGCTCAAGCAAGTGGAGCGCGTGAAAGGCGTTAAAAAGGTGTTCATTCGGTCGGGCATTCGCTTTGATTATCTGCTGGCCGATCCGGATGACAGCTTTTTCCGCAAGCTCGTGCGCGACCACGTCAGCGGTCAGCTCAAGGTGGCGCCGGAGCACGTGTGCGACGCGGTCTTGACCGAGATGGGCAAGCCGCCGGTTTCGGTGTATAACGCGTTTAAGAAGAAATATTTTGCGCTGTGCCGCGAGTTTGACAAAAACCAGTATCTTGTGCCGTATCTCATCTCGTCGCACCCCGGCAGTACGCTCAAGGAAGCGGTGGCGCTGGCGGAATATCTGCACAAAAACGATTATTCGCCCGAGCAGGTGCAGGATTTTTATCCCACACCGGGCACGGCTTCGACCGTGATGTATTACACCGGCATCGATCCGTTTACGATGAAGCCGGTGCCGGTGGTGACCGATCCGCACGAAAAGGCGATGCAGCGCGCTCTCTTGCAATGGAAGAATCCCAAAAACGCCGATTTGGTGCGTGAGGCGCTTCGTCGCGCCGGACGCGAGGATTTAATCGGCACCGAGAAAAAATGCTTAATTCGCCCCAAATATCCGACGGCGGCAAAACCGTCGGTCGGCGGCAAGGGTGGTCGAAAATCGACTAACAAGCCGCGCCGGAGCAATTTCGGCAAGCAATACGTGCCGAAAAAACGGAAATAAGGGGTAGGTTTTAGAAACCGAAAAGGAGTGAGTGCCTTGAAACATCTGGCGATGTTGGCGGCGGCGATGATGTTGCTGCTAAACAGCTGCTTTATTGAGGATGAGGGGTTGCTGGAGGTTGTGGATCCGGAGCCGTCCATCAGCACGACGACGCAAAGCGCCGTGGCCGAAGCGCGCCCGTTTACGCTGTCGCTGGGAACGGTGATGGGTAAGGTCGGCGCAACGGTATTGGTGCCGTTGAGCGTGAGCGAGGGCAGTTATCTGACCAACGCGGATCTGCTGATTGAGTACGATCCGGTGGCGCTGAAACCGGTTATTGCGCCGGAAGGGCATCTTGGGTGTGCTACCAAAGCGGATTGGCAGGCGGGGCTTTGGTGCGGGGAGCAGGAGGCCGGCGTGTTGCGGCTGATGTTGGCCGACCAAGCGGACGGCAAAGCCGACGCCATGACCGTGTGTACGCTCCAATTTGAAGTTTTGTCGGCAACCGACGCACCGCTGACGCTGACGGCGACGGCGGTGGGTGTCTGCTTGCCGGAGGGTGAGCAGACCGATGCGCTGGTCGCCTCGCTGGTTACGACGACCAACGGACAGGTCGCGGTGATCGCTGCAGAATAACAAAAAACAAGCAGGTATTGCCTGCTTGTTTTTTTATCTGCCTATTGCGCAATCGGTGGGTTTATGCTATACTGATTATAATTATGGTATAAAGGGAGGTGTGTGCCTGTGAACACGGTGATTGCCGCGATCGCTACGCCGGCGGCTGCGGCCGGAATCGGGGTGGTGCGAATTTCCGGCGACGGCGCTATCGCGCTGGCGGATCGGTTGTTTCGACCGCTCGGAAAAGGCAAGAGCCTGTCGGCGCTGGACGGCTACACCGCTCTTTACGGGCACGCATACGACGCCGACGGCGACATCGACGATTGTGTGGCGCTGGTGTTTCGGGCGCCGCACAGCTACACCGGCGAGGACGTGGTGGAGCTGAGCTGTCACGGCGGTGTGTACCTGTTGTCGCGCGTGCTTCGCGCGGCGCTGGACGCGGGCGCTCGACCGGCGGAGGCCGGCGAGTTTACCAAGCGCGCGTTCTTGAACGGAAAACTGGATCTGACCGGTGCGGATGCGGTGATGGACCTCATCGGTGCCGGCGGCGCACTGGCAGCACGAACGGCGTTGGCGGCGCGAGAGGGAAGCGTCTTTCGTCGGACCGAGGCGGTCAAGACGGCGCTGGTGGCGGTCGCGGCGCAAAACGCGGCTTATGTCGACTATCCCGATGACGATATCCCCGAATTAGAGCCGGCGGCGCTGATGGCGACGCTCACGGCCGCCGAAGCGGATCTGAGCGATCTGCTGGCGACCTTCGATGCCGGTCGTTTGCTCCGTGAGGGAATCGATACCGCGATCGTCGGCACGCCGAACGTCGGCAAATCCACGCTGATGAACCGCTTGGCCGGTTGCGAGCGCAGCATCGTGACGGCGCAGGCCGGTACCACCCGTGACGTGGTGGAGGAATCGGTGCGCGTAGGCGAGTTTGTGTTGCGGTTGTCGGATACTGCCGGTATTCGCGATACCGCCGAAGAGGTAGAGGCGATCGGCATCCGCCGCGCACGCGAGCGTATGCGCTCGGCGGCACTGGTGTTGGCGGTGTTTGACGGATCTCGTTCGTTGTCGGCAGAGGATCTGGCGCTGGCGGCGGAGGTCGAGGGCGCGCACACCGTGGCGATCCTCAACAAAGCCGATCGTCCGCTGCAGGCGGATGTGGCGGCGTTGGATAAGCACATTCCCAAAATCCTACCCCTTTCGGCAAAGACCGGCGAGGGAATGAACGAGCTGACGGCGGCGATCGCCGAGGTGACCGGCATGGCCGGTTTGGACGAAAACGCCGGTGTGCTGACTACCGAGCGTCAGCGGTGCGCGGTGGCCCGCGCGTTGGAGGCGGTGCGCGAGGCGTGTGCCGCGTTGACCGCCGGTCTGGCGGTGGATGCCGCGGCGGTCAGTATCGATGCCGCCATTGGTGCGCTACAGGAACTGACCGGCGAACGCGCCAGCGAGTCGGTGGTGAACGAGGTGTTCGCGCGGTTCTGTGTGGGCAAGTAAAGGAGAAAGCATGGCAAAACGAATGAACTCCCGCCGCATCCACGCGATGGATGAGCTGCGCGGTTTGTTGGTGATCGGGATGATCGTCCACCACGCGCTGTATACGGTTGGGTATCTGTTTGGTGTGCCGTGGGCGATCGCGGGATTTGATTGGATTTCCCAATATCTACACCCCCTTGGTGCGGCGCTGTTTGTGTTGTTGTGCGGCATATCGTGCCACCTGTCGCGCAGCAACCGCAAGCGCGGCTTGCGATTGGCGGCGTTCGCGGTAGCGATGTCGGTGGTGTTGTATTTTGCGATGCCGTCGGCGATGATCTGGTTTGGCATCTTGCATTGCTTGGCGGCGTGTATTCTGTTGTATGCGTTGAGCGCGCGGGCGCTAAACAAAGTACCGGCGTTGGTGGTGTTGGTCGTCAGTGCGGCGCTGGCGGTGCTGTTTTGGCCGCTGCAAGCCAACCACGGATACATCGGCATAGACGGGTTGTGGACGGTGGCGATCCCCGAAACGCTGCGCGAGACGCGGTGGCTGATGTTTACCGGACTGGGAGCCGGCTTCGGGGCGGATTGGTTTCCGCTGTTGCCGTGGCTGTTTGTGTTCTTGACCGGCACGGCGCTCGGACGCTGGGCGGCGCAAGGAAAATTCCCGAAAGGCCTTTACAAAGATCGGTTTGCCGGTCTTTCGTGGGTGGGGCGGCACGCGGTGTGGTTTTATCTGGCGCACCAGCCGATCATCTACGGCGTTTGCTGGGCGCTTTTTAAGTGGATTTTATAATCTGTTCACACTCAAGGATAAACATTCTGTTACAATAGAAATGGATTTCTGGATAAGGGAGGAAGTACTATGATACAGGTCAAAAATCTGACCAAGAATTACGGCAGCCACGTCGCGGTCGACGATATCAGCTTCTCCATTGCGGAGGGCGAGATCATCGGATTTCTGGGGCCGAACGGCGCCGGCAAATCCACCACGATGAATATGCTGACCGGCTACCTGTCGGCGACGGCCGGCGAGATCGTCATTGACGGTCACGACGTGCTCAATGAGCCGAACGAGGCGAAAGCCAGCATCGGTTATCTGCCGGAGCTGCCGCCGTTGTATATGGATATGACGGTGCGCGAGTACTTAAACTTTATGTACGATCTGAAAAAGTGCAAGCTGCCGCGTGCCAAGCACATTGCGGAGATCTGCCGGATCGTGAAGATCGAAGGGGTGTATGAGCGCCTGATCAAGAACCTTTCGAAAGGTTATCGCCAGCGCGTTGGTATTGCGCAGGCGTTGATCGGCAATCCGCCGGTTCTCATTTTGGACGAGCCGACCGTCGGTTTGGATCCGATGCAGATCATCGAGATCCGCACGCTCATCAAGACGCTGGGGCGGCATCACACGGTCATTTTGTCCTCCCATATCCTGCCGGAGGTGGAGGCGGTGTGCGACCGCCTGATCATCATCAACCACGGGCAGATCGTGGCGGATGCCACACCGAAGCAGCTGTCGGAGGAATATTCGGCCAGCCGTCACTTGACGGTGCGCGTTGCCGGCGGAGAGCAGGCGGTGGTCGAACTGGTGTCCAAGGTGCCGGGCGTCAAGAAGGTGTCGGTGCTGGGTGAAAAGGAACCGGGCTCGGTCGACCTGCTGATCGAGCAAGCAGACGACGCCGACGTTCGCGCCGAGCTGTTTGCACGGCTGGCGGCACGGAACTGGCCGATCCTGTCGCTCCGTTCGTCTGAACGGACGCTGGAAGAGATCTTTATGTCGCTGATCCATCAGCCGACGACCAAAAAGAACGGAGGTGTGTCCGTATGATCGCGGTTTTCAAACGAGAATTTAAGGCGTTGTTTACCAGCCCGATCGCGTATTTTGTGTGGGCGCTGTTGTTCTTCTTCGCCGGTTTGTATTTCTATAGCTACAATATTTTGGGTGGCCAGACCGATCTTTCGGGCGTGTTTGGCATTCTGCATACCATCTCGCTGTTGCTGGTGGTGCCGATCTTGACCATGCGGCTGTTCTCGGAGGAACGCCGCAACCGCACCGACCAAGCGTTGTTTACCGCGCCGGTATCCTTGACGGGTGTGGTGCTCGGCAAGTTCTTTGCGGCGTTTTTGGTGTTCGCGCTGGGTGTGGCCATCATCTTTGTGTTGGCGGTGGTCATCGCGATGTTCGGCGCCACGCCGGCGTGGGCGAGCATTATCGGCAACTACGTGGGAATTCTGCTATTGAGCGGCAACCTGATCGCCGCCGGCCTGTTTTTCTCCACGCTGACCGAAAGTCAGTTTATTTCAGCGCTTTTAACCTTTGCGTTTTCGTTCGTGCTGCTGTTGTTTGACAGCTTGGCCTCGCTGTTCTCCGAGGTGGCGTGGCTGAAAACGGCGATCGAGTTTTTGTCGGTCAATACCCGCTATCAGGAATTCGCCGCCGGCGCGATTTCTTACGGAAACGTGATCTTCTTTTTGAGTATGCAAGCGTTGTTCCTGTTCCTGTCGGTGCGTGTGCTCGACAGTCGGAAATGGCAGTAAGGAGGTGTCACCGTATGGCTTTTGAAGAGAAAGAGAAAAACGAGCTTCCCGAGGAGGAGACCGAGCGCACCGTGGCCGGTTTTGAATCGGATGAGGTGACGCTTTCGCAGACGGCGGAGAGCGCCGAGCTGCTCGACGAGATTTTGGAAAACGAGGATACGGTCGCAGAGGACGAAGCTCCTGCGGAAGAAACCAAGCGGAAGTTCACGCTGCCGAAGTTCTCGTTTAAACGGGATGGCCGCCGTGTCCGTGCCGGTACGGCCGCTATGATCTTGACGGTCGTGGTGGTGGCGGCGATCTTCCTGCTCAACGTCATTGTGGGCATTGTCGAGGATCGCTGGCCGATCAAGATCGACACCACCGAAACGCAGATCTATACATTGTCGGACGAGGCGACGGACTACGCCAAGGGCATCAAAAAAGAGGTGCAGATCGTGGTGTGTCTGGCCGAGACGGCGCTGACCGCGCCGAGCACCGGTATGGATGCGTTTGACAGTATGTATAAGCAGCTGCACGCGGCGCTGGATAGCTTCCGTTCGCTGTCGGGCGGCAAGGTGTCGGTGGAATACATTGACTTAAACGAGCAGCCGATCCGTGCGGTAACCTACACCGAAATGGGCGCGACCGACGGCAGCGTGGTGTTTATCTGCGGCGAAAACAGTCGTGTGCTGGACATCACGACGGATTTTACCAGTCACTCGATGACGGAAGTGTACAACGCGATGTACCAAGGACAATCGGTGACGCCGACCTCCATTGTGGAGACGACGCTTGCGGTCAGCATCGAAGCGGTGGCCGGCGAGAAGGTGGCGTCGGTGGCGGTGTTGACCGGCCACAGCGCCAGCGAGTACGTGGTAAGCGACATTAGCTCGTTGCTGACCAAGACCGGTTACAACGTGACCGCGCTGGATATCACCACGCAGGCAGAAATTCCGGAGGATGCAGCGCTCTTGGTTATTCCGGCGCCGAACGAGGATTATACCAAGGACGAGATCGCGCGGATCCGTCAGTGGGTGGAAAACGACAATAACTACAACCATCATTTGTTGGTGGTGCCCTCTTTGGTGGAAACTCCCAACCTCGAAATGTATGTGGAGGACACGCTCGGTGTGGTGATCACCGAGCAGTTGGTCGCACAGACCGACAGCAGCTATATTTACAGCGGCATTCAGAATCCGTTGTATTCCTACGCGGACGGCGCGGAGACCGAATTCACCTCCGGCGACCGCGTGTTGGCGCCGTACACCCGTCGGTTGTTGGAAGCTGGCGACCGACCGGAATTTACCACGCTGTTCAGCTTCCCGGAATCGGCCCGCCTGAGCAGTTTGGAGGACGTGTACGCCGCCGAGGAGGCCGGCAACACCAACTACGCGCTGACCGAGCCGAATGCGTCGGATTACCCGCTGGTCGGTGCGACGCTTTCCTCGACCTATTACTACAACAGCGATAACGAAAGCGCCACTCACGGCTTGGTGATCGGCTCGTTCTACTTTATGACCGGTTTAAGCTCGATCGACGAGAACGGCGATTTGGTGGAGAACACCGTCAACCACATTCTCGATAAGGGCGACAGCATCGAGTTTGACGATAAGACGCTGGATTCCGGCAACGTGTTGTCGGTGGATTCGGCGGCGACGGCGCTGACGGTCTTTGTCATCTTTGTGGCGCTGGTGCCGGTGGCGACGCTGGTGGTCTGCTTGGTCGTGTTCCTCAAACGGAGGCACCTGTGATGACGAAACGTACACGAAACGCGATTCTCGGCGGTGCGGTGTTGTTGGTGCTGGTGGCGGCGCTGGTTGTGCTGCTGCTGTTGCCGGAAGCACCGCCGGCCGACGATTCGGAATCTCCGGCGACCGAGGCGATGGATCCGCTGGTGGATAAATCGGTGGAGGTCGCCGACGGTGAAACGGCGCCGGAGGTCGTGCAATCGGTCACGATCGCGCGCGAGGGCGAGACCTTTACCATCAAGCCCAATGCAGACGGCGTGTACGCCGTAGAAGCCTACGCCGATCTGCCGGTGTACGAGTCGGCGGTGGAGATTTTGTTTGACGAGCTGGAAACCATCACGCCGGAGAGCAAGCTGGAAACGCCGCTGACCGATCCGACTCCGTTTGGATTCGGTGACAAGGGCATTCAGGTCTCGGTCACCTATACCGACGGCGATACCTACGCCTTCGAACTGGGCGATAAGGTGGCCACCGGCAGTGGATATTACTACCGCGAAAAGGATGCCAACACGATCTACGTGGCCGGCACCATGCTGGCGGAAACGGTCGACGAGCCGTCCACCTACTACGTGGGGCGCTCGCTGACGACCGAGCCGCAAAAGCGGGAGGACGATGAGACCGGTACGGCTCAGCTGATGAAGGTGGAAGTGACCGGTGTCGAGCGTGAGCCGCTGACCATCCGCTATAAGCGCGAGGGCGACCGCGCATCGCTTACGGATCTCTGCAATTATCTGATCGAGGTGCCGGTGGTGACCTCCACCAATCTGGAGGTTATGTCCGACTGGCAAACGAAGTTTAACAATCTTTCGGCGATGGAGGTCTTGGTGGCACATCCCACGGCGGCGCAAAAAGCGCAGTACGGGCTGGACGCGCCGAAGATCACCGCCTATCTGACGCTGGGGGTGCACACCACCACCGAGAACGAGGAAGGCGACGTCACCGCGACCGAGGTGTACAACGCGCGGACGTACACGCTGTATGCCGGCGACACCAACGCCGACGGCGACTATTATATGATGGTCGATGGATTGGATATCGTGTTCTTGGTCGGCTCGACCGACGCGGCGTTTATGGGCGCGACCTTTGACGACGTGGTGTTGGAGACGCCGCTGGACAGCCGTATTCAAGACGTGGAGCGCGTGGTGATCACCGCGAACGGCAAGACGCATACCTTTGTGCTGACGCACGTCGCCGGCAAGGAGGACGAGGAGATCGAGCTGTTGGTCAACGCCGATGGCGATCCTAAGAGCGATCCGGATAACTTCCGTGCGTTTTACAGCCTGATCGTCAGTATGGAACGGCACAAAGGCGTTACCGATGCCGAAGCGGACGCGTTTATGGCAGGAAATCCGGCGATGAGCGCCGAGATCACCTTGGAGCGCTTGGACGGCGACGATGAGCAGGTGCAGTTCTACGAATACGACGGCAACCGCACGCTGATCGTCCGCAAGGACGGACGGCGGTATCTGGTCAAGACCGCCAACGTGGAAACGATCCTGCGCCAGATGGAAAACGTACTGGCCGGCAAAACGGTTGTGGAAGTGTATTAAATCCGCATAAAAAATCCCTGCAAGGACATTCCTTGCAGGGATTTTTGTGTTTTAAGATTACATTTTGTCCGGCACCGAGACGTTCAACAGCGTCAGCGCACAGCGCAGCGTGATGCGCGCGGCGTCGCACAGGCTCAGGCGCGCTTGCATAAGGGCTTCGTCCTCGCCCTTGACGCGGCAGGCGTTGTAGAATTTGTGGAACAAGGTCGCCAGTTCGGTGCAGTAGCGGGTGATCCGCGAGGGATCGCGCGCATCCGACGCGTCGATCAACTCCTGCGTAAAGCCGGCGATAAAACGGATGAGTTCCTTTTCCTCCGGCGTGACCAACAGCGCCAGTTCCTCGGCGGTGCAGGCACGCGGGCGGATGCCCTCTTCTTCGAGCTTGCGGAAGATGGAGCAGATGCGCGCGTGCGCATACTGAACGTAATAAACGGGGTTTTGCGAGGATTGCTCGATCGCGAGACCCAGATCAAAGTCCATACGCGTGGAGGGTGCTTGCATATTGAAATAGAAGCGGGCGGCATCGGCCGGCACTTCGTCGAGCAGGTCGGCGAGCTGAATGGCCTTGCCGGTGCGCTTGGACATCCGCACGACCTCGCCGTCGCGCATCAGACGGACCAACTGGATCAATACGACCTCCAGCTTGTCGCCGTCCTCGCCGATGGCATCCATTGCGCCCTTCATACGGGCGACGTGACCGTGGTGGTCGGCGCCCCAGACGTCGATGCAGCGGTCAAATCCGCGGCGGAATTTGTTGCGGTGGTAGGCGATGTCGGCGGTAAAGTAGGTGGGGTTGCCGTTCTGGCGGACCAGCACGTCGTCTTTCAACTCCAGCTTGTCGATCTCCGCCTGCGACTTGCCTTCCGCCAGCAATTTGGCGGTCAGCACCTCGGCGTTCTTGTACCACAAGGCGCCCTCTTTTTCGTAGGTCAATCCCTTTTTGGTGAGGATATCGATCACTTCTTGCAGTTCACCGCTTTGGTGGAGGGTGGATTCCTGAAACCACTCGTCATAGAAGATGCGGTATTTTTCCAAATCGAGATGCATCTTATCGATGTTCAGCGGCAGGGCATACGCCACCAACGCCGCCCGACGCTCCTCCTCGGAGACGTCGAGATAACGGTCGCCGAACTGGTCAGCAAACGCCGCGGCGTGCGCCTTAATATCGTCGCCGTGGTAGCTGTCCTCCGGCAGCTCGACCGCGTCTTCACCGCGGAAGATCTGCTGATAGCGAATATCCAGCGACAGACCGAATTTTTCGATCTGGTTGCCGGCGTCGTTGATGTAGAATTCGCGCCATACCTCGTAGCCGGCGGCGTCCATAATAGCGGCCAGACAATCGCCCAGCGCACCGCCGCGCGCGTTGCCCATATGCATCGGACCGGTCGGGTTGGCGGAAACAAATTCCACCATCACGCGCTCGCCCTTGCCGTAATCGCTGCGACCGTAGGCGTCGCCTTTTTCCAGCACCTCTGCGACCGCCGCACCGTAGTACGCGGGCGAGAGGAAGAAATTCACAAACCCGGGACCGGCCACTTCGGCTTTTTCCAAAAACGTGTCGGACAGATCCATCTGCGCCACCAACGCCTCGGCGATCTGCCGCGGCGCTTTGCGCAGGGCGCGCGCCGATACCATCGCGACGTTTGCGGCCAAATCGCCGTTTTTGCGATCGGCCGGAATTTCCACGCGGTAAGCCGGCAACTCGGCCTCCGGCAGTTCGCCGGCGGCGACGGCCGCAGCGAGTGCGGCGGCTACACGATCGCGCAGTTGCTGTTCTGCTAATTGAACGGTTGTCATATTAAAACTCCTTTGCGGTGCACGGCAGTCTGCCGTTCGCGTTAATTTATATCGGTTTGGCGGTGATGATCATATGATGATCCGCCGGTTCGCCGGGACCGAAATACATGTGATAATGCAGTTCCCAACGGAAGCCGTCGCGCTGTTGCTCACGCGAGCAAGACAGTAGCTCGACGTCCGCCAGCAGATTGCCCATCGGGGTTTCAAAGGTGCAGGTCTCGCGTTTGCCGGCGGTCAGCTTCATAAACGAATTGACAGGACCTTTGCGGGAGACCGCGCCGTGATCGGCACCCAACAACACGCTGACGTCGGTAACCGTACCGTCGGTGTCCTGCTCTTTGTAAGACGGCAGATACACGTCTGCGCCGTCCTTATAGACGCAGGTGCCTGCTACCTCAATGCCGACGGTATCCGACTGACCATCCATAGTGATGTGGTTGTTCAGCGTGATCCAAACGGAGGTTGTATTCTTCATAGGTCACCTCAAAGTGAATGGATATCCACTAAGCGAATGTCGGTGGCTTCGCGTCCCAAAAAAGATCGGGATACTTCGGCGAAATTCTGCGACAAATCGCTGACGTAGAAAACCGTGCCGCCGTCCTGTGCCGGATCGCACAGCGCGTCCGTGCCGGCAAGCAGCTTGGCACACGCGCGGGCGGCTTCTTGGCCGGCGGAGATCAGGGTAACCTCGTCACCCAAAAACGCCCGAATGTGCGCGGTCAAAAGCGGGAAATGGGTGCAGCCGAGAATCAGTGTGTCGATCTGCTGTTCTTTTAACGGCTGCAGATACCGCGCCACCGCCAGCCGTGCGATCTCGTCATCCTCGCCGATCCAGCCGTTTTCCACCAGCGGCACCAGCATCGAGCACGCCTGCCCGAACACTTGCGTTTCCGGACGCAAGGCGGTGATCACGCCGGCGTATGAGCCCGACCGAACGGTCGCCGCCGTACCGATGATGCCGATGCGGTTGTTGTGGGTGGCAGCGACCGCCGCTTTGGCGGTGGGCTCCACCACGTCAATGGTCGGTACCGCGCGTGCGCGCAGATCGGCGTTGGCCACCGAACTGACCGTGCCGCAGGCGGCCACGATGATTTTCGCGTCCTGTTGCTCCAAAAAAAGGCAGTCCTGCGCCGCATAGCGCCGAATAACATCCTCACCGCGCGTACCGTAAGGTACGCGACCGGTATCGCCGAAATAGACAATGCGCTCGTGCGGAAGCACAGCTTCCAACTGGCGGACAGCCGTCAAGCCGCCCAAACCGGAATCGAATACGCCGATCGGCCGATTATCCATGGTTTGCCCTCCTTTATATGGTACAGGATAAAATAAGAAAAATCCAATATAATATTATACGAGAGATGCCGACCTTTGTCAAGCGAAAAGGGCACGAAGCAAGTTTTGCACGATCGGACGACTTATTTATAAAAACCGCTTGACATTTACGGGCGACGGTGGTATAGTAGGCACAGTAGATTTTCACAAAAAGTCGGAAAAATTGCATTTTCGGGAAGAAACGATCTGTGTCAAATCAAAAGGAGGAAACCGTATGGTGACTACCAAAGAATTGTTCGATCTGTCCCACAGCATAGCCGGTGAGTATCTGGGCGGGTTTGCGTATCCGTGGCAGGCGCTTGCCGGCATTAAAGAGTTGATCGTTACGCTGGGGGAGGCGTTGCCGCCCGAGCTGTTTGAGAAGCGTGGCGAAAACGTCTGGGTTGCGCGGTCGGCGCGCGTGGCACCCACCGCATATATCGGCGGTCCGTGCATCATCGACGAGAACGCCGAGGTGCGCCACGGTGCGTTTATCCGCGGCAGCGCCCTTGTCGGCAAGAACGCGGTGGTCGGCAACTCCACCGAGCTGAAAAACGTGATCCTGTTTGATAACGTGCAGGTGCCGCATTACAACTACGTGGGCGATTCGGTGCTGGGCTACAAGGCGCATATGGGGGCCGGCTCCATCACCTCCAACGTGAAAAGCGACAAGATGCCGGTGGTGATCCGCACGGCAGAAGAGTCGTTTGAAACCGGCCTGAAAAAGTGCGGCGCCATGCTGGGCGATTTTGTGGAGGTCGGCTGCAACAGTGTGTTAAATCCCGGTACGATCATCGGCCGCAACAGCAACGTGTACCCGACCTCGTCGGTGCGGCAGGTCGTTCCGCCCTCGCATATTTATAAGGATAGCGAGCATATCGTGCCAAAGAAAGGTGAATGAGTATGGGTAGATTATTCGGAACAGACGGCGTTCGCGGCGTTGCCAACCGCGAACTGACCTGTGATCTGGCAATGGGAATCGGTCGCGCCGCGGCGCTGGTATTGGCCAAAGGTGGCCGCCGTCGACCGGTGTTTGTGATCGGCGAGGATACGCGTATGTCCTCCGATATGCTGGAAGCGGCGCTGATCGCCGGTCTGTGCTCGGTGGGTGCAGACGTCATTCGTTTGGGCGTGATTCCCACGCCGGCGGTGGCGTATCTGGTGGGTAAATACAAGGCGGACGCCGGCATTATGATCTCGGCGTCGCACAATCCGGCTGAGTATAACGGCATCAAGCTGTTTAACGGCGAAGGCTACAAGCTGGCGGACGCGCTGGAAGAGGAAATCGAATCCATTGTGCTGGATCAGGCGGCGACCCCGCCGACGCCGGTCGGTGGCGATGTCGGTAAGGTGACCATCGCCGAAAACGCCGTCAAGGATTATATCGATCACTTAAAGAGCAGCGTGCTGTTCTCGCTGGACGGTTTGCGTATCGCCGTCGACTGCGCCAACGGCGCGGCATCGATGACGGCGCCGCGGTTGTTTGAGGAACTGGGTGCAGACGCGCACATTCTGTTTGCGCAGCCGGATGGCGTCAACATCAACAATGCCTGCGGCTCCACGCATCTGGAGGCGCTGTCGGCGTACGTGGTGGATAACAAGATGGATCTGGGCGTGGCGTTTGACGGCGACGCGGATCGCTGCTTGGTGGTAGACAAAAACGGTCAGCTGGTCGACGGCGACCAGATCATGGCGATCTGCTCGCTGGATCTGCGTGAACGCGGCAAGCTGAGTGGCAATACCGTGGTCGGCACCATTCTCACCAACTTCGGTTTCACCAAATTCTGCGAGGAGAACGACCTGCACTTTATCGCCACCAAGGTGGGCGACCGCTACGTGCTGGAGGAATTGCTGCTGGGCGATTTTGTGTTCGGCGGCGAGCAGTCCGGTCATATCATTTTCCGCGATTTCGCTACCACCGGTGACGGCGAATTGACCGCTATTCAGCTCTTGTCGTATATCAAGCGCACGGGCGGCGATCTTACCGATCTGGCTAAGGTGATGACGCGCTATCCGCAGCTGAGCATTAACCTGACCGTTTCGCCGGAAGGCAAACTGCAGTTCTACACCAACGCCAAGGTGAAAGCGGCGATTAACGCCGCCAAGAAGGCCCTCGGCAAAAGCGGTCGCGTGGTGGTGCGTCCGTCCGGCACCGAGCCACTGATTCGCGTGATGGCGGAAGGATCGGATAACGAGCTTATCAAAGAACAGGCGGAAGCCGTTGCGGCGGTCATCCGCGAAGAATTGTGTCAATAATTCCTCCCGATTTGAATAAAGCAAAAGCGTCGTCGGTATGTTCCGACGACGCTTTTGTCAATGTTTGGGGAAGTTGGCAATGGAGCCGGCGGCTTGCACCGTGTAATAATACTCCTTGTTGCGCGTGCCGATGAAGTAGGTGGTGTTGACCAGCGAGACGTGCGCTTTGATGGTTTTGATCAGCTTGCCGTCCTTCGCTGTGAGATCTACGCACACCTGCGGATAGGGGTTGCCCTCCGGATAGGTCATATACATCCGAGCCGTTGCGCCATCCTCAAAGGTGGCGGTAAAACCGGCGGCAACCTTTTCCGACCAGCGCGTATAAGCGCCGGTTTCCTGCTTGGGAAGATAATACAGACGGTTGTACACCTGCATCTCCTCGGCCGGTACCGTGGTGGTTTCGTAAAACTTTTCCATCGTGTCACCTTATCCCTTACTAAAATCGAGCAATTCCAGCCCGTCGTTGTGCTGTTCCGCCCAAGCGATGTTCCACTCGCCGGAAAACAGCAACAGCTTGTTGCCGCGCATATCCTGCACGCGGCGCGTATCCGAGGTGAGATCCAGTTTTTTCGGATCAATGGTCTGATCCGCCAGCCAGCGGGCAAACTCGTAGGTCAGCGGCTCCATCCGCACCTCGACGTTGTACTCGTTTTTCAGACGGTAGTCGAGCACTTCAAACTGCAGTTCGCCGACCACGCCGACGATCACTTCCTCCATACCGCCTTCTAAATCGCGGAAGATCTGGATGGCGCCCTCCTGCGCGATCTGGGTGATGCCCTTGACAAACTGCTTGCGCTTCATGGTATCCAGCTGCCGCACCAGACGGAAATGCTCCGGCTCGAAGGTGGGGATGCCCTCAAACGTCACTTTTTTTGACGGCGCACACAGCGTGTCGCCAATGGAGAACAAACCGGGATCGAACACGCCGATGATGTCACCGGCGTACGCTTCCTCGATGACCTCGCGGCTCTCCGCCATCAACTGCTGCGGCTGGGAAAGCCGCATTTTTTTCTGCCCTTGCACGTGGTAGACCTCTTTGTTGGCCTCAAACTTGCCCGAGCAGATGCGCATAAACGCGATGCGGTCGCGATGCGCCTTGTTCATATTCGCCTGAATTTTAAACACAAACGCCGAAAACGCCGGATCAAACGGATCGATCTCGCCGTCGGGCGTGCGCCGCGAAAGAGGCGGCGGCGTCATCGACAGAAAATCGCGCAAAAACGGTTCTACGCCGAAATTGGTCAACGCCGAGCCGAAAAACACCGGCGTCAGCTCGCCGCGTTGAACGGCGTCAATGTCAAATTCGCTGCCGGCGCCGTCCAGAAGCTCCATATCCTCCAGCAATTTTTCGTGCTGAGCCGGGGAGATAAGCTCGTCGGCGGCGGCATCGCCGAGCGCCGCGTATTGCGCGGCCGCCTCGTACTTGCCGGCGGTGGTTTCGCTGGTGCCGGAGAACACCGCAATGCGGTCGGCTGTGCGCTCGTACACGCCGCGGAACTCCTTGCCGGAGCCGATCGGCCAGTTGACCGCGTAGGTCTGGATGCCGAGCACGTTTTCGATTTCCTCCAACAGATCCAGCGGATCGCGCGAATCGCGGTCCATTTTGTTGATGAAGGTAAAGATCGGGATGTGGCGCATCACGCAGACCTTAAACAGCTTTTTGGTCTGACGCTCGACGCCCTTGGAGGCATCGATGACCATCACGGCCGAATCGGCCGCCATCAGCGTGCGATAGGTATCCTCCGAGAAATCCTGGTGACCGGGGGTGTCAAGGATGTTGATGCAAAAGCCGTCGTATTCAAACTGCATCACCGAAGAGGTGACCGAGATACCGCGCTGCTTTTCGATCTCCATCCAGTCGGACACCGCGTGCTTCATATTCCGTTTTCCCTTGACCATACCGGCCGCAGCGATCGCACCGCCGTACAGCAGGAACTTTTCGGTCAAGGTGGTTTTACCGGCGTCGGGGTGCGAGATGATCGCAAAGGTGCGGCGCCGTTTGATCTGTTCGTCGAGTTCAGGCATAGGAATGCTCCTTTAACAAAATTCCACTCTATATTATATAGTGAAACGCCCTATATTGCAAGCGAAATTTACAGCACACCATTCCACGCCAGCACCACCAAAACAGCGGAGAGGAGCAGGAACGCGCCGACCAACGTCACCCACAGCGTCACGCGGCGGCTTTTGGGGGTGCCGCTGCTTGCCGGCAGCAGATGCGCTGCACGCAGCGCCGTCGTCAGCGGATTGTACAGCATCAGCGTCAGCGCGAGGTTGGCCACGCCCTGAATTAAGTTAAAGGGCAAAAAGATCGGCAACAGCATACCGGCTACGACCGCACGGTCAACGTGCATATACAGCGGTGTGATGAGGTAGTTCCACAACAACATCAGACCGGTGGTGCCGATCACCGCGAGCGTCAGGCCGGTCACCGCACCGGCGAGGGTGCGCCGTTTGGTGTACACCAGCGATGCGATACACGCAAAGCCGGCGGTGGTGAGGACGTTCATCACCAAACCGATTAGCCCCGTATCGCTGACCGTGAGCAGCTCCAGCAGCGCCACCGCTACCGACATCACCAGCGCCGCCAGCGGTCCGTACAGAAATCCGCCGATGGCGATCACGGTGCTCTTGGGGTCGTATTTTAAGAAATTTCCGCCGATCGCCGGCACAAAGTGAAAGACAAAGGCCAGCACAAACGCAATGGCGACCAACATCGCCATGACGACCAAGCGGCGAGTGTGTTCGGTACGATCTTGCATAGCAGACATATAAAAAGCTCCTTTCATAAAAAGCGCCCCACTGCAAGACAGTGGGGCGCACCAATAACAAGTGGTATCTTCTTTCATCCGGACTGTAACCGTCGGTACCGGAATCTCACCGGTTCAGCCACTTTCGTGGGTCGCGGACTTTACCGCCGGTGGGGAATTTCACCCCGCCCCGAAGATCATTCTTTTGTTTTGAATACAACGAATTTGCTGAAAAAGTAGTTGAGGATCACCACGATCACAGCAAGCAGCATCTTGGCGATCATGGTGCCGCTGAGCGTGATGCCAAGCAGCGTAAACAACTCGCCGCCCAAGCCGGCGATGTCGACCAAGAGGAACAGTCCCAGTTGCTCCGCTGCCAGCGAAACCAGTCGCGCGGACAGAAACGAAAGCAGCTCGCGCAGGATGGCCTTTGGTGCGCGCGTGTGGCTCTCGAACACCCAGCGCTTGTTGACCAGATAGGCAAACAGCACCGCGATCAACCACGCGAATACGTTGGAGATCAGGTACCATTCGTCTCCCAGCAACACGTTAAACAGCTTAAAGCTGACGAAGTTGACGACCGTGGTGGCACCGCCGAACAGCACATACAGGATCGGCTCGCGGTGCGCGACGAAAAACGCTTTAATCTTGTTCATACGACCGCTTCTCTTTCACAATATAGATCGGCCGTTCTTTGACCTGAGTATGCACTTTGCCGAGATACAGACCGAGCACGCCTTGGTTAAACGAGAGCGCGCTGCTTAGCAACAAAACCAGCGCCGCCACCCACGCAGACGCCGGCACCGCCTGTCCGCACAACAGCAGGATCAGCGATACGATGGCGGTCAGCGCCGCGGCGATGAGCATCACGATGCTCATAAACACCGGCCATTTCAGCGGAACGTCGGTGTAGGCGACAATGCCATTGGCGGCGTAGCGAAGCAGCTTCCAGAAACCCCATTTGGTCTGGCCGGCTTTGCGTTCTTGCACTTCGTAGGGGATCGACTCGGTGGTGTAGCCCACCCACGAGAAGATGCCTTTGGAGAAGCGGTGGTACTCGGTCATCGACAGCACCGCCTCCACCACCGGACGGCGGAGCGTACGGAAATCGCTGGCGTCGGGAATGATCTCCACCTCGGTGATACGGTTTAGGACTTTGTAAAAGGTCTCTTTGCACCACTCGATATACTTGCTTTCCTTGCGTCCGTTTTGATAGGCGGCCACCATATCGATCTCCGGCTTCTCATCCAGCAGACGCCCCATTTTCACTGCGATCTCCGGCTGCTGCTGCAGGTCGGCGTCGATGATGGTGACGTACTCGCCCTTTGCGGCGCGCAGACCGGCGAGCATCGCGGCCTCCTTGCCGAAGTTGCGCGAGAAGCGGATGATCTGCAAATGCAGCTGCGGATGCGCCTCAAACAGCCGATCCAGTTCTTGCTGGGTACGATCGGTGCTGCCGTCGTTGACAAACACGATCTCATAATCGGCCGTATAGCCGTCCATCGCCGCTTCGGCGGCGGCTAAAAACGCCGCCACGTTGTCCTCCTCGTTGTAGCAGGGGACCACCAACGAATGTTTGATTGTAGCAGACACGGCGTTTCGCCTCCGTTCCTAAAAGATACCTTTACATTATAGGGGATTTTGCGGTAACTGTCAACTTTTTTTGCTTTTGCCTTGCAACCATATCCAAATTATGGTATGGTATATATGGAATATTGTGTGGAGGGCTCTGTATGCTGAATGCCTATTGGAAACATTTTAAAAGCGGTAGTGACATTCGCGGCGTAGCGCTGGAAAACGAGTGGGGCGATGCCGTTGACTTGACCTCGGAGGCGGTGGAACGGATGGCGCGCGGCTTTGCGCGCTGGCTCTCGCAGGCAACCAAGAAGCCGACCGATCGGTTGACCGTGGCCGTTGGTCGCGATAGCCGGTTGTCCGGTCCGCGGATGACCGAGGACGTCGTGCGCGGTCTGACGGCGATGGGCGTGTCTGTGTCGGTGTGCGGTATGGCCTCCACGCCGGCGATGTTTATGACTACCGTGGATCTGGGGGTGGATGCGGCGATTCAAATCACCGCCAGTCACCATCCCTACCATCGCAATGGTCTCAAATTCTTTTTGCCGACCGGCGGTCTGGAGGGATTCCAGATCGAAGAACTACTGTTGTGCGCGCAGGAAGGGGATCTGTCGGATGCCGCGGTGTCCGGTAAAGCGGTCGAGGTGGACTATATGTCTACCTATTGCGCACGCTTGCGTAAGCTGATCTGCGACGGCGTCAACGCCGCCGATTACGAGCACCCGTTGGCGGGTTATCGCATTGTGGTGGATGCCGGCAACGGCGCCGGCGGCTTTTATGCCACCGAGGTGTTGGCGCCGCTTGGTGCAGACGTTACCGGCAGTCGCTATCTGGAGCCGGACGGGCGTTTCCCCAATCATACCCCCAACCCCGAAAATGCCGAGGCAATGGCGAGCATCTGCGAGGCGACGGTGTCGTCCGGCGCGGATCTCGGCGTGATCTTTGATACGGACGTGGACCGCGCGGGTTGCGTGGATGCCTCCGGCGCCGAGATCAACCGAAATCGTCTGGTGGCGCTGGCGGCGGCGATCGCGTTGGAGGACCAACCGGACGGCTGGATCGTCACCGACTCCATCACGTCGGATGGATTAAAGGTGTTTATCGAGCAACAACTCGGCGGTCACCACCGTCGTTTCAAGCGTGGATACCGCAACGTCATCAACGAAGCGCAGCGGCTGTGCGCGGAGGGAAAGAACGCGCCGTTGGCGATTGAAACCTCCGGTCACGCGGCGCTTCGCGACAACTATTTTTTGGACGACGGCGCGTATCTCATTACCCGTATTATTATCAAGCTGGCGCAGGGACAATCTCCCGAACGCTTGATTGCCGGTCTGCAAGAGCCGGCTGAAGCGCAGGAGATCCGCTATGCGATCACCGAGCCGGCGTTTGCCGATTACGGCAAGCAGGTACTGGCGGATCTGGAGGCGTATGCCGTCGCTAATGGGTGGACGGTGGCCGACGACAGCTGCGAGGGCGTGCGCATCGCGTTTCCGGCCGGCGAGGGCGACGGCTGGGCGCTGTTGCGGCTCAGCGTGCACGATCCGGTGATGCCGCTGAACGTGGAAAGCAACGTGTGCGGCGGATGCGCCGTTATCCGAGAGAAATTACAGCCGTTTATCCAATCGAAAACCGGCTTGAAGTGAGGAATGGATATGCAGGATTGGACCGAATTGACCGTTACGGTGCCGACCGAGATGGCGGATGTTGCGACTGACATCGCCAATATGGTGGTGCCGTACGGCGTATACATTGAGGATTACAGCAACTTGGAGGAGGCCGCGTGGGAGATCGCACACATCGATCTGATCGACGAGGAACTGCTCGCGCGCGATCGCACCAAGGCGATCATCCACATCTACATCAGTCCCGAGGAAAATCCGGCGGAGGCGCTGGCGTTTTTGAGCGAGCGTCTGACCGCCGAGAAGATCGAGCACACGCTGGGCAGCTCGCAGGTTTGCGAGGACGATTGGGCAAACAACTGGAAGAAATATTTTAAGCCGCTGCCGGTGGGTGAGAAACTGATCATCAGTCCGACGTGGGAGCCGGCAACCGACGTGGGCGACCGCGCGGTGCTGTCCATCGATCCGGGTATGGCGTTCGGCACCGGCGGACACGATACCACACGACTGGTGCTGGAAACGATGGAACGGTATATCACCGACGGCGTGGATGTGCTGGACGTGGGCTGCGGAAGCGGTATTTTGTCTATCGCGGCGCTGTTGCTCGGCGCCGGCACAGCGACCGGTGTGGACATCGATCCGCTGGCGGTCAAGACCGCGGTCGAAAACGGTGAGCTGAACGGGTTTTCGGCGCCGCAGTATCGCATGATGCAGGGCGATCTGGCCACCGCGGTGACTGGTCGCTACGGCGTGGTGGTGGCCAATATCGTGGCGGATGCGATCATTATGTTGTCGAAGGATGCTTCGCGGTTTATGGCGGAGGGCGGTGTCTACATCGTGTCCGGCATTATCGATACGCGTGAGCAGGACGTGCTGCAGGCACTGGACGCCTGCGGTCTGACCGTAAAGGAACGCCGTGAAAGCGGCGGATGGCTGTGCCTGGTGTGTGAGCGATGAGTGGAAGCTTGACGTTGATCGGTACGCCGATCGGAAATCTGTCGGATTTTTCGCCGCGTGCGGTAGAGGCGCTGAAAGCGTGCGATGCGATCGCCGCGGAGGACACGCGCGTGACGCTGAAGTTGCTCAATCATTTCGGCATCAAAAAGCCGCTGGTCAGTTATTACGAACACAACAAGCAACAGCGCGCCGAGCCGCTTTGTGCGCGGATGGAGGCCGGTGAGCATCTCGTGTTGGTATCGGATGCCGGCATGCCGGCGATCTCCGATCCGGGGGAGGATTTGGTAAAAGAATGCCACCGCCGCGGTATTTCGGTACGGGTGGTGCCGGGGCCGACCGCTATGGCGACGGCGCTGGCGGTATCCGGTCAGCCGACCGGTCGGTTTACCTTCGAGGGATTTTTGAGCGTTACCACGCGGACGCGACGTGAGCATCTGGATTCGCTGCGAAACGAGCCGCGCACGATGGTGTTTTACGAGGCACCGCATAAATTGCTGCGCACGCTGGAGGATCTGCGAGATGCGTTTGGTGCTGACCGCGGCATTACGGTGGTGCGGGAACTGACCAAGATCCACGAGGAGATTTTGCCGACCACGCTGGGCGAAGCTTGCGAGCATTTCCAACAAACTCCCCCCAAGGGCGAATTTGTGCTGGTGGTCGCCGGTGCGCCGGAAACGGCTCCGGAGACGGTGTCGCTGGAGGATGCGGTGGAAATGGCGCGTAGCTATGTGGCCGAAGGTATGCGTGCGGCGGATGCCGCCAAGCGTGCGGCGCTGGAAACCGGTTGTCGAAAAGGCGAGATCTATAAAGGTTTGATTTGAGAGGATGAGGGGTATGATAACAGCGGCGATTTCGCTCAGTGAGCAAAACCTGATCACCATTGCCGTTTTGACGGTGGTGCTCATTGGATTGTATCTGTTTAATCGCTACGGCAAGACCGAGAGCGATCATCGTGCCGATCGGCTGGAACGGCAATATAAGGAGATGACGCCGGAGCTGCTGGCATCGGTGCCGGATGCCGAGTTGGCCGAAGCGGTGGTTGCCAATGCGTTTGCTAAGCTGGATAAGCAGCGCCCCAACGTATACGCGGAGCTTCCCAAAATGTCCCCCGGCCGCTGCGCGGTCGTGTCGACGTGGCTGGTGGATCGGGAACTGGACAGCGCCGATTTTGAAACGTTGTTCGCCTCGTCGGCCGGTGCGTTGGCCGAGTTGGCGGCAGACGGCATGGAGCGACTGGGTGCGCCGCGCTCAGCGGCGGCGGTACGCGCGGCGCTGGTCGCCGAGAGCGAGGAACAGCGCGCGGAAACCCATGCCGATTACGTGGAGGCGCGCGAAGCGGAAAATCTGTCGCAGAAGATGATCGATTACATCCGTGAATTTACGGGGGAGTTTTTGGATAATCAGGAGGCCTGAGATGGAACAACTGTGGAAGGATGCCGAGGCGTTGGGCTGGAAGGTCAATGCCGAAGCCGGTACGATAGACGGATTGACTGCGGCGGCGGTGGCGTTTCGCGTGTTGCCGTGCGAGGATCGCGCGATATTGGCGGTGCGGATGGCGGAAAAGAAATGCGCCAAATTGCAAAGCCGTTTGGCGCAAAATCCGGCGTTTTCGACGCTGACGGTGCTGCCGACCGATAACGGCATCGAACTGCATTTTCCGATGACCGACATTCCGGCAGCGGTGCTTCAGGACGTGCTGGAAACCGCCTCGCGCTGGGGCGTGGAACTGGCATCCGAATCGTTTACGGATAAACTGGAAACCAGCCGTGAGCCGGCGGTGGCATACCTGCGCGGTGCGCTGGGTGCGTTGATTGGTGCGCTGATTGGCGCGTTGCCGTGGTTTTTGGTGCAATGGCTGGTGGGCTGGAATATGTGGTATCTCGGTGCGCTGGTCGGCATTGCTTCGTTTTACGGCTACGCGTTTCTGTGGGGCGCGCACGATACCGGCTTTGCGCTGGGCTCGGTGATCGTCAGCTCGCTGTTGGCGACGGTCGGATTTACCGTAGGGGCGTTTTTCCTTGGTGGCGACTATGCGCTTTTGGTGGAGTTTTACGCCGAGGAGGGGGTCCGCCTGACCACGATGGAGTGGGTGCGCGAGATCGCCTCGTGGATCGGTGGCGACCTGTTGTGGAGCCTGCTCTGCTGTGGCGCGGGATTGTTTGGTATTCGCGGGCGAATTTTGGCCTACACGCACGAGCATATTTTCTTGCGTGGTCGGAGATAAGGGGTAGGTTTTCGAAAATCGAAGACCAATTAGGATATCACAACGGAAACAGAGGTGCGATATGGGAGTAACGTCGTTTAAAAAGGTGGTTGCGCAGGACGTAGCGGACGCGATGGGCGTAGCGCTCAGCACGGTTAACAAGGCGCTGACCGGCAAGCCCGGCGTGTCGGAGGCGCGCCGTCGCGAGATTCAGCAAAAAGCACGGGAGATGGGATATCGCGCGGACAACGTCGCGCAAATTCTGGCGCGTAATCCGATCCATATCGGCTTGGTGATGATCCATTCGGATCGATCGTTTGACGATTACCACCACAATTTGCTGGTGGGTATGCAGGAGGAGATCGAACGACTGGCGGATTACAAAGTTCGGTCGTTTGTGCTGGATGTTGGCGAGTCTTTGAAACCGTCGTTAGACGATCTGAAAGCATGGGTGGAGGAAAACAGGATCGAGGCGATCTGTTTCAATCCGACCGTTTCGCTGAAAGGGTTGGCCGATAATCTGGTACGACTGAGGGTGCCGCTGGTGTTGGCCGGCGGCGGCTACGAGCGAACGGATGATTTTCTGTCGCTGGTGGAGGTGGACGCCGGTCTGTCCGGCCGCTTGGCGGCGGATTTTCTGCATTGTGCCTGTCACAAAGAGATTCGGGCGGCCATTTTGATCGATTCCGAGCAATCGTTTAACTTGCGGCAAAAAGCGGAAGCGTGCCGCGTGCAATTGGAGAAATACGGCGCCAAATACGTCGAGGTGGCCAACCATAATAACGATAAGCAACGCTTGTATGAGGAGTTGGATCGGTTGATTCTCGGTCGCCCGCGCTGTAATTGCCTGTACATCAGCACCGGATTTGCGGTGTTTGTCTATGAGTATCTGATTGAGAAGAAGCTGACCGATCGCGTCACGGTGGTCGGCACCGATGACTGCCAGAATCTGTCGACATATTTTGAGAAAGGCGCCGTCGATGCGGTGCTGCTGCAAAACGAAAAACAGATCGGAGCGCGCGCCGTGCGATTGGCTTACGAATATCTCGCCAATTCCCGCACCTTTGGTATGGAGGACTGGGTGCCACCGGATCGGGTGGAGGTCAAACCATTCCTTTGCCTGCGGTCGTATTTTGACGAAGAATAAAAAATCGTGTCACTCACAGGAGTGACACGATTTTTTATTGATACAATTTGGGGATCAGCCGCTTCATCAGCTTGTCCAGTGGCCAAAAGCACAGCCCGACAATCACCACATTGCCGACAAGATGCAGCATATCAAAGGAAAATCCGGCGACGATGCTGGCCCAAAATCCGCCCATTCCGCGCGTAAGCATATACGGCAGACTGGACAGCGGACCGAACAGCCATCCGTAAATGCCGGCGACCACCGTCCACAAAACGGGGTGCGACCAGCGGCGGAGCAGCATCACGATCACCACCAACAGCGGCCATAGGTAGAGGTATTGCAGCACCCACGTGCTAAAGCCGTAGAGAAATCCCTCCAGCAAGACAAAGGCAAACACCGACCACAAGGCTTTCCAGCCGAAGTGACAGGTAAGCAGGATGACCAGCAGGGTGACGGGCTCGATGTTGGGTAGAAACGCCATGGCTTCTTTGCCGGCGATCATCAACGCGGTAAATACCGCGAGAAACGCCAGCTCCCGCAGACGGGAGTGCGACGCGTTAGCCATTGGTGTAGGTTGCCTCGTAGTGATCGCCGTCGGCGA
This sequence comes from Clostridia bacterium, assembly GCA_017414965.1. Taxonomy (GTDB): domain Bacteria; phylum Bacillota; class Clostridia; order Oscillospirales; family Acutalibacteraceae; genus RGIG426. Next base: position 28,470 of record JAFQJL010000013.1, read on the forward strand.
TGTCCAGATCGTTCAATCCCTTATCGGTCATTTCGCCGTCCTTGGTGATACACCACCATGCCTGATCGTCGCTCCATTCGGCGGTCACACCATCGATGGTGGTATACAGACCGCCGACGTCGTAGGTGATCAGACCCTCCTCCGCCAAGGCGTTGGCGAGCTTGGTCTCGGACGTTTCGATCTCGAAGGTTTTGGACGTGTCGTCCTCATACACCACCTCAAAGATAAACGAGACGGTTTCGGTGTCGTTTGCGTTGGCAGAGCCGCAGGCAACACAGGAAAATGCGAGTAGGATCGCCAACAAGGCGACCAACCATTTGGTTGCGTTTTTCATAGAAAATCTCTCCTTAAAAATAGTAAAACCGACCGGATGGACGTGTGGTTCGTCCGCGGTCGGTGGAGAGTTCTGCCAATACTCCCTTGGCGACTGCGGACGGTCATACCTCGTGACTGCCCTGCCCGATCCTCCGGCGCCAAGTCTTTCGGCTGATGAGTCAAGCAAACGATTCGCCTTCCCAAGAAACTCTCAGTGGCATTTTGAACCGTTCTCCTCAAATACGGCGACGGGATCGCGGAGGAATCGCACCTCACTTCCTTGTTCGCCGGAGTTGTTTTCAAAGGCATTATACACCGGCGGTCGCCGAAAGTCAACAAATCGCGGTAGACAAACCCCGTGGCGCGTGATATAATAAGAAAGAAATAAAAAGAAAAGGGATGCTTTTATGAACAAGATCTTGACCTTTTTCCGCCGTGTGGCGTCGGGCAGCTTCAAGCGGTTTTTCCGCAATCTGCAACAGGTTCACGAGGAGTCGGGGCGCAATCGCGTGGTGCTGTTTGTGGATATGGTGTGGTGTATGCTGGTCTACGGCATCGGCTACCTCGATTATATGACCTTCGGCTTTGCCTATATTGGCAAGGACAAGCGCCAGACCTTTATGACGATGGATGATAACATCGCGATGGTGCGTCGCTTGAACAAACGCGAGGCGTACCACGTGTTTGACAACAAGCTCACCTTTGACCGCACGTTTGCCAAGTACCTGAAACGGGATTTCGTGGATTTAAACGATGGCTACGACGCGTTTGCGGCATTTTGCGAGGGGAAGACCTGCTTCTTTGCCAAGCAGCCGGAATCGTTTGGCGGTCTCGGCGTGGAGAAGGTGTCGCTGGAGGGCGCGGATTTGCCGGCGTTGTATGCGGAGCTGATGGAGAAGAAGATGTTCCTCGCCGAGCAGGCGATCGAGCAGCATCCGACGATGAACAAGCTGTGCGATCGGTCGGTCAACACCATCCGAATCGTCACCATTTTAAGCGATAGCGACAAGGCGCATTTCGTGTATGCGCTGGTGCGTATCGGCAGCGGCAAGAACGACGTGGACAACGTCACCAGCGGCGGTATGTACACGCTGCTGTCGCCGGAGGGTGTGATCACCCATCCGGTGTTCTGCGATAAGACCGTGTCTTACTACACCGAGCATCCGTTTACCGGACAGCCGCTGATCGGTTTTGAGATCCCGTATTTCCGCGAGGCGGTGGAGATGTGCTTGGAGGCGGCCAAGGTGGAGCCGCGTATGCGGTACGTCGGTTGGGATGTGGGTATCACCCCGAACGGACCGGTGTTTGTGGAGGGCAACAACCTCCCCGGCTACGATATGCCGCAAAACCACCGCTTCCACGATGACGGCTGCGGGATCAAGGCGGCATTTGAGGCGGCAATCAACGACTGAGAAGGTGGCGCTATGTCGAAGAAACCGGATTTGCGGGTAGGCATCGTTAGCGACGTTCACGTCGGGTTTACGCTGCACTACGATCCGCGGTACTATGGTTTGGGACAACCTGGCTCACAGGAGAAATGGCTGGCGTACACCCTGCAATGCTTGAAAGCCAAGGGTGTGGATGCCGTGATGGTGGTTGGCGATTTTTGCAACGCCTGCGATTACACCGGCAAGGGACGGCACAAAGAGGTATCCGAGGGGGAATTGCGCCGCTTCGGAGAGATTTTCCGTGAGGTATTTGCCGGCACGGACACCCGCCTGATCGGAGTTTACGGCAATCACGACAGCGGATTGCTGGCAGAGGAGCCGGCCTGCGGCGGCCATCGGTCGCATTGGCAGGAGGCGTTTGGCGAGCCGTTTTCGCGCGTGATGTGCTATGAGATCAACGGCTATTCGTTTGTGGGCGCGCATTGGGGATTGGAGGCCGAGGCCGGTCCGGTGGTGGCGGAGAAAGCCGCAGCCGCTAACGGCAAGCCGGTGTTCTACTTGCAACACGGCGCTTTTCAGGGTACCACGCCGGACGGCGATCCGGCGTATCTGTTTGAGACCAACGAGCAGGGCGTGAATAACGTGCGTGCGTGGGAAAACGTGGTGGCGTTTAGCGGTCACACGCATTTTCCGATCACAGATGAGCGTGCGATCTGGCAATCTGCCGAGGAGGGACAGCCGCGGTGTACGGTGGTATCGTGCAGCACGCTCAACTACGGTTGTGTGGCCGACGGCTCGCTGTCCGGCGAGAATTTGCAGACCAAGCACGCCTTGTATATGACGGTGTCCGACCACGAGGTTTGTTTTGAGCGGCTCAGTTTTTGGACCGAGGAGATGCTGGCGCTTGCCAGCGGCGAGAAGACCGAGCCGGATATTGCCCGTTGTATGCGCTCGGCCGGACCGGATTGGCGGTTTACGGTCGGTGGCGAGAAAATTTACGATCCGACCTGCCGCGCACAAGAAGCGGTTGCACCGGTTTTTCCGGAGGGTGCGATGGTCGGCGCCGATTGCGGCGATACCTATGCGACCGTCAAGTTTCCGGCGGCGTGTCCGCTGGAGCGACCGGGCGATTTTGTACATTCCTATCGCGCCGAGGCGGTGGATGCCGCCGGACGTGTGGTGAGCGCCGCTACGATCTGCACCGAGCATCACGTTGACGGCGATGAGCGCCGCTTTTCCTCCGAATATCGCGTGGCGGTCGGCGGACTGACGCCGGATACGCCGTACACGTTTCGGGTGTATGCGCGGGATTGCTGGCAAAAGTCCGGCAAGCCGCTGACCTCGTTTGTTTGTCGCACCAAGAAATAAAAAAATCCCCGTCCGATCGGACGGGGATTTTTTGTTTGGATTGAGATCTTACAGCTCAGCGAAATACTTGATGGTGCGGACCATCTGGCTGGTGTAGGAGTTCTCGTTGTCGTACCACGACACGACCTGCACCTGATAGGTGTTGTCGTCGATCTTGGCGACCATGGTCTGGGTGGCATCAAACAGCGAGCCGTAACGCATACCGATCACGTCGGAGGACACGATCTCGTCGGTGTTGTAACCGAAGGACTCGGAAGCGGCAGCCTTCATCGCGGCGTTGACCGACTCTTTGGTCACGTCGGCGCCCTTGACAACCGCCACCAACAGAGTGGTGGAACCGGTCGGCACCGGCACGCGCTGAGCAGAACCGATCAGCTTGCCGTTGAGCTCCGGAATAACCAGACCGATCGCCTTCGCGGCACCGGTGGAGTTCGGCACGATGTTCTGCGCGCCGGCACGAGCGCGGCGGAGATCGCCCTTGCGCTGCGGACCGTCGAGGATCATCTGATCACCGGTGTAAGCGTGCACGGTGGTCATGATACCCGACTGGATCGGATACGCATCGTTCAACGCCTTGGCCATCGGCGCGAGGCAGTTGGTGGTGCAGGAAGCGGCGGAGATGATCTGATCGTCCGCGGTCAGGGTGTTCTCGTTTACGCTGTAAACGATGGTCTTCAGATCGTTACCGGCCGGAGCGGAGATGACGACCTTCTTGGCACCGGCGTTGACGTGAGCCATCGCCTTGTCCTTCGAGGTGTAGAAACCGGTGCACTCGAGCACAACGTCCACACCGAGCTTGCCCCACGGGCACTCGTTCGCGTCTTTGATCGCGTAGATAACGATCTTCTTGCCGTCGACAACGATGTAGTTGTCTTCGCCTTCACCCTCGTGGAAGTCCACGGTGTGACCCATGCGGACGTAGTTGCCCTGCGCGGTATCATACTTGAGCAGGTGAGCCAGCATCTTCGCGCTGGTCAGGTCGTTGATCGCCACGACCTCGTAACCCTCGGCACCGAACATCTGACGGAACGCGAGGCGGCCGATACGGCCAAAACCATTGATTGCTACTTTAACAGCCATTGTTAATAACCTCCAATAATAAAAAGATTAAAATTCACGGTTGATTTTATTGTATTCCAAAATCGGCGATTTTGCAAGCGATTTTTTGATTTTTTGGCCAACAATCCAACTTTTGTTACTGATATCCAAAAAAAACCGCCATAAAAACGCGCGCCACAGCCCATTTGACGAATAAAATCCGTCGAAAAAGAAAACGCACCGTGTCAAACGGTGCGTTTTGATCATTCGTTCTCGGTATGTTCGCTGAGCCATTCGGAGAATAATTGATCGCTCAGCGGGGTGGTGCTGGGTTTGGCCAGATCGTCGATGTAATTGGATTCGTCCTCCTCATCGTCGAGGGCGTTTTCGATATCGCGGTAGAGATAGACGGTCAGCGCCAAGGCCAAAAGACCGATGGCAAAATCGGTAGCACCGGCCAACTGGCTGGCGTTAAACGACTCGGTATCTCCCAAGAGATACATCCCCAGCCGCGTCAACGGCGAGCTGATGCCCAGCATAGCCGCAATGGATGCGTACGCACGCATCGAACGCGCTTTCGGAGGCGCTACGTCGGCGACGTAGCGAGCGAACGCCAGCAGGAACAGCGTCAAAAAGATGAGCATAAAGAAATCGTAAAACGAGCGTTTGGCGTTGGTGGCGCTGGCGTAGGAAAGTTCGTAGCGTGCCAGCCGACACCAGATCCACAGCACCGGCAGCAGTGCGCCGAAGCGCTCGGCGGTGCTCAGCGATTGGTTTCGATGCCAGCGGATGCCGGTCAGCACCAGCCACAGACCACCCAAGAACCCGAATACCAGCGTCAGCCACAGCGTCGTGCGATCGGCGGGGTTGAGGATCTGTGCGTTGGGCGGCGGTGTGATGCCGGTCAAAATCAGCCGTACCATCGCCATCACGGTGTCGACAAACAACACCGCGCCGGCGGCAACCGCGGCCAGCCCCGGCAGCTTCGCGTCCTCTCCGTCTAATAGCGGGCGGAGGGGGAGGCGCGAGACGATTGCCAGCACCACCAGTACGACCGTGCAGGCGATCAACGCCAGTAACAGCCACAGGCTGATGCCGGCTTCTCCGACGGCTTCCGCCTGCACCTGCGGCAGGGTCGCCAGCCGCAAGGCGGTGGCGAGCGCTGTCAGCGCCAGCGTTACCCAGACGGCGATTTGATTGAGAGTGGGTTTCATAGAAACGCCTCCGTATCAGCGGTTATCGAGATCCACGTAATCCTCGTGCGGCACAATGGCCTTGTAGGCCGGACGGATGATCCGCTTGTTGTGCGTCAGTTCTTCAATGCGGTGCGCACACCAGCCGGCCGTACGCGCGAGTGCGAACAGCGGGGTGTACAGCTCGGGCGAAAGTCCCAGCGTCCGGTACACCAGACCGGAGTAGAGGTCGACGTTGGCGCAAACACCGGTGTCGTGACCGGTTTTTTCCACCACCAGCCGCGGCGTGTGCTTTTCCACCAACTCGAGCAGGCGGAATTCGTCGCCAAAGCCGTTCTTTTCGGCCAGCGAACGCGCGTATTTTTTCAGCAGCACCGCGCGGGGGTCGGACTTGGTGTAGACCGCGTGGCCCATACCGTAGACCAGACCGGAGCCGTCGCCGGCTTCTCCTGCCAGCAGTTTGCGCAGATACGCCACGACCTCGTCCTCGTCGGCGGGGTTGTGGATGTCGCGCTGCATATGCGAGAGCATCTCCATCACCTTGATGTTGGCGCCGCCGTGGCGAGGGCCTTTCAGCGCGCCGATGGCGGCGGAAACGGCGGAATATGTATCGGTGCCGGAGGAGCTGAGCACGCGGGAGGTAAAGGTCGAGCAGTTACCGCCGCCGTGCTCGGCGTGGATCATCAGGCAGATATCCAGCAAATTGGCCTCTTCGGCGGTAAACTCGCCGTCCGGACGAAGCGAACGCAGCACCGTTTCGGCGGTGGAGCTGTTTTCGATAAGCGGGTGGAAATACATACTGTCGCGGTCGTACACGCGGCGCTTGACCTGATAGGCATACGACATGATCGACGGCAGCATCGACAGCAGGAAAATGGACTGGCGGACCAGGTTTTCCATCGAAACGTCGTCGGCGTTTTTATCGTACGAATACAGCGACAGCACGCTGCGCTGCATCATATTCATAATGTTCGGCGAGGGGGATTTCAGAATCATATCCTCGGTAAAGAAATCCGGCAGTTCCCGGTAGGATTCCAAGAGCGTGTTGAAGGAAGCGAGCTGGTCGCGGCTGGGCAGATGTCCAAACAGCAGCAGATACGCCGTTTCCTCAAAGCCGTAGCGCGGCGTGCGGCGGCGGATATAGCCCTCCACCAGATCCTCAATGTTGATGCCGCGGTAGGTAAGCTCGCCGTCGATCGGCTCCTTTTCACCCTCGTTCATCACGTAGCCGTGCACGTTACACACGCGCGTCAGGCCGGCAACCACACCGGAGCCGTCCGCGTTACGCAGACCGCGCTTGATGTCGTAATGTGCGTATTTGCTGGTGTCGATCGCGGTATTTTCACGCAGTTCCGCGCACAGAGCGGTCAGGGTTTCCTGCGGGACGGTCAATCTGTTTGTCATATCGTAGATCCTTTCTGGTAGGAATGTTTTATTGCTTGAATGAATATTATATACAAAATTATAAATAAAGTCAAGGCGTATGTTTTGAAGAAAGAGGGCGGAATATGAGAAACTACGGGAATTGGTACGCACTGTTGGTGGGGTTGAGCGCGGTGGTGATGGTGCTTTTGCCGTTATCGGCGCTGTCGGTCAGCGGCAAAAGCGAGGAAACTCCGCCGCCGTCTGCAACGGTCGAAGCCGAAAAACCAATCGAAACGCCGGTTGAAAAACCGGCGGATGAGCCGACGGCATCGACGCTATCGGAGGATGTATTTCGGGTGCTGGAATCGGACGGTAAAACGGTGTCGGAGATCGATGCGCGCACCTTTTTGATCTGGACGGTGGCGGCCGAAATGCCGGCCAAATTCGAGGAGGAGGCGCTCAAAGCGCAGGTGGTGGCGGCGTATACGTATTTCTGCTACGAGCGTGCGGCGGAGCGTGCCTCGCCCACCAAGGCGCTGGCCGGCGCGGATTTTTCGGATACGCCGATCGCCTACCCGAAAGGCTACACCGAAGCCTACTGGAAAGAGCGCTGGGGCAGCGGATACGACGAGTACTACCAAAAGATCGCGGCGGCGGTGGATGCGGTGGGCGGCAAGCGGATTTTGTATAACGGCGCGCCGATCTTTGCGGCGTACCACGCGATCTCCAGCGGCACCACCGAGGTGCCGGAGGTGGTGTGGTCGGCGGCGTTTCCGTATTTGCAATCGGTAGACAGCCAAAAGGATGCGGCGGCCCCCAACTACGAAACCACGGTAACCCTGTCCGCGCCGGCCTTCGCCAAGGCGATGGAGAGCGTCAAGGGCATCGATCTGTCGGGGGATGCCAAGAACTGGGTCAAGGACGACGCCAAGCGGTCGGCAGCCGGTACGGTGGTCAGCCAGACGGTCGGCGGGGTGTCGGTGGAAGGGACGGAATGGCGGTCGCGGTGTAAGCTGCGGTCGGCGTGCTTCACCGTCGCTTACGAGGACGGCGATTTCGTGTTTCACGTCAAGGGTTACGGACACGACGTTGGGATGAGCCAATACGGCGCGCAGTTTCTGGCGCAGTCGGGGTATTCGTGGGAGGAGATCCTGCACCACTATTACAGCGATGTGAAGATCGCGTAAAATTTTCTTTATAAAAACCGTTGCGAGTTCGGCTCTTGTGTGGTATACCATAAGAGAGCCGAACCCCGCATCGCCGCAGAAAAGTCTTTTGGGTGCTTTTCCCGTTTCTTCATTGGATGGGCGTTAGCCCATCGGCATTCAGAAACGAAAAAATCCCACCAAAATCCATTCTCCGCGGTGCAAAGCAGTTTTTATAAGTGAAAATTGGTGGTTGGACAACGACGATTTCGAGGGCATACTGTCGTATGACGAGAAATCGGAGGCAGTACAAACCAAATTTTCTTTATAAAAACCGTTGCGAGTTCGATTCTCTTATGGTATAATTGAAAAAAATGTTCGCAAAGGAGCGATACGATATGAGTAATCCGAATTGGCGGCTGGGCACCAAGTGCATTCAAGAAGGCTGGGAACCCAAATCCGGCGAAGCCCGTGTACTGCCGATCTATCAAAGCACCACCTTCCGTTACGAAACGGCGGAGGAGATGGGCGATCTGTTCGACCTGAAAGCTGCTGGCTTTTTCTACACTCGTCTGGCTAACCCCACCACCGACGCTGTGGAGCGTAAGGTGGCGGCGCTGGAGGGCGGCGTCGGCGCGGTGATGACCTCGGCCGGTATGGCGGCCACCACCATGTCCATCGTCAACATTGCTCACGCCGGTGATCACATCATCAGCTCGTCGGCGGTGTACGGCGGTACCTTTAATCTGTTCTACAAAACTCTCAAAGAGTTGGGCATCGATTGCACCTTTGTGGCGCCGGATGCCACCGAAGCGGAGCTGGAGGCAGCCTTCCGCCCGAACACCCGTCTGGTGTTCGGCGAGACGCTGTCCAACCCGTCCTTGCAGGTGCTGGATATCGAGTTGTTTGCCAAGGTGGCGCACGCGCATCAGGTGCCGCTTATTGTGGATAACACCTTCCCGACGCCCATCAACTGCCGCCCGTTTGAATTCGGTGCGGATATCGTGGTGCACTCCACCTCCAAGTATCTGGACGGTCACGCCTCGGCGCTCGGTGGCATCATTGTCGACAGCGGCCGTTTCGATTGGGCGGCTGCCGGCAAATATCCGGAGCTGACCACGCCGGACGAGACCTACCACGGCATCGTCTATACCGAGCATTTCGGCAACGCGGCGTACATCACCAAGTGCCGCACCCATTTGATGCGCGACCTCGGCATGAGTCCGTCGCCGATGAATGGCTGGTTGCTGTCGCAGGGCATCGATACGCTGCATCTGCGGATGCCGCGCCATTGCGAGAACGCGATGAAGGTCGCCAAGGCCTTGCAGGCAGACGACCGCATTGCGTGGGTGTCCTTCCCGGATCTGGAAGGCGATCCGCAACACGCGCTGGCGAAGAAATATATGCCCAACGGCACCTGCGGCGTCATTTCGTTTGGCGTCAAGGGCGGTCGCGAGAGCGCCAGTAAACTGCAGAGTCATTTGAAGCTGGCGGCTATCGCCACTCACGTGGCCGACCTGCGCACCTGCGTGCTGCATCCGGCCTCTACCACCCATCGCCAGATGAACGACGAACAGCTGGCCGAAGCGGGTGTTCGTCCCGATCTGGTTCGCTTTTCGGTCGGCATCGAGGATGCCGACGACATCATCGCCGATATCAAGCAGGCGTTGGATCAACTGTAAACCGAAAAAGCCCCTGCGGTCGCAGGGGCTTTCTTGATGAAAGGAAATCGTATGACCGAGTCCCGTCGTAAAAAATGGATATCGCTGGCGCTTGCGGCGTTGCCGGCGGCGGTGGCGGTGGTGCTGTATGTGGTGCTGCCGCTGTTTCCGGCGTTTACCGAAACGGTGGTGACCGGCGGGTTGTTCCGTTTACTGTCCATACCGTTTGGCTGGCTGGTGCAATGGATCCCATTTTCGCTGACCGAGCTGCTGGTGGTTGTCGGCATCCCTGCCGGTGTGGTGTTGCTGATCGTGGCGATCGTGAGGCTGATCCGCGCGCCGCATAAACGGGCGTTTCTCTACCGCCTGTTGCGACCGATCGCGTGGGTGTTATCGGTGCTGCTGCTTTTGTATATGCTGCTGCACGGCGTGAATTTCTATCGCCTGCCGGCCGCCGAAAAGATGGGACTGACGGTCCGCGAGCATTCCACCGCCGAACTGGCGGCGCTGTGCGAATATTTCGCCGCCGAAGCGGCCGCGGCGCGCGCCGAACTCGGCGAGAATGCCGACGGTACCGTCCGCCTGACGACCAAGCCGACGGCGCTCTTATCGGTTGCCGGCGACGGCTATGCGGCGCTGGACGACGCGTATCCGTTTTTGTGGGGCGCCACCAACCGCGTCAAGCCGGTGGTGCTGTCGCATGCGTGGTCGTACACCGGCGTGACCGGCATGTATTTTCCGATGCTGGCGGAGGCCAATGTCAACGTCGATCAACCGGCGTGGTGTGTGCCGTTTACCGCCGCACACGAGCTGGCGCACACCCGCGGCTTCGCCCGCGAGGACGAATGCAATTTCTTTGCGTATCTGGCGTGCGCCGCGCATCCCTCGGCGGACTACCGCTATTCCGGCTATTATATGGCGTATATTTACAGCATCAACGCGCTCAACCGCCGCGATTCCGATCGCGCGGTGGAAATCGCTTCGACGGTGGACGCCGGCTTTCGCCGCGACCTAAACGCGCAAAACGACTATTGGGACGCGTTTGACGGACCGGTACAGGAGATGTCCAACGCCGTTAACGACGGCTTTATCTCTTCGCAGGGCGTGCCGGACGGCACGTACAGCTACGGGCGATGTGTGGATCTGCTGCTGGCCTACCACGACCAAAAAATGTAAAATAGGGACTTTTCAAGAGCGAAAACTTGTGTTATAATGAAATAAATATGGTTTGAGAGGAGATTGTTCCTATGAAACGCGTATGTACGATTGTGTTGTGCGTGGCTTTGCTGCTGTGTTGCACGGCCTGCTTCCGTTCGCCGGAGGATGAGACCCCCAAGACCACTACGTCTACCAGCACCACCACGTCTACCACGATGTCGACTACTACCACCACGCTTCCGTCCGGCTCGACGACCGGCGGCAGCCAGTCCGGTGTCGGCAGCACGACGACCGGCTCGAACACGAGTGCCACCAGTGGCACGACCGGTACCACCGCACAAGCGGATGCCGTTGTGCCTGTCGCCGGTTTTACGTCCTTCCCGGCTACCGGTTGGGCGACCGACTCGCTGATCGTGCGCGATGCGCCGTCTACCGACGGCACGTATATCGGCGGTTTGGCGAAAGGCTCGGACGTTACCGTCCACGCGCAGGAGGGCGAGTGGTATCGCATCTCCTACAACAGCTCGGAGATCGGCTGGACCGATCAGGCGTACGTCAACGCGGCGTACCTGTCGGCGACCGAACCGACCTATTAAGTGAAAATTTTGTCTGATAAGTGAGGTAAATTTCTATGTCCGGACATTCCAAGTGGAATAACATCAAACGCAAAAAAGAAAAGACCGACGGCGCTAAAGCCAAGATCTTTACCAAGATCGGTCGCGAGCTGGCAATCGCGGTACGCGAGGGCGGCAGCGCGGATCCGGCGGCCAACTCCCGCTTGAAGGAGTGCATCGCCAAGGCGAAGGCGAATAACGTCCCCAACGATAACATCGACCGCATCATCAAGCGTGCGGCGGGCGAAGGCTCGGCGGAGGCGCTGGAAGCGCTGCAGTACGAAGGCTACGGCCCCTGCGGTGTGGCGGTCATCGTGGAAACCCTGACCGATAACCGCAACCGCACCGCCGCGGATATGCGCCATTATTTCGACAAATGCGGCGGCAACCTCGGTCAGACCGGTTGCGTCGGCTTCTTGTTCGAGAAGAAGGGCGTGCTGGTCATCGACGGCGAAGATCTGGATGAGGATCAGGTGATGGAGGATGCGCTGGAAGCCGGCGCGGCCGACTTCCTCGCCGACGAGGATATCTTCGAGGTCCGCACCGAGCCGGAGGATTTCACCGCCGTGATGGAGGATCTGGAAGCCAAGGGCTACAAGTTTGTGTCGGCGGATCTGGCGCAGGTACCGTCCACCACCACCGCCATTGCGGATGAGGAACTGGCGGTCAAAATGGAAAAGCTGCTCGACCTGTTGGAAGATAACGACGACGTGCAAAACGTCTGGCACAACTGGGAACAGGATTAAAAGATAAAAATACCGACACAACCGGAAGGGGTGGCTGTTTTGAAGAAAAATGCGATTTTTGATATTGCGATTGGCGCGTGTCTGCTTTTTGCTATTGTCTTTGACATTCATTTCGGTTTGCTGTTTGCCTGCCCTCTGTTCATCGTCCGTGGCGTTCTGGGTCTCGTAGGCAAGAAATAAAACAATCAAAAAATCCCGCTGTTTTCAATGAAAACAGCGGGATTTTTTATTTTGAAATTAAATTTTCAGCGATGTTGGGACGTCGGGATCAAAACACCAGCCCGATCAGATCGACCAACAATCCCCACACCACGCCGGAGCCAAAAAGTACCCCCGTAATGATGAGGTTCTCTTTTAAGCGACGGTTGAGGCGGAACAGCACCAGCAGTCCCACGCCGGCGCCGGTCAGAAGTCCGGCGAGCATCGCGCCGGTGGTGATCACGCCGTCGAGATACAACTGCGTCACCGCCACCGAGGCGGCGCAGTTGGGGATCAGGCCAATGAGCGCCGATATCACCACGCCCAGCACCGGCAGATCGGTAAACCACGTATGCAGGGTATCCTCGCCCAGCCATTCGATGGCGAGGTTGATCGCTAACCCGATGACCAGCAGATACAAGGCGATCTTGACCGTGTGCTTGACGGCAGACTTAAACGCGCCCTCCTCGCAATCGCAGTGCTCCTGCTCGCAGATGAGGTGGATGTCGATGTGGTCGTTCCGACGCCACAGCAGATCCACCAAAAAACCGGTGATCGCGCCGAGCAGCACCTTGCTGATGAGGATGTACACCAGCGTGGAGACCTCGGCTTGTCCGCTGGCGATGCCGGAGAGCATAATGGGCACCATCTCGTCCGAGGTGGACAGAAACACCGCCAAAAGCGTGCCGACCGTCAACACGCGACCGGCGTACAAGCTGGAGGCCGCCGCCGAAAATCCGCATTGCGGTGCGGCACCGAGGATGCCGCCCCACAGCGGCCCCCATTTGCCGGCGCGACGAACCGCCGCTTCCGCCTTTTCGCCGGTCTTTTGTTCCAATATCTCCATCAACCAATAGGTCAACAGCAAAAACGGCAACAACCGAAGCGTATCGGTGACCGCGTGCGTCACGGCATGCGTGAGCATCTCCCACATAGACAGCACCCCCTTTCTTTGAGTTACAACTCGTAGTATACGGGTAGTATACGGGGAAACCACCACAAAAGTCAAGCGAATTTTGGGAAATTCGCGAAAATTTCAAAATGACAGTTTACAAATTGGCGGTTATCCGTTATAATGTGTTATATATGCGAGTTTTCTATTTTTAGGAGGATGTTCGATATGCAGAATTTTAAACGTTTGCTGGCGGCGGTCTGTGCGCTGGTGACGCTGGTGTTGTGCTGTGCGGGTTGTTCCACGCCGGCCAACGCGATGACCATCGATGGCTACGAGGTGTCCACCGGTGAGTATCTGGCAAACCTGTATAATATGTTCTATCAGGCGTATTATAACAGCGGTTTGTATTACACCGCGTACTACAACAACTACACCGCCGAGCAGATCTGGGATATGGATCAGACCTACGGCGAGGGAGATACCGCCCTCACAATGAAGCTGGACGATTACGTCAAGCAGATGGCGAAGGATTCGCTCATTCGTCAGCAGGTGGTCAAGGATCTTCTCAAAGAAAACGAGCTGACGCTGACCGATGAGGACAAAAAGAGTCTCGCCGAGCAGATGGAGCAGTACAACGAAGCGGAGTTCTTGCAGTTTGGTTTCAACCGCGAGAACTACGAGAAGATGATCACCGGCTACAACTTTGAGGAAAGCGCCTTGTTCTACGGTCTGTACGACAAGGGCGGCAAGAAGGAAGTCAAAGAGGACGAGGTCCGCAAGTATTTTGACACCAATTATCTGGTGTACAAGACCTTCACGCTCAGTCTGGTGGATTCGGAAGGCGCGGCGCTGAAGGATGCCGAGGCGACCAAGATCAAGGATCAGATGAAGGGCTACCTCGATATGTACAACAACGGTACCGACGTGCTGGAGGTTTACAAGAAGTATCTGGCCGACGAGGAAGCGAAGCAGGAAGCCGATAAGAATGACACCACCACGACCGATAAGGAAGAGGAAGAGGAGATCAAGCTCAACTTCACCAGCATGGTCGCGACCGGCGAGAGCGCGAACAAGGATCTCGCCAAGGCGTTGCAGGGTCTGAAAAACGGCGAAGCGACGACCGTTGAGTACACCGCCAGCGGCTCCAACAAGGTGATCGCGTTTGTGGTCCGTTACGACTACGATACGGACACCTACAAGTCCAAGGATGAGTACTATAAGGATTCGCGCAAGAGTGTCCTGTACAACATCAAGGGCGATGAGTTCGAGGAATCGCTGAAAGAGCCGATCAAGAAGATGGGCGAAAAGGTCGAGGTCAACGAGCGCACCATTAAGATGTGCGATCCGAAAAACCTGCTGGCTGAATAATGAAAAAGAAAAAATCTGCCCCCGATTTCAAATCGGGGGCAGATTTTTGTTTTTTATTCAGCGCCGGCGACTTTCAGCGCGCCGATGCGGACAGACGGTGCGCCGATGCCGCCACAGCCGTAGTGGTCGTAGCTGAGATCGCACGCGACGTCTTGCACGTCCGAAAGAAGCGATAGGAACGTGCCGGCAATGGCGATCTGGTCGACTGGTCGGCCAATGCGTCCGTTTTTCACCTCAAAGCCGTTTGCCAGCAGCGAGAAGCTGCCGGAAACGGGATTGAGTCCGGCGTGCAGTCCTTTTAGCTCGGTGATGAGCAGACCGTCGCCCATTTCGGTCAACAGCGTATCCAGTGTTTTGGTGCCCGGTTGCAGATAGAAATTGGTGGGGGAAATGCCCACCGGCGACGCCGGCGAGCGACTGGCGTTGGCGGTAGAGGCCACGCCGGCCTTTTTGGCGGTTTTGAGGTTGTGCAACAGCGTTTTGAGCACCCCGCGCTCTACCACGGTTTTGGTGACCGAGGGGGTGCCCTCCGCATCAAACGCGGTCGGATCGATTGGGTGTAACGGATCGTCGATGATGGTGACCGCCTCCGAGCCGATGCGTGTCCCCTCCTTGTCGGCGAGCAGGGACAATCCCTTTTGCGCGGCATCGGCGGAAAACATACCCGAAAATCCGCCGAGCAACGACTCGGCCGCGTCGTAGCGCAGGATCACCGGATAATCCCCCGGCGGCACCGGCGCGGCGCCAAATTTGGAGACGGCGTCCTCGGTTGCCTCGCGCACCAGCGCCGTCGGATCGGCGGCCGCCACACCGCCGCGGTAACTGCCGCCGGATTGTGGTTGACCGTCCTGTTCGGCGATGACGTAGCACAGCGTCGAGCCGTTTTTGGTCGATTCCTCGGCACAAAGACCATAGGTGTTGTAGATGCCGGTGTGCGCCCACGAAGTGGTCACGCCGCAGTATTCGGTGCGCGCTACCCGCGGATCCGCTGCCTTGGCAGCGGCTTCCATCGACAGCGCAAGCTCGATCTTTTCTCGTTCGCTTAAATCGCACAACGGTTGCGCCGGCGCCTGTACGGCGGCGTACGTTTGCGGTCCTTGCATGGGGATTACGTCAGGGTCCTCAATGACCGCGGCGTTGTCCATAGCGTGTCGCACCAGATCCTCCGGCGCGTCCAGTCGCTCGGTGTAAGCGTAGCCGTTTTTGCCGGCCACGATCACGCGCAGTCCCACGCCAAACGAGCGCGAACTGGCGTAGGTGTCGATCTCGCCGTCTAATACGGTGACTTCAAAATCGCCGCCGCTGACTTCGAACGTCTCGGCGGATTCACAGCCGAGCGCCATCGCCGCCTTAAACGCGGCGAGACGAAATTCTTGCATGGTCATCACAGCGCACCTCCTTTACCGCCGACCGTCAGCTGACTGACGCGGATGCGCGGCTGTCCTACGTTGGTGCGGACGCTGCCGGACATCGATCCGCAGACGCCCTGCGCCATCCACATCTCGCGGCCGACACGGTCGATCTTCATCAGGATCTCCGAGCCTTTGCCCACCAGCGTGGCACCGCGGACCGGTGTGAGAATCTCGCCGTTTTTCACCCCAGTAGCCTTCGCTGACCGAGAAGTTGAATTCCCCCGTGAGGGGATTGACCGAGCCGCCGCCCATGGCCTTGGCAAACAGACCGTCGCCCATCGTGCGGATCATCGCCTCCTCGTCGTCCGAGCCGGCGGCGATATAGGTGTTGGTCATACGCGAGGTGGGGGCGAAGGAGTAATCTTGTCGGCGGCTGTTGCCGGTCACCGGCAATCCCATCCGACGGCTGCCCAGCAGATCCATCATATACGAGCACAAAATGCCGTTTTCGATCAACACGCGGCGAGCCGAGGGCGTGCCCTCGTCGTCGCAGCCGATCGATCCCCACGCACCGGGGATGGTGCCGTCGTCGATGGCGGTGACGCACGGCGCGGCGATCGGCTTGCCCAGCATACCGCAAAATTCCGAATTGCCTTTGGAAACGGCGGTCGCCTCCAGCGAATGCCCGCACGCTTCGTGGAAAATAACGCCGCCAAAGCCGCCGTCAATCACCACCGGCACCGCGCCGGCCGGACATTCCGGTGCGTGCAGCATGGTCACCGCACGGCGTGCCGCCGCTTCGGAAATGGCGGCGACGTCAAACTGATCAAAAGTTTCGAAGCCCATGCCGCGACCGGGGCCCTCGCCGCCGGTCTGCATTTCGGTGCCGTCGCTGGCGGCGACCGAGATATAATACCGTGCCGAGGGGCGTTTATCGGTTGCCCACACGCCGTTGGAGTTGCAGATAAACACATCCTTGTGGCTATCTTGAATTTGCGCCGACACCTGCACGATCTCGGACGATACCGCCTTGGCGGCGTTGGTGCCGTCGCGCAGCAACGCGATGCGGCGATCGTTTTTCACCGAGCCGGTCGGAATCTGCGCCGTGGCACCGTAGGCGGTAGCGGCAAAGGCGATTTCCCGCCCCTCGCCGACACCGTCCAGCGCCGCGGCCGCCGCGCGAGCAGTGGCGATCAGCGCCTCCTCGCTCGTTTCGGCGGTATAGGCGTATACCTGTCGCGTGCCTTTCAGCACGCGCACGCCGGCGCCGCAGGACTCGGAGTAGGCGGCGTTTTCCACCACACCGCCCCGCATCGATACACGGCTGCTGCAGCCGTTTTCCATATACAATTCGGCGAAATCCCCGCCGGTCTCGCCGGCGGCGTTGAGCACGCGCTCGGCAACGGATTGAGAGATCATTCCCATTCCCCCTTCTGTTTGTTATCATACCATAAATCTTTATCGCACACAACCGATTTTCCGAGAAAAAAGGGGTTGACAATTAAAAAAACCTATGTTACAATAGGCGTTGCCGCATGTTACGGGTAAAGGGATAAGTGCGCCTTGCGCCACCTGTGAACAGCGAGTCTAAAGAAAAGGATGATTCCTACTATGTACGCCATTATCGAAACGGGCGGCAAGCAGTACAAGGTGACGGACGGCGACGTTCTGTTCATCGAAAAGCTGGATGCCGCGGAAGAGTCCGTCGTGAAGTTCGACAAAGTTGTCGCGCTGCATAACGACAAGGAACTCAAAGTCGGTGCTCCGTATGTCAAAAACGCGAGCGTCGAAGCCACTGTTCTGAAGAACGGCAAGGGCAAGAAAATCAACGTGTTTACGTACCGTCCCAAGAAGGGCAGCAAACGCGCCATGGGCCACCGCCAGCCGTACACGAAGGTGCAGATCAACAAGATCAACCAGCGTGCGCCGCGCAAGGCGAAGGAACCGGCCGCGGAAGCTGTCGAAGCCGCGGAATAATCCCGTGAAGGCCACGTTCCTGTATAGGGATCACACCCTATGCGGATATGCATTGGAAGGGCATTGCGGCGGCGTCGCCGGAAGCGACATCGTCTGTGCTGCCGTTTCCTCAGCGGCCTATCTGACAGCCAACACCATTACCGAGATTATCGGCGCGCGGGCAACCGTCGTGGTGGACGATACCGGTAAAATGGAACTTACGCTGTCACCGGCAGAATGCGCTCGATGCGCCGATATCCTGCAGGGATTTCGGTTGCATATGGAGGCTCTTGCCGACGATTATCCCCAGAAAATCCAACTCACAAATGCGGAGGTGTAACAATCATGTTGAAGATCAATATCCAGCTGTTCGCGCATAAAAAGGGTATGGGTTCGACCAAGAACGGTCGTGACTCCGAATCCAAGCGTCTTGGTGCCAAGCGTGCCGACGGTCAGTTTGTCCTCGCGGGCAACATCCTCGTCCGTCAGCGTGGCACCCACATCCATCCGGGTGAGAACGTGGGCATCGGTAAGGATGACACCCTGTTCGCCACCAGCGATGGCGTGGTGCGCTTCGAGCGTCTGGGCAAAGACCGCAAGCAGGTCTCTGTCTACGAGAAACAGTAAGCAAAAGAAAAATCCCCCGACCAATCGGTCGGGGGATTTTTTTATGTTTGATTTACACGTTAAACAAGAACTCGACGATGTCGCCATCCTGCATCACATATTCCTTGCCCTCGGTCCGTTGCAGACCCCTGGCTTTCACGTTAGCCATGCTGAAATCGCAAGACTCCAGCACGTCGTACGGGACCACCATCGCCCGAATGAATCCACGCTCGAAATCCGAGTGGATCTTACCGGCGGCCTGCGGCGCCTTGGTGCCTTTTTTGATGGTCCACGCGCGGCATTCCTTTTTGCCGTCGGTGAGGAACGAGATCAGTCCCAGCAGACTGTAGCTGGCGGTGATCAGGTTATCCAGACCGGACGCCGAAACGCCCATCTCCGCCAAAAACTCGCGTTTTTCCTCCGCCGTCATATCGGCGATATCCTCTTCGGTTTTGGCGCAGATCGGCACCACCATCGCGCCCTCGGCCTCCGCAATGCCTTTGACGATGGGGAAATAACGGTTGTTTTCGATGCCGTCCATCAGATCGTCCTCGCCCACGTTGCAGGCGTAGATGACCGGCTTTTGCGAAAGGAGTCCCATCTCCTTCATGGCGGCGGCCTGCATATCGTCCTTCGGGTCGTACTCAAACGTACGCGCCGGTTTGGAGGCGTCCAAGTGCGCGGCCAACCCCTGCAACCACGCCGCTTCGGCGGCGGCATCCTTGTTGCCGGTCTTGCCGAGCTTGGCCAGACGACCCAAGCGGTTGCCCACGATCTCCACGTCCGAGAGAATGAGCTCCAGATCGATCGCTTCGATGTCGGCGGCGGGATCCACCGCCTCGGCCTTGGTCACATCGGATACGACGTGCATAATGTTGTCGTCGTCAAAGCAACGCACCACGTGCACGATGGCGTCGCACTCGCGGATGTTTCCGAGGAACTTGTTGCCCAAACCGGCGCCCTGTGCGGCGCCCTTAACCAGACCGGCGATGTCCACGAACTCAATGATAGCCGGCGTTTTCTTGTCGGTATCCCACAGCTCTGCGAGCTTGTCGAGTCGCGGATCCGGCACCGCCACGATGCCGACGTTCGGTTCGATGGTGCAAAACGGATAGTTCGCCGCTTCGGCGTTTTTGGTGCTGGTGATGGCGTTAAACAGCGTGGATTTGCCGACGTTCGGCAGTCCGACGATACCTAATTTCATATATCTTCATATCTCCTTATTTTCCCAGTATTTTCAAGGGCTTTTGCAATATGGTGTTTTGGTTTTTACACCATTTTTACACCATTTCTAACTTCATTTTGCGTTTGAGGCATTTTCAAACTGTCTGATTGCTTTCAGCAACGAATCCTCGGTTACGTGGACGTAACGATCCATCGTTGTTTTGATGCTGGCGTGTCCGAGCAGCTTCTGCAACACCTTCGGCTGCATACCGCTTTCGATTGCCCTGGTTGCGTATGTATGGCGTAGGGCGTGCATACAAAACCGCTTGATTTTTGCCTCGTCGCACAGTTTGTAAAGGTGGGTATCATAAGAACTGTTTTTCGCAGGTTCTCCTGTTCGCCAGTTGATGAAAACAAGGTCGCTCATTACAAGGGTTGATTTTTCTCCGGTACGCCGATCCGTATACTCCAAGGTTTGTGAAAGTGTGTCTGCCTCTTTTCGATAACGCACGTTAGCGTAAACTTTTTCAAGGATTTCATAGGCTTTGCTTGTCAGAGGAATTGTCCGATAACTCTGTTGTGTTTTCGGCGGTCCTGCACGCCAGTAACCTTGTTTGTGTCTATACTCTAAGGTTTTGTTGACGGTCAATGTCCGTTTCTTCCAATCAATCGCATCCCACGTTAATCCCACAAGCTCACCGGTGCGCAGACCGGTTTCAAGAAGCAGGGCGTATTGATAATAGTTGTGCGAGCGTTTCGCCACTTCCATAAACTTTTCCTGTTCTTCCAGAGTGAGATATTTAATATCGTTCACCGCACGAACAGGCTTGGTGTATCGTACACCATTCATCGGGTGTCTAACAATCA
>JAFQJL010000002.1 GCA_017414965.1 Clostridia bacterium
CCAAAAAAGAACGGGAAACAATGAATAAAAAGCCCTATTATCGTCAGACTGCAATTGTGTTTTTTCTTATGGGTATTACATTTTTGCTTATTGGCTTTGCAATACTTTTTGATGCTGGCTGGATAACTTACATTGCGGGAGTGGTTATCATAATCATACTTATTTATGCCATTACCTCCAGTATCGCAATTGAAAAAAGCAAGAAGCAGAGATAACATGCCGTCCAATTCCAATTTGTCTAACAGGACAGGCACATTACTTTTGGTCGCTCTTTCGCACGAAACCCCATTCTTGTTTGCTGAAACAAGAGTGGGGTTTCTATGCTTTTACAAGATGGTTGACAATCCGATGTTTTGATATATAATAAATATAATCTAAAGTTGCGGAAAGAAGGATCGCCTGATGAAATTGTCGCTTTATAACGGCTCTTCTGCCCGATATACCAAGACCGGCGTCAGCTTTTTTGATACGCTCGTCGCCATTCGAGAATGTGGATTTACTTGCGTCGATCTTCGCATCAGCCCGCTTTATTTGGAGGGCGACCGGAGAGCAACGGCGCTTCGGATAAAAGACGACATTGCCAGAGCCGGTCTGACTGCCACACAGGCACATGCGCCCGGCGGGAATGCGATCCTTCATTTCGAAAAAGCAGTGGATACGATTGCAAAAACGCTGGAGTTTTGCCACTACCTTGAGATTCCGGCGGTGGTCGTTCATCCGAGCGCTGTGGAGGGAAACACCCGCGAAGAATTTTTCGAAAACAACATCGCCTTTTACCGCGCGCTCATTCCCTATATGGAAGCATACGGCGTGGGCGTGGAGATCGAAAATATCGGCAATTATGCCGATCCGTATTTCTTGTGGAACGGCAGCGACCTGCGCGAGATGATCGATCGCGTCGATCATCCGATGGTGACGGCTTGCTGGGATATCGGTCACGCCAATCATTTCTTTGAAAAGGATTGCGATCAATACCAATCCATTTTGTCGCTGGGGGATAAGCTCACCAGTATTCACGCTCATGACAATTGCGGGTATATTACCGACACCTATAAACATATCCGTTTGGATGCCCACACGATGCCGTATTATTCCGCCTACGCGTCTGTAAACTGGGATGCCGTCTTGCAAGGGCTGAAGGATATCGGCTATCAAGGGACGTTCAACTTTGAGGTACACACGGCCGCGCCGTCCGATCGCGCGGATTTTATTTATCAGGGAAAAATCGTCGACACGTTGGCCAGTCCGCCGTTGTCGGTCTGGAAGGCGGTCAACACTGCTCTTTACGAGATCGGAAAAGCGATGCTTTGTGCCTACGATCTATACGAGGAATAACGACTACGGAGGCGCTGCAAATGCAGAAAAGCAAAATCACCGCTATATGCGCCGAGATCGCGCGTCGGTTGGCGGAGGTACATACCGTCCCGTTTTTTCCGGACGGGCGAGAAATTCTGCTTATTTCCGATACCTACCCGGGTATCTGGCTGGAGCACGTGTACGACTCGGTGTTTTATGCCAAGCTGGATCCGTCGAAGCGGCAGTTGGCGGAAAACGCCGTTCGCCTGTTTATTGAGCATCAGCGACCGGACGGACAACTGCCGTTTGCGGCGGCCAAAAAGGACGGCATCGCCGTCCGGTACTCGCAAATTCAGGAGTGCGTTTCGTTTGCACGGCTGAGTTTTGAGGTCTATCAAATGAACCGCGACCGCGCGTTTTTGGAAACGATCTACCAAAGTGCCGTCGCGTGGGACGCGTGGCTTTGCCGCCATCGAATGACCACCGGCCGCGGTCTTATCGAGATGTTCTGCGGCTACGATAGCGGTCACGACAACAGCGGTCGACTGCTTGGAATGGCATATCCGCGCAATCACTCGCACGACGGCGAGGTGATGGACGCCGGCGTGTTGCCGACGGGGGACGATGTCACGCCGATCTTGGCGGTGGATATGAACTGTCATTTTTATAACACCAAAACGGCGCTCGCCGATATGGCGGACGAGTTGGGGCTGTTGGCAGAAGCAGATGCGTGGCGCGCGCAGGCGGCAGCAGTCAAGCTGGCACTGTTTGAGCATTGCTACGATCCGTTCGACGGATATTTCTACGATGTCGACCGACACGGAAACAAGCGCCGCGTGCAGTCGAGCACGCTGTTCCACCTGTTCTCCGAGCACGTGTTGGATCCGGAAACCGACGTCGAGGTGATCGAGCGCCTGTACCGCGAACATATCCATAACCCCGAGAGCTTCTGGACACCGTATCCGTTCCCGTCGGTGTCGATAGCCGATCCGACGTGGAAAAAACATACCGACGCAAATTGCTGGGGCTATTTCTCGCAGGCATTGATTGCCTTGCGCTGCACGCGCTGGATGGACGATTACGGCTTTTCGGCGGATTTCGATCATCTGTGCAACCGGTGGATCGAGGCGTGGACGCGCTGCTATGACACGGTCAAGCTGGGGCAGGAGTTGGATCCTCTTACCGGCGAGCCGTCGTCCTGCTCGGAGTGGTATTCCAGTTGTATGCTGTTTTATCTGTATGCCGCCCGCCGCTTGGGACTGGTTGAGTAAGTATTCGGCGACCGCTGTTTAGCGGTCGCTGTTTTTGTTCATATTTATTTTAAATATGAACACGCGGCAAACCTTGCAATTATTGCCAATTTCGTTTATAATACTATCGTGCATAACAAAGGAGGTTGCCATATGTATAAGAAATTAAACGCTTACGCCAATACTCGGTGTTCTCTTTGCATTAAAAATGATACGATTTCCAATGAATTGTTTGATAATTATGGTGTCAATCGCGGCCTGCGTGATTTGAGCGGTAAAGGGGTTTTAACAGGCCTTACTAATATATCCAAAATCCTTTCTTTTAAGGAAGAGAATGGTGAGCGAATTCCGTGTGATGGCGAACTTTGGTATCGGGGCTATAAAGTTAATACGTTGATTGATAATCTTGGTGCAACGGAATTTGGTTTTGAGAAAACGGCGTATTTGTTGTTGTTTGGTGAACTTCCTTCGGCAGAAGAATTGAAAGATTTTTGGATTCTTTTGGGCGAGAGCCGCACCTTGCCGACCAATTTTACACGCGATGTTATTATGAAGGCGCCGTCAAAGGACATTATGAATACTATGACACGTAGTATTTTAACGCTGGCATCGTATGATGAACACGTGGATTCGACCGATTTGGCGGATAATATTCGACAATGCATTCAACTTATTGCGGAATTTCCAATGCTGGCGATGTATGCTTATCACGCATATAACCATTATGAAAAGAACGCTAGTATGTATATCCACCGTCCGTTACCGGATCTTTCTACGGCAGAAAATTTATTACGCATGTTACGACCGGACAGCAACTATACAGACCTAGAGGCTAAAGTGCTGGATGTTGCCCTTATGTTGCATATGGAGCACGGTGGTGGTAACAACTCGACCTTTACAACGCGCGTGGTTACTTCTTCGGGTTCGGACACCTACTCGTCAATAGCGGCGGCTATGTCTTCTTTGAAGGGGCCGAAGCACGGCGGTGCTAACATCAAAGTAATGGAGATGATGGAGGATATTCGATCGCATGTGTCGGATGTCGCTGATCGGGATGAAATAGCTGCTTATCTGGAGCAGATTGTAGATGGAAAGGTGTTTGATCGTAAGGGGCTGATTTATGGTATGGGACACGCCGTATATTCCGTTTCCGATCCGCGTGAACGCATTTTGAAATCGTATGTAGAAAAATTGGCTGCCGCCAAAAATATGAGTAAAGATCTAACGATGTATCAAATTATTGAGGAGGAGGCGCCGCGCATTATTGCCAAAAAGCGGCGCATTTATAAGGGTGTAAGCCCCAATGTGGATTTTTATAGCGGCTTCGTGTATGAGATGCTTGGTATACCTATGGAACTATATACGCCGTTGTTTGCGGTGGCGCGAATTGTTGGTTGGAGTGCACATCGTGTCGAGGAATTGATTGGCGCTGGAAAGATTATTCGACCGGCTTACAAAAGCATAATGCAGGAAAAGGAATAATCGCTTTCGATCATAAGTATGATTCATCGGAGGATGTAAAGTATATGGACCTTTTGGATTTTTTGGCGGCGAAATGGTTGCCGTTGCTCGTATCGGCCGTGGCGGCATACCTGCTCGGTAGCTTTAATCCGGCGATTTTGGTCGGTCGGTATTTTGCCAAGCAGGATATTCGCGATATGGGAAGCGGCAACGCGGGCGCGACCAACGTGCTGCGCACGCTCGGTCCGTTACCGGCGATCATCACCACCGTCGGCGATCTCGCGAAAAGCGCGATCGCGGTGGTGCTCAGCCGTCTGTTTATGGGCATCGGCTATCAGTCGGAGGAAGTGTGGATCATCGGTATGTACGTGGCTGGTCTGTTTTGCATTCTCGGTCATCTGTTTCCGGTATACTACCATTTCCGTGGCGGCAAGGGCGTGATGGCCACGCTCGGTATGCTGTTGGTGGTGGATTGGCGGGTGGCGCTCATTGCGCTGGCCGGTTTTATCGTGGTGGTGGCGATCACACGCTACGTTTCGCTCGGCTCGATGATCGCCGGTGTGGTCATGACGGTCGCGACTTTTGTGATTACGCATTTGGTTGACGACCGCAGCTTGTCGATGTCGCTGGTGTGCACGCTGTTTCCGGCGCTGATTACGGTGATCGTGGTGATCAAGCACCGCGGCAACATCCGTCGCTTGATCGACGGCACCGAAAGCAAGCTGTCCTTTGGCTCTAAGAAAGAGGTGTAATATGGCGAAGATCGTGGTTCTGGGCGCCGGTGGCTGGGGAACGGCTCTGGCGACCCTGCAGCATAAAAACGGTCACGAGGTAACGATGTGGTCGCCGTTTGAGGAAGAGGTGGCGGCCATCCGTCGGGATGGTCAGCACAAGAAACTGCTTCCGGGCATTCCGGTGCCGTTGTCGCTCGGGCTAACCAACGACATCGCGTGTGTGGCAGACGCCGACCTGATCATCATGACCGTGCCGTCGTTTGCCATTCGTTCGACCGCGCGGCAGATGCGACCGCATCTGCCGGACGGCGCGTTGGTCGCCAACGCCGGCAAAGGCTTGGAGGAAAAGACCAACCGTCGTTTTTCGGAGGTTTTGAAAGAGGAACTGCCGACGGCGCGCGTGGCGGTGCTGTCCGGCCCGTCTCATGCCGAGGAAGTCGGTCGCGGTGTGCCCACTTCGGTGTGTATCGCGGCGGAGAATATGGCGGACGCGCAGGAGGCGCAGGAATTGCTGATGTGCGCGAGCTTCCGTATCTACGCCACCGACGATATGGTCGGCGTAGAACTGGGTGGCGCGCTGAAAAACGCGATCGCGCTGGCGGCCGGCATTTGCGACGGTCTCAATCTGGGCGATAACACCAAAGCGGCGCTGATGACGCGCGGTTTGGCGGAGATCGCCCGTCTGGGCGTGGCGCTCGGTGGCAAACCGGCCACTTTCTCGGGACTGTCCGGTATGGGTGACCTGATCGTCACCTGCGGCAGTATGCACTCGCGCAACCGCCGCGCAGGCATTCTCATCGGGCAGGGCGTTTCGGCGGCGGATGCCGTGCGACAGGTCGGTACGGTGGAGGGCTATTTCGTCTCGGCGGCAGCCTATCAGTTGGCGCAGGAGATGCAGGTGGAACTGCCCATTATCAGCCAATGCTACCGCATTTGCTACGAGGGGAAACCGCCGCGTGAGGCGCTTGTCAGCTTGCTCGACCGCCCGATGCAGATTTCGGAAAACTTCGGACGCTGATATATTTTCAAAAAATTCATAAAAACCCCTTGATTTTTTCGCATAAATGATTACAATAGATTTTAGCACTCAAACATTGAGAGTGCTAACCAAAACAGGAAACACATTTCTTTAAGGAGGAATTTTAGTTATGTCTATTAAACCGTTGGCGGATCGCGTGGTCGTCAAACTCGGCGAGGCCGAGGAAACCACCGCGAGTGGCATCATTCTGGCCGGTTCCGCGAAGGAGAAGCCGCAGGTGGCAGAGGTCGTAGCGATCGGCCCGGGCGCTGTGGTGGATGGTAAGATCGTGCCGATGACCGTAAAGGTTGGCGATAAGGTGTTGACGGCGAAATACGCCGGTTCAGAGGTCAAGCTGGACGGCGAAACCTACACCATCGTTCGCGAGAGCGACATTCTGGCGATCGTCGATTGATTGAAAGGAGTAATTCATAATGGCTAAACAGATTAAATACGGCGAGGACGCCCGCAAGGCGTTGCAGGCCGGTATCGACCAGTTGGCGGATACCGTCAAGATCACGATGGGTCCGCGCGGCCGCAACGTTGTGCTGGATAAGAAGTTCGGCGCCCCGCTGATCACCAACGACGGTGTGACCATCGCCAAGGAGATCGAACTGAACGATCCGTTTGAGAATATGGGTGCTCAGCTCGTCAAAGAGGTGGCGACCAAGACCAACGACGTGGCGGGCGACGGTACCACCACGGCGACGCTGCTTGCGCAGGCTCTCATTCAGGAGGGTATGAAGAATGTGGCGGCCGGTGCCAACCCGATGGGCGTCAAGCTCGGCATCCAGAAAGCGGTTGACGCGGTTGTAGAAGAATTGAAAAACAACGCCAAGAAGGTCAGCGGCACGGGCGATATCGCGCGCGTTGCCACTATCTCGGCGGGCGATTCGGTCATCGGCGAGCTTATTGCCGAGGCGATGGAGAAGGTCACCGCCGACGGCGTGATCACCATCGAGGAATCCAAGACGGCGGAAACCTACACCGACGTGGTGGAGGGTATGCAGTTCGACCGCGGCTATATCACGCCGTATATGGTCACCGATACCGATAAGATGGAAGCGGTGCTGCAGGATGCGGTCATCCTGATCACCGATAAGAAGATCAGCAACATTCAGGATATCCTGCCGCTTTTGGAGCAGGTGATGAAGACCGGTCGCAAGCTGCTGATCGTGGCCGAAGACGTGGAGGGCGAGGCGCTCACCACGCTGATCGTCAACAAACTGCGCGGTACCTTTACCTGCGTGGCGGTCAAGGCACCGGGCTTCGGCGATCGCCGCAAGGATATGCTGCAGGACATCGCCACCCTGACCGGCGGTACGGTCATCTCCAGCGACATCGGTCTGGAACTGGCGGATGCTACGATGGATATGCTCGGCACGGCCAGCCAGGTCAAGGTGCAGAAAGAGACCACCGTCATTGTGGACGGCGCGGGCGATCCGGCCGCCATTCAGGCGCGCGTGGCTCAGATTCGTTCGCAACTGGAGGTCAGCACCTCCGAGTTCGACCGTGAGAAGCTGCAGGAGCGTCTGGCGAAACTCGCCGGCGGCGTGGCGGTCATCAAGGTCGGTGCGGCTACCGAGATCGAGATGAAAGAAAAGAAGCTTCGCATCGAGGATGCGCTCTCGGCGACCAAGGCGGCCGTGGAAGAGGGCATCGTGGCCGGTGGCGGCGTGGCGGTTGTCAACGCGGCGGACGTTCTGCCGGCGCTGATTGCCGAAGCCGACGGCGATGTCAAGACGGGTATGAAGATCGTGGAGAAGGCGCTGGAAGCGCCGGTGCGCCAGATCGCGTTGAACGCCGGTCTGGAGGGCAGCGTGATTCTGGATAAGATCCGCACGGCCGGCAAGAAGAACTACGGCTGCAACTTCGCCACCGAAGAATACACCGATATGTTCGAAGCCGGTATCGTCGATCCGACCAAGGTGACGCGCTCGGCGTTGCAGAATGCGGCTTCGGTTGCGGCGATGGTGCTGACCACCGAGTCGCTCGTCACCGATATTAAGGAACCGGCTCCGGCTGCTCCGGCACCGGATATGGGCGGCATGGGCGGTATGTATTAATCCGTTCAAACCAAAGAATAAAAAGGAGGTAGACGTATGAATTGTCAAAAATGCGGTACGGTATTGGAAGATACGGCGACCGTTTGCCCGAATTGCGGAGAACCGCAGGGTGAGCAGCCGGTAGTGGAAACCGTGGTACAACCGGTGGTCGAGCCGGTCTACGTGCCGGACACTAACACCAAGCTGTTTGCGATCCTTGGTTATTTGTTCAATATCCTCTTTTTGATTCCGCTGTTTATCTCCAAGGAGAATAAATGGGCGATGAGCCACGCCAACAACGCGGTGTTGTTGCTGATCGGCGAAGTGATCGCCGGCGTGATCTCGGCGTTGCCGATCGTGGATTTCATTGGCTCCGGTCTGAGCATAGGCTGTCTGGTGCTGATGATCTTCGGTATTGTGGCGGCGGCCAACAATCGTGGCGGCGAGACCGTCCCGTTGCTTGGGCAGATCAACATTCTGAAATAAAAAAGCAAGGCCGCAAGGCCTTGTTTTTTTCTAAATTTTGCTGGAGGAAAGGGTATGGAACTGCCGATTTCGCACACGCTGACCACGCATACGCACGACGGCGTGGTGTACTACGCGTTTCCGTCGCTGGAAGCGTTGCCGTTTATTCGCCATGGCTTCTCCACGCGATTGGGCGGCGTCAGCGAGGGGATTTACGCGTCGATGAATTTGGGATATAATCGCGGCGATCGCGCGGAGTGCGTGACCGAGAATTACCGCCGCATTGCCGCCGCTATGGACGTGCGCGCGGAGGATATGGTGCTGGCGGCGCAAACACATACCGCCAACATCCGCACCGTCACGGCGGCGGATCGCGGTCGCGGCATCACGCGTGAGCGCGGATATACCGACGTCGATGGATTGCTCACCGCCGATCCGAACGTGGTGCTGTGTACGCATTACGCGGATTGCGTGCCGCTGTTTTTCGTCGATCCGGTACGCCGCGTCATCGGTATGGCTCACGCCGGTTGGCGAGGCACGGTAGCGGAGATTGGTGCGCGTATGATCGAGAAAATGACCGCCGAATTTCGCTCTGATCCGGCGGACGTACTGGTGGGGATCGCGCCGTCCATCGGTCCGTGCTGCTTCGAGGTGGATGAGCCGGTGTGGGCGGCGTTTGCCAAGCATCCGTTGTTTGACTCCGACTGCTACACCGACGACGGGAACGGCAAATACCACATCAATCTGTGGGAATTTAACCGCCGCGTACTGATCGCGGCCGGCGTGTCACCTTCCCATATCACCGTGACCGATTTGTGCACCGTCTGTCATCCAGAGGTGCTGTGGTCGCATCGCGCCACTCACGGCGAGCGTGGATCGGCGGCCGGTTTTTTGAGTTTGCGGTAAGCGCCGCTTGACATTTTTTTCAGATTTGGTTACAATGTTTGGCGTGAGTGGAACAGGCAATCGCGCATTTTATGTGAGGAAAGTCCGAGCACCACAGGGCAGGATAACGGCTAACGGCCGCCGCGGGTGACCGCCGGGAAAGTGCAACAGAGAGATACCGCCTATATAATATAGGTAAGGGTGGAAAGGCGAGGTAAGAGCTCACCGGCACGTTGGAGACAGCGTGGCCCTGCAAACCCTATCCGGTGCAATGCTGACTGAAACGATACATCGGCCCGATGTGTTTCGACGAGCAGCTTGAGCCGTCTGGCAACAGACGGTCGAGATAGATGATTGTCCAACGACAGAACTCGGCTTATCGGTCCACTCACACATTTGATCGTTTGGGCGGAGGCTTGCCTCCGCCAATTCTTTTGTACAGGAGGTGAACAGCGTGACGTTGCTGTCAACGGGAAAATTAGGCAAATATTTCGGCGAACGGAAGCTGTTCGCCGACGTATCGTTGGAGGTCGGCGATCGCGACAAGGTCGGTTTGGTCGGCGCCAACGGTTGCGGAAAGAGTACGCTGTTCAAGATCATCACCGGTGAAGAACGCGCCGACGAAGGTACCGTAGCGCTGTCGCATAACGCGCGCGTCGGATATATGGAGCAGTACGTCGGACGCGACGGCGGCCGCACACTGTGGGAGGAAGCGGTCAGCGTATTCCAACCGGTTATGGATATGGAAGCCGAGCTGGAGGACATCCATCTGCAGTTGGAATGCGGCGACAACTCGCCTGCACTTCTGGAACGGCAAAGCGCCCTCCGCGAACGCTTCGAAGAGACGGGCGGCTTGTACTACCGCAATCGCGTCCGCGCCGCTTTGCTGGGACTTGGCTTTTCAGAGGACGCGTTCTCACAGCGGATGGACACGCTGTCCGGCGGACAGCGGTCAAAAGTGGCGTTGGCGCGGCTGCTGCTTTCGGATGTCAATCTGCTGTTGCTGGACGAGCCGACCAACCACTTGGACATCGCGTCGGTGGAATGGTTGGAGGAATACCTGCGCGCTTACACCGGCGCGTTCATCGTGATTTCGCACGACCGCTATTTCCTTGACCGCGTGACCGATCGCACGTTCGAGTTGTCGCACGGTCGATTGTACAGCACAAACGGCAACTACTCCGCACACCGCGAGCGACGCGCCAAGGATCAAGAGATTGCCGAGAAGCATCATAAAACCGAAATGGCCGAGATCAAGCGAATTGAAGAAGCCATTGCGCGCTTTAAGCAATTCAACCGTGAAAAGAGCATTCGACAGGCGGAGAGCAAAGAAAAGCAGGTCGAGCGCCTGCGCGAGCAGGTGACGGAGGTCGAGGCGACGGATAAAACCATTCGGTTTGCTTTTACTGCGGAAACCACCAGCGGCAACGAGGTGCTGAATGTCGAGCGTCTGCGTATGGGCTTCGGCGATCGCGAACTGTTTCGCGACGTCACCTTCCAGATTCGCCGCAAGGATCGCGCGTTTATGCTGGGGCCGAACGGTTGCGGCAAATCCACCTTGCTCAAGATCCTCAATCACGAGCTGGAACCGTGGTTTGGCTCGGTGAGGGAAGGGGCAAAGGTCAGCGTCGGCTATTACGACCAAACGCAAGCCGGTCTGGATGACCGTAAAACCGTGCTGGAAGAATTGTGGAGCGCGTATCCCACGATGACCGAAACGGCTCTGCGCAGTGCGCTGGCGGCGTTTCTGTTTTTCGGCGAGGATGTGTTTCGTCAGGTGGCGGTGTTGTCGGGTGGCGAACGCGCACGCCTGCTGCTGCTTAAGCTGATGCTTCGGCGGGATAATTTCTTGTTGCTGGACGAGCCGACCAACCATCTGGATATTGTGTCCTGCGAAGCGTTGGAGGAAGCTCTCTCCGGCTATGACGGCACGATGTTGATCGTATCGCACGACCGCTATTTTATTAATCGTATGGCCAATCGTATCATCGGATTGCAGCCTGTCGGCTGTCAGCTGGTGGAGGGTGACTACGACGCCTTTGCGGAAAAGCAACGGACGGCGACCGCGCCGTCAATTGCGAAAGCGGCGCCGAAGACCAATCTATATAAGGAAAGAAAAGAACAGGCATCGCTTCTGCGGAAAACCGAAACACGGATCCGCAAAGTCGAGGAGGCGATTGCCGAAAGCGAGCAGATGGCCGCCGCTTTGCAGCAGAAACTGGATAGTGGCGAACTGTCGGCGGACTATGCAGCGTTGCTGGAAGTCACCGCGAATTTGGATAAAGAAACCGAAAAACAAGTTGATTTGCTCGAAGAATGGGAAGAATTGCACACCGCTTTGGAAACTCTGAAAAAAAGTTAGAAAAAACGCAAAAAAGGTGTTGACAAAGGGAAACGGTTGTGGTATTCTAATAAAGCTGTCCGCTTGCGGGCGGCGTCTTAGGACCTTGAAAATTAAACAATGTATTGACAGGAAGAACGAAACACACAACCCGTTAATTAA
>JAFQJL010000014.1 GCA_017414965.1 Clostridia bacterium
CCGTGCGCGATATTGGCGAAGGGACCGCCGTGCACAAACGCAGGGGTACCTTCCAAAGTCTGCACCAGATTGGGTTTGATGGCCTCTTTCAGCAGAGCAGTCATAGCGCCCGCCGCTTTGAGCTGTCCGCAAGTGACCGGCTCATCATTATAGGTGTAGCCGACAACGATACGGGACAGACGCTCTTTGAGGTCGGTCAACGACGAAGACAGGCACAACACCGCCATAATTTCGCTGGCGACGGTGATATCAAAGCCGTCCTCACGCGGCACGCCGTTGGCCTTGCCGCCCATACCGTCAACGATAAAGCGCAGTTGGCGGTCGTTCATATCCACACAGCGTTTCCAGGTCACGCGGCGCACGTCAATGCCCAACGCATTGCCCTGCTGGATGTGATTATCCAGCATCGCCGCCAACAGGTTGTTAGCAGCACCGATCGCGTGGAAGTCACCGGTAAAATGCAGGTTGATGTCCTCCATCGGCACCACCTGTGCATAGCCACCGCCTGCGGCACCGCCCTTGACGCCGAACACAGGGCCCAAGGAAGGCTCACGCAGAGCCACGGTCACGTCTTTGCCGATACGGCGTAAACCGTCAGCCAAACCGATCGTGGTGGTGGTTTTACCCTCGCCCGCGGGAGTGGGTGTAATGGCGGTCACCAAAATCAGTTTGCCGTCGGGACGATCGGTTTCTTTCAGAAGTACAGGATCGACCTTTGCCTTATATCGACCGTAGGGTTCGATATATTGCTCGTCAACGTGTGCCGCCGCGGCGATCTCGCCAATAGGGCGCATTTGACAGGCCTGTGCAATTTCAATATCGGTCTTGTAAGCCATGGGAATACCTCCGTTTATTTGTAATATTGAACAGCGGATTCAAACATACGAATGTTATAGTTGCCTTCGACGTTCTTATACAAGCCGTCGCCGATACGCTCGCTGTGTCCCATTTTACCGAACACGCGACCGTCGGGAGAGGTAATACCCTCAATGGCATACAGCGAATCGTTGGGGTTAAAGCGCACGTCGCCCGTGGCGTTGCCGTCGAGATCCACGTACTGCGTGGCAATCTGTCCGTTTTTCGCCAATTCCAGAATCAACTTCTCATCCGCGAGGAAACGACCTTCGCCGTGAGAGATCGGCACATTGTAGATATCACCAACGTTGGTGTTCGCCAACCACGGGGACTTGTTGGAAGCCACGCGGGTGCGCACAATACGGGATTGGTGACGCGCGATGGTGTTGAAAGTCAGGGTCGGGCAGTTTTCGTCCGTATCGATGATTTCGCCGTAGGGTACCAGACCCAACTTCACAATCGCCTGGAAACCGTTGCAGATACCGCACATCAGACCTTCGCGTACCTTCAGAAGTTCGTTGGTACGTTCGCGGATGATTCCGTTGCGGAAGAATGCCGTAATGAATTTACCGCTGCCGTCCGGTTCATCACCGCCGGAGAAACCGCCGGGGATAAAGATCATCTGGCTCTGCAGGAGCTTATCTGCAAAGGTTTCTACGGATTCTGCCACTGCTGCACTGGTC